>JAOZVI010000008.1 GCA_029938265.1 Flavobacteriaceae bacterium | reverse complement strand
GAAAACTGAAATTCCTTCAAAAATATTCCGATTTATAAAATTCGTCTATTTCCGACCGGGCACTATTAAGCGAAGTGTTATTCTTAACAAACAATACTTTGCTTTTTTTGTTTATTATCTTTTATTTGTTTTTTGTATTTTTATACAATTAGAATTTTCTTATGCTCAAACAAAGTTTACAACAAAAGTTACAACAAAAATTATCTCCCCAACAAATTCAGTTGATGAAGTTAATTCAGTTACCCACACAGGCTTTTGAACAAAAATTAGCACATGAAATTGAAGAAAATCCTGCTTTAGAAATAGGAAAAGATAATTCTGACGAGTTTTCAAATGACAATACAGATGATTATGATGATTCAGGTACTGATACTATTGAAACTGAAATAAATATTGATGATTATTTGAGTGATGATGAAACACCCAGTTATAAATTACAATCCAACAACTATAACAGTGATGAAGATGATAATCGTATTCCCTATTCTGCCGGTATCTCATTCAATCAATTTTTATTGAGTCAATTAAATACCTTTAAACTATCTGATCAAGAAACACAAATTGCCGAATTTTTAGTTGGTAATATTGATGGTAACGGCTATATAAGAAGATCTATTGAAGATATTGTTGATGATCTAGCCTTTTCAGAAAATATCTATACTACAGAGGATGAAATTGAAAAAGTTTTAAAAACAGTACAACAAATAGATCCTCCGGGAGTTGGAGCTAGAAATTTGAAAGAGAGTTTATTAATTCAATTAAATCAAAAAAAAGAAACTACCGAAAGAAAAACTGCAATTGATATTATTCAAAATTCATTTGATCTTTTTGTAAAAAAACATTATAAAAAATTAATCCAAAAATTAAATATTTCAAAAGAAAGCTTGAAAGAAGCTATTCATGAAATTGAAAAATTGAATCCTAAACCTGGAGGATCCTATTCAGGGAGCAATAGTAATGTTGAGCAAATAGTTCCTGATTTTACAATAAAAATTAATGAAGGAAATCTTGATTTATCATTAAATGCAAGAAATGCACCCGATCTACATATTTCAAAAGATTATAATGATATGCTGCAAGGGTATGCTGAATCAAAAGATAAGTCTAAAGCTCAAAAGGACGCCATTATGTTCATCAAACAAAAATTAGATGCCGCAAAATGGTTTATAGATGCTATTAAACAACGTCAGCAAACACTATTACTCACAATGAATGCTATTATGCAATATCAAAAAGAATATTTTTTAACTGGTGATGAGCGAAAGTTAAAACCCATGATTTTAAAAAATATTGCTGATGAAATTGATATGGATATTTCAACCATTTCTAGAGTTGCAAACAGCAAATACGTCGATACACCTTATGGAACAAAACTTTTAAAAGAATATTTTTCTGAATCCATGAAAAATAAAAAGGGAGAGGATATCTCTACTAAAGAAATAAAAAAAATACTTCAAACCGTTATAGAAAATGAAAATAAAAAAATCCCTTTAACCGATGAGAAATTATCTTCTATTTTGAAGGATAAAGGCTATTTGATCGCAAGAAGAACTGTAGCAAAATACAGAGAACAATTAGATATTCCTGTAGCTAGATTACGAAAAGAGATATTGTAAATGACTGCATTCTATAAAATTATTTCATTTGTTTTTCATCCAATATTTTTTTCAACGTTAGGAACTTTACTCTATTTTATTATATCTCCACAGTATATTCCAGATAAGTATAAAAAAATTATAATTGCTGTAATATTTATCAGTACCTGTGTTCTCCCTTTATTCTTGTTAATAATTCTAAAAAAATTAAAATTGATTCAATCTTTTAAATTAAAAACCATTGAAGAAAGGAAATTTCCCATTTTATTTTTAATTATCCTAACTTTTATGCTTGGGAAAATGCTTTTAAGTACAAAAATTGTTAGCATATTAGGACTTTCTTTTTATGGAGGAAGCATTGCATTTATAATTATTTTTTTATTATTCTCTTTTAATATTAAAACTAGTTTACACACTCTGGGAATTGGCTCATTAATTGGCTTAATAATGGTAATGAGCATAGAATACCAAATCAACCTGACTCTATTGACTACAATTTTAACAATAGCCTTTGGCTTTATAGCAACTTCCAGATTAAAATTAAATGCACATCAACCCAAAGAAGTCTACTTAGGTGTTTTCTTAGGAATAATCACGCAATTTTTAAGCTATCAATTTCTATAAAAGATAAAAGATTATTCCAATTTTTAATTCATGTGGCGCAATTTGAAAGCTATTATTCTCAGCTTCTTTAAATAATTCACTTAGACCGTAATAAACATGTAGATTCCATTTATTAAAACCCGCAGAGAGAGTTATACCATATTGAAAATCATTTACTTCAATAACCTTTTCCACTTCAAAATCTTCGCTTTGCTTTAATTCAGAGTTTTGTGCAAAGGCATAAGAGAATTTAAAACCCGGATAAAATCTCCAGAATTTATATTTTTGCGGAGTAGAAGTTCGAAAACGAAACTCTATTGGAAGATCTACCATATGTAATGCAATTTTATTACTTTTGATTTCTTTATCTTCTTCACCCGGTATCACAAATTCTTTTACATTAAAATAATGGACATCAAATGCATATCCAAGACCAATACCTAAACCAACATTTCTATTTTTATTAAGTGGAAGATCTTTAATAACACCTAAGCCAATGCCATAAGGAAACCCAGTACCAGATATTTCATCCGGTAAGTTTATTAATTTTTGATATACGGCAGTTATATATATTTGATCTTCTAAATATTTTTGGTCAATCGTATATTCTTCATCCTGTGCATGCAAAATTGAAAAAAAAAGCAGAAAAAAAATAGTTGTCTTATTCATTTCCATTTTATTTGAAAATATATTTTATCAAAGATACTTTTTTAAATAAAAAAAGGCAATCAAACTTTTTATTAAGTTTGATTGCCTTTAAAATTAATTTACTAATTACTATTTATTTTTAGTAATGTCTCCTTTTCTTGTAGAGTAATTAATTTTTAAAGCATTTATATTTCTTAGCTCTTCTTTAATATCAGTAATCGTACCAACACTTGAGTTGATATCAGCTTTAATAGAAGTAGTTAATAAAGGAATTTCATCCTCTGAGTGTGTCTCCCTTTCTGCAAAGATAAAATATTTAATATCTTCAACACTTGAAATACGGTCATTCAGCTGAATTTTATCTCCACCCTGACCTTCAATTTTACCAACATAAATATAACTTACCAAACTCTTGCGCTCTAATTTTTTTACTTCGGTAGCAAAAGGAATTGTTTGTTTAACTTTTAGATCAGTTTCACGCATCACTGTAGTAACCATAAAAAAGAACAATAGCATAAATACAATATCAGGTAAAGATGCCGTAGATATTCCAGGCATACCTTTTTTCTTCTTTTTAAACTTTGACATACTTATATTATTTAGTTGGTTCAGCTTCAGAAATAATCTGTGGATATTTCTTCTTAATATTTTTAATCTTTTCTTTTAATGACTCGTTTTGCATATCATTTTTAGATTGTTTTAAAAGCTCTGTGTATGTAACTCCATACAACTTTTTAGACAATCGGTTTCTAAGATCAGTGTATGCTCCTACTAACTCATTTTGAACAGATATATATGTACCATACGAAGTTCCCCTGTCACTTTCTAAAGAAATTACTGCTTTGTTAGGGTGATCTGATGATGCAGGATCTTTTTCTCCTTCACACCATTCACATTCAGCTGGTTCAGCTCCATCTATAGGGTTTCCTAATCCACCCCCATTATCAATAAACTTGATAACTTCCTCACGCAATTCATCAACTTGGATAAATTTTATGCCTTCGATCAAAAGATCATTATTACGGTTTACGGTAACGATGAAAACATTTTTCTCCTTAAGTTTAGGTGGTTTGATATCAGAATCTTGTTTTTCAGTTAATTTTCTTGATATCCCTGTATCCACATCCATGGTAGTTGTTACCAAGAAAAATATTAGTAACAAGAAAGCGATATCGGCCATAGAGCCAGCATTAATTTCCGGTATATCTCTTTTAGCCATAATTTTAATTTTTTACAATTCCTTTAACAAAATCAACTAAGAAGAATGCTAATCCAATCCCTCCTAATATTACTGCATACCATATACCTGTGCTAGACCATTTTGAAATACTACCTTGTTCTACTAAAATTTTAGTACCTGTAGCATCTGTAACTGCATTTTCTGGTGAAAGAAAATAAGCCACTATCAACAGAGCAGCTAAGACCCCAACAGAGAGTAATGCTTTCTTTAACGCTTTTGGATGTTTGATCAAATTCCACAATGAAAATACAACTGCTAAACCTGCAGTAATATATAACAATGCCATTGCAAAGGATATATATGGTGAAATAATGCTGCCTTGTAAACTAGCTGCATCAGGATTAACTGCATCAAATGCATCATCCCCTTCCATGATTATTCTTATCAAAAAGTAAAATGCAATAATACCAATCGCACCTGCAACTAATGATAATATTTTTGATAACTTACTATTCATAATATTATTTATTTATTTCTGATCAAAAGATCAACTAATTTAATTGAAGCGTCTTCCATACTATTTACAATACCATCGATTTTTGAAATAATGTAGTTGTAAAAAATTTGAAGAATAATTGCAACAACCAAACCAAATACTGTTGTTAATAAAGCTACTTTAATACCTCCTGCTACAACTGTAGGTGAAATGTCACCAGCGGCTTCAATAGAGTCAAATGCACTAATCATACCTATTACTGTACCCATAAACCCAAGCATTGGTGCAAGAGCAATAAATAGAGCTAACCATGAGGTGTTTTTCTCTAATAATCCCATTTGAACTCCGCCATAGGCAACAACTGCTTTTTCAGCTGCATCTACACCTTCATCCATCCTGTCTAATCCCTGATAGAAAATTGAGGCAACAGGCCCTTTTGTATTTCTACATACTTCTTTTGCAGCTTCTACTCCACCACTACTTAGAGCTTCTTCTACATTATTCACTAATTTATCAGTATTAGTTGAAGCCATATTAAGATATATAATTCTTTCAATAGCAATAGCTAAACCTAAAATTAATGTTAATAAAACTATTCCCATAAAAAATGGACCACCTTCGATAAAACGTTGTTTTAAAAGTTGGTGAAAAGTTTTGTCTTCAAGAACAGGTTCAGCTTGTGCGTAAATGCTTTGTGCTGAACTCAATACCATTAAGCCTGTAATTGTCAGTGTAGTAAATAATTTTTTCATTTTTGTAAATCTTTATATTATAATTTAGTTAACGGGTTAAAGATATAAATTTTTATCATATAAATCACGTTCTGCGGAGAGAAAGGGATTCGAACCCTTGTTACAATCTCTTATAAACACGCTTTCCAAGCGTGCGCCTTAAGCCGCTCGGCCACCTCTCCTAAAGTGTTTATGATAATTAAGCGGCAAGTAACAAAAAAAAATTTGTTTGAAAAAATTAAAGCAAAAAAAATTAACATTTTTGTTAATAACTCATCTCTCCTCGCAATGGTTTTTCGAATATAGCTTTAAAATCTTTAAACAATATACCTTCTCCCAATAAATATTTCATTTTTGCAATAGCGGATTCTGTAGTAATATCTTTCCCGCTAATAATGCCAATTTCTTTTAAAATACTACTCGTTTCATAATATCCCAAAAGAACACTTCCATTTATACACTGGGTTACATTTACAATAGGTATTTTATTTTTTATACTCACTTTTAATAAATCTATAAACCATTTATCTGTAGGTGCATTTCCCGATCCATAAGTTTCTATAATTACACCTCTTAAACCAGTAATATTTAAAATGCTTTGTACAACTTGTTTTGTAATTCCAGGAAACAATTTTAAAATCACAATATTATCTTCAATTCTTTTTCTTACAATTAATTTTTTTTTAGGATCAGCCTTGCGCAACAAGGATTCATTAAAAGCTAAATGAACACCACTTTCTCCTAAAGGCGGAAAATTATGTGAATGAAATGCGTTAAACTGGCTGGAACTAACTTTTGTGGTGCGATTCGCCCTATACAATTTATACTCAAAATACAAACAAACTTCTACTATTTTAGGTTTATTATTAAATTGAGTACCTGCAATTTGAATGGCAGTAATCAAATTCTCTTTTGCATCTGTACGCAAATCACCTATAGGCAATTGTGATCCTGTAAAAATTACAGGTTTATTTAAGTTTTCAAGCATAAAGCTGATAGCTGACGCGGTATATGACATGGTATCAGTTCCACTTAAAACAACAAATCCATCAAAATTATCATAATTCCTTTCAATAATATCCACAATTTTAACCCAATATTTTGGACTCATATTTGAAGAATCAATAGGCTTATCAAAAACTTTTGTTTTTATCCGGCAATCCAATAAATTTAGTTCGGGTATTTTTTCTTTAATTTGATTAAAATTAAATGCTTTCAATGCATTGGTTTGATAATTTTTTACCATACCTATAGTACCCCCGGTATAAATTAAAAGAATATTTGGTATATTTGCCATATATTTTGCTTTGGAAAAGTTAATGTTATAAATTTATTGCAATAATATAAAAACATTTTTAAAATTTAAATAAATATAAATATGTCTGGTGCTTACTTATTAATCTTGATCATTGGTGGAATTGGAATGTTCGTGCAATACCAATTAAAAAGTAAATTTAAACGCTATTCCCGTTTACATTTACAAAATGGTCTAAGCGGTAGAGAAATTGCCGAGAAAATGCTGGCAGACAATAATATTAATGATGTAAAAGTAGTTTCTACAAAAGGTTCTTTAACTGATCATTACAATCCCAAAACTAAAACTGTAAATCTAAGTGAAGTTGTTTACAACCAACAAAATGCTTCAGCTGCAGCTGTTGCAGCTCATGAATGCGGGCATGCTGTTCAACATGCTACCGCTTATCCTTGGCTTCAATTACGTTCAAAATTGGTTCCAACTGTAGGAATTTCTTCAAAATTAGCTTCATTTTTACTGATTGCAGGGATATTTACAGTAAATTCTTTTCCTCAACTTTTACTTGCAGGAATCATCTTTTTTGCAGCTACTGTTATTTTTACAATTATAACTTTACCCGTTGAATATGATGCCAGTAATAGAGCCTTGGCCTGGCTTGAAAATAAAAATATGTTAACTGATAAAGAGCAGGGGGCGGCAAAGGATGCGCTTAAATGGGCTGCAAGAACTTACTTAGTAGCTGCATTAAGCTCATTGGTTACATTATTGTACTATTTAAATATTTATAATAGCAGGAGATAAATATTATATTTTTAATTGTCTGTCAATTTGTTGTTCTAAAGATATAAATGTTTCGGTTCTTGATACTCCTTTAATGTTTTGAATACTATGATTTAAAACTTGCATTAAATGCTCATTATCTTTACATAAAATTTTTACTAAAATTGCATAATTTCCTGTAGTATAATGACTCTCAATAACCTCATCAATCTCCTTTAACCTGTTTACTGCTTCTTTATATTTACTTGAACTATCTAAAAATATTCCTACAAATGCCAGCGTTTTAAAACCCAATACTTTTGGGTTGATAATAAATTTCGAACCTGATATTAATCCTGAAGTTTCTAATTTGCGTAAACGTTGGTGAATTGCAGCACCCGAAATCCCTACCTCTCTAGCTATACTCAAAATAGGTGTTCTGGCATCTTGCATCAAATTTTTTAAAATAATCTTATCAATACCATCAATCTTAAAGTTATCTCTTTTCATCAGTATAATATTTTACATTAATAATAATAAAAGGATATGAAAATCATATCCTTAAAAAGTATATTGTAAAATCTATTCTTCGGGTTTCATTTCAAAATCTTCCATAAATTTTGTAGTATAATTCCCTGCAACATATTCGGGATTATCCATTAGCTGCATATGAAAAGGTATGGTTGTTTTTACACCCTCAATGATAAATTCAGACAGAGCTCTTTTCATTTTACTTATAGCTTCTTCACGTGTTTGAGCAGTAACTATAAGTTTTGCTATCATTGAATCATAATAAGGCGGTATTATGTAACTATCATAAACATGTGTGTCGATTCTTACACCATGTCCACCCGGCGCATGAAATGTAGTAATTACACCTGGCGATGGTCTAAAATCATTAAATGGATCTTCTGCATTTATTCTACACTCAATAGAATGTTGACTTGGAAAATAATTAATTCCGATTATAGGTATTCCAACTGCAATCTTAATTTGTTCGCGAATCAAATCAAAGTTACCTATCACTTGTTCTGTAATTGGATGTTCTACCTGAATACGAGTATTCATTTCCATAAAATAAAAATTCTTGTTCTTATCAACCAAAAATTCTACTGTACCTACTCCTTCATATTTAATGTATTCAGAAGCTTTTATTGCTGCCTCACCCATTTTTTTACGTAATGCATTCGTAATAAAAGGGGACGGCGTTTCTTCTGTAAGTTTTTGATGGCGACGTTGTATTGAACAATCTCTTTCTGACAAATGACAAGCATTTCCTGTTGAATCTCCAATAATTTGAATCTCAATATGATGTGGTTCTTCAATTAATTTTTCCAAATACATATCATCATTTCCAAAAGCTGCTTTTGCTTCTGCTCTTGCAGAATCCCATGCCTTTTGCAGATCTTCTGGTTTCCATACCGCTCTCATTCCTTTACCCCCACCTCCTGCTGTTGCTTTCAACATTACAGGATATCCTATTTTTTCTGCAATTTTTTCAGTTTCTGAAAATGATGCTATTATTCCTTCTGAACCAGGGATTGTTGGAACTCCAGCTTCTTTCATGGTTTTTATTGCCGAAGCTTTATCTCCCATTTTATTAATCATTTCAGCCGAAGCGCCAATAAATTTTATACCATGCTCTTCGCATATTTTAGAAAATCGGGCGTTTTCTGCCAAAAAACCATAGCCAGGATGTATTGCATCAGCATTTGTGATTTCAGCTGCTGCAATAATATTTGACATTTTTAGATACGAATCATTACTTGAAGCCGGACCAATACAAACTGCTTCATCTGCAAATTTAACATGTAAACTTTCTTTATCAACAGTTGAATATACTGCCACCGAACTAATACCCATTTCTCTGCAGGTTCTAATTATTCGAAGTGCAATTTCTCCTCTATTGGCAATTAATATTTTTTTAAACATAATTTTCAATAATTATAAATTGATCTAAAACCAAAAAAATCTATTTTAACAATATAACTAACTATAAATAATTAGACTCTTTTTATGAAGGATCTACCAAATATAATGGTTGATCAAATTCAACCGGTGAAGAATCATCTACAAGGATCTTTACAATTTTCCCCGATATTTCCGATTCAACTTCATTAAATAATTTCATCGCCTCAATGATACAAACTGTATCCCCTACTTCAACATCATCACCAACTTTAATAAATGGCGGTTTATCTGGAGATGGTTTGCGATAAAATGTACCGATGATCGGAGATTTTATTTCAATATATGAATTTGCTTCATCTGTTTTTTTATTTACAGATTCCGTTTTCTGTTCAGTAGCAGGAATAGCCTGAATTTCAGTTTGTGGTACTACTTGAACTGTTGCTGCAGGAACTTGTTGAACAATAGAAGTCACTTTTCCTCCTGCACCTGTTTTAATGGTAATTTTAAAATCTTTCATTTCTAATTTTACCTCGTTGGCACCTGATTTTGCAACAAATTTAATCAGATTTTGAATCTCTTTTAATTCCATAATATTATATTTATTTTGTTTCTATGAATTGTATGCCCATTTATAATAAATTGATCCCCAAGAAAATCCTCCTCCAAAAGTTGAAAATATTATTATATCCCCTTTTTTAAGTTGACTTTCATAATCAGCTAATAATAATGGTAAAGTAGCCGAGGTAGTATTTCCATATTTTTGAATATTCATCATTACTTTTGAATCATCCAACTTCATTCTTTTTGCAGTAGCTTCAACAATTCGTTTATTTGCCTGATGTGCAGCCAACCAAGCTACATCTTCATTGGACAAATTATTTCTATGAATTATTTTTTCACATACATCAGCCATATTAAAAACTGCATTTTTAAACACAGATCTACCATCTTGTTTTACAAAATGCATTTTATTTTCTACTGTTTCTTTACTTGCCGGAAGAACTGATCCACCAGCCTCAACTTTTAAAAATTGTCTTCCTGAACCATCACTTTTTAACAATTCATCTAATAAGCCTAAACCTTCTTCGTTAGGTTCAAATAGAACTGCTCCGGCTCCGTCACCAAATATAATACAAGTTGTTCTGTCAGTGTAATCTATCATTGATGAGTTTTTGTCAGCACCAATCAATAATACTTTTTTATACTTTCCGGATTCTATATAACTGGAAGCAACTGACATCCCATATAAAAAACTGGAACATGCCGACTCAAGATCAAATGAAAAAGCCTCTGTTGCTCCAATTTCTGAAGCTACAAAAGCTGAGGTTGATGCGGCTTGCATATCTGGAGTTGCAGTAGCAACAATAATCAGTTCAATTTCTTTAGGATTTAGATTTGTTTTTGATAAAAGATCTTTTGCAGCTTTAATTGCTAAAAATGACGAGCCTTTATTCTCTCCTTTTAGAATTCTTCTTTCTTTTATTCCGGTTCTTGTTATAATCCATTCATCATTTGTGTCAACCATTTTTTCCAACTCTTTGTTAGTTAAAATGTATTCCGGAACATATTTTCCTACGGCTGTTATTGCTGCAGTAATTTTATTCATAATTAAAACCTCTTACTATTATTAAAAAGAAAAAAATATAAAATCAAAAACTTAAAAAAAACAGTTTCCAAAGTAAAGCAATTTATTATTGATATAGATCAAAAAACTCATTTTTTGTCAATTTTTAACACGAAAACATAAAAAAACCCTCAAAAAAGAGGGTTTTTTTATGTTTTTCAAACTTTTTGATTAGGCCATGTTTTCTTCATTATCAATCAATATTTGACCTCTGTAATACAATTTTCCTTCATGCCAATGAGCTCTATGGAATAAATGAGCTTCACCGGTTGTAGGGTCTTTAGCAATTTGCGGAGCAACTGCCTTATAATGTGTTCTTCTTTTATCTCTTCTCTGCTTTGAGATTTTTCTTTTAGGATGTGCCATTGCTATGGTTTTTTATTTGTTATTAACTTTTTTAGATCTGCCCATCTTGGGTCGATCTTATCATTTTCTTTACTTTTCCCTGGTTGTAAATCTTTTAACTTTTCTAAAATATCCGACTGTAACGTACCATCTTCAATTCCGGGATGAATCCTTTTACTCGGTACAGATAATACAATCATTTCATATATAAATTGAGCAACATTTATTTGATGTTCACTAAAAGGAATAATTATTAGATCCTCATTGTCATCATTAAACTCTTCACCAAATTTAACAACTGTGTCCAAGTTTCCTTGAATTGGTTGATCATATGGCTCATTAGAGATGTCACAAAGTACTTTAACATTACCTTTTGCACTAAAATGCAATTCAAATAAAGTATCTTTTTTAATAAAATCTAACGTTATATTTACGTTAGAATCTAAAAAATCATCATAGTTAAAAGCTTCAAAGAACGCCTTATTAATAATATATTTAAATTGATGTTCCCCCGGTTTTAAGCCAGTAAAAGAAATATTGTATTCTTTTAAGGGTCTCATCATAAAAATAATTTAAGCGCGCAAAGATAAAAAAATATCTTTTATTATGAAAATTAGTTTTTCACTTTTTTATAAATTATTGAACTTTATTGTTTTTTAACTGGTTTTCAATTAATTCATTGTAAAGTTTTCTTTTTCTAAAAATATCAATCGCTGTAAAAATAGCTTCCATAAACGAACTATGATTCGCAATATTTTTTCCGGCAATTTCAAAGGCAGTACCGTGATCTGGCGAAGTTCTGATTTTGTTTAAACCAGCAGTAAAATTAACTCCTTTACCAAAAGACATAGTTTTAAATGGCCCTAAACCCTGATCGTGATACATTGCTAAAACACCATCAAAATTTTTAAACGATTGAGAACCAAAGAAACTATCAGCAGCAAAAGGTCCGTAAACTAATTTACCCGATTTTTGAATTTCATCAATGGTTGGCTTAACTATTTCATCATCTTCTGTCCCAATAACACCCTTATCACCACAATGAGGGTTTAAACCTAATATTGCTATTTTTGGTTTTTCAATATTAAAATCCTTTATTAATGATTCGTACATGATTTCTACCTTTTTTTGAATTAGATCGGACGTTATGGTTTTGGCAACATCCTTTATGGGTATATGACCTGTAATCAATCCTAATCTGATCTCATTTGTAAGCAAGATCATTAAACTATCACCTGATAAATTTGCTTCAAGATATTCTGTATGACCCTTAAAATTGAAAAGATCAGATTGAATATTGCTTTTATCTATGGGTGCTGTAACTAAAACATCAATGTTTCCTTTTTTTAATGCATTTGTTGCATGCTCGAGCGATTTAAAGGCATACTTTCCAGAATCATCTGTAGCTTTCCCCAAATCGATTGTTACATTTTCTCTCCAAACATTGACTAAATTTAATTTATTGTCTAAGGCTTTATGAATTTGTTCAATTCCATTGATCGGTGTTTTAATATTCAATGCCTTTTTGTGATAGCTAACAATTTTATTAGAGCCAAAAATTACAGGTGTACAGAGATCCAAAACCCTATTGTCTGCAAAAGTCTTTAATATTACTTCAAGTCCAATTCCATTAAGATCTCCTATTGAAATTCCTACTTTTATTTTATCTGTTTTGTTCATCCAATTATTTTTTTATCATTAAATTTGAATCAATAAAAATAAATATTTTTACAAAGTTAATCAATAAAAATAATAAATTATGTTTACAGGAATTATTGAAAGTTTTGGTGAAGTTATAGAATTAATTAAGGATAAAGAAAACCTACATATTACAGTAAAAAGTAATATTTCTAACGAATTGAAGATCGATCAAAGTTTAGCGCATAATGGAATTTGCTTAACTGTAATAGCTCAAAAAGATAATACACATACGGTAACCGCTATTAAAGAATCGATTGACAAAACAAATTTAGGTTATATAAATATAAATGATAAAATAAATCTAGAAAGAGCGATGAAACTCAATGATAGATTAGATGGACATATCGTTCAAGGTCATGTTGACCAAATAGGCAGGTGTACTAATGTTGAAGAGCTTGAAGGAAGCTGGGTATATACTTTTGAATATGATCCTGAATATGATAATATTACTATAGAAAAAGGTTCAATAACTGTTAATGGTGTAAGTCTTACTGTAGTAAATTCAAGAGAAAAGACTTTTAGTGTAGCTATTATACCATACACTTATGAGAATACTAATTTTCATATGATAAAAGAAAATACTTATGTAAACTTAGAATTTGATGTAATAGGAAAGTATGTTGCAAGACTACAAAATAAATATTAACATTATTTATTCTTATCCCTAATCTTTTTAATTGCATAGGCTGCACCAGCTAGAAACAAAGCTACAACACCACCATCAATTGGTGTAATTGGAGGAGGAGGAGGGGGAGGCCCTTGTGCATAAGCACTATTAGCAAAAACTATTAATAAAATTAATAATATTGCTTTTGAGTATTTTTTAGCCATACGATTTATTTTGCCTTTATAACGGCAATACTTTTATTATGTTGCAAATATATAAAAATGAATTAGAAAATAATAATTCCTATTAAATATTTTACTATTAATCACTTTTTCATAAAAAGGTTAACATACTATTATTAATTTTTTATTTTAATAAAATACTAATTCTAGTATTTATAAAAAAACCAAAACATCATTTAGATATTTTGGTTTTATATGTGGACCCAGAAGGGCTCGAACCTTCGACCCCCTGATTATGAGTCAGGTGCTCTAACCAACTGAGCTATGGGTCCCGAAATGGAATGCAATATTACTAATTTTTAGCAATCTGAACAATAATTATTTTTGATTTATTATATTTGACATAAAATTAAATAAAAAAATTATAAAATGTTTAAAAAAATTACTTTAATACTTATATTTACTTTACTAATAAATTCGTTATACGCTCAAAAAAAGGTGATTCCAAATAATTCTAATTACCAGTATCAATCCGGCAATGAAACTACTAAACAAACCGTTACAAAACAATACACTAAACCTGCTTTTCAACCCAGGTGGAATTTTGGTGGTAATGTTGGATTTTCATTTTGGAACGAAGGCGCTAACGTATTAATTGCTCCAAAGGCATATTATCATTTTACACCAAAATTTTTTACCGGTGTAGGATTAACCTATATGTACTCAAAAAACAGTAGTTATTATAACTCTATTTATTATGACTATAGCTCAAACTCCTTTGGAGGAAGTGCAATGGTTGGATTCAGACCTATGCGTTTTTTACAATTTACTGTAGAATATGAAGGTTTAAACTCCAATTATAATAATTATTATTCAAATGATAGTTTTTGGAATAACGGCTTATATTTGGGTGCTTCTTATGTTACCGGACATGTTGCATTTGGCTTTCAATTTGATGTTTTACATAGTTCAACCAGCCCTTATAATTCAGCCTGGACACCTATTATAAGTTTTTACTTCTAAACCATACTTTCTGCCATTCTTTTTTTAATAAAAGGATGGCAATATTATTTACAAGAATACTAATTTCTAAATCTTGTAAATTCATTAACTGTTTTTCAGAAATATCAACTCGGTATAAAAAATTTACATAGGCAGCAAAATCATTTCTAACTAAATTACTTAAAAAATACTGTAAATAATTTACTAATCCAATAGGAGAACTTTCTTCATTTAATTCAAAATCCACACCAACCATTTGTGCATCTTTTCTTATTTGAAGAATTAATTTTTTTAAAAATTCTTTGTTTTCAGCTTCTTGTAAATATTCTATTGAAAACTCCTGAGGTAGCATTACAATTTCCGCTTCATTAAATTATTTCCAAATTCTATCAATTTATCTTTGTTTTCTTGAGAAACGTTTAGTTTTTCAACATCTGCAAAGGCTTTCACAGTGTGTTTTTCAATTTCAATTTGAATACTTTTATCTACTTTATATTTTTTAAAAAAATTAGTAACTCTATCAATTTTCTCTAAGCTTTTATCATTTGTTGAAAAAAGATCTTTAATTATTTTTTTATCTTCTTTTGAAGCGAGTTCTAAAGTTTTAATAACTAAAAAAGTTTTCTTATTTTCAATAATATCTCCACCTATCCTTTTGCCAAACTCTTCTGACCCAAAAGAATCTAAATAATCATCTTGCAATTGAAATGCCATTCCTAAATTATAACCAAAATTATAAATTAAATCTGTTTCTTTTTCATCAGCTTTAGCAATAATAGCACCCATTTTTAGAGCAGCAGCAACTAAAACAGCCGTTTTATATCCAATCATTTTTTCATATTCACTTAAAGAGACATTACTTTTAGTCTCAAAATCAACATCGTATTGTTGACCTTCACACACTTCAATAGCAGTTTTATTAAAAAGGGAAATAATGCTTTTAAAGACGTGTCCCTCATAATTTTCAAATAATTGATACGCCAAAATCATCAATGCGTCACCAGATAAAATTCCGGTATTAATATCCCATTTTATATGAACTGTAGTTTTACCTCTTCTAATAGATGCTTCATCCATAATATCGTCATGCATCAAAGTAAAATTATGGAACATCTCAATGGCCAATGCAGCATCTAAAGCAACTTTATAATTTCCGCTAAAGATATCACAACTCAATAAAGTCAAAACCGGTCGTAATCTTTTTCCGCCAAGATTTAAAATATATTGAATTGGCTCATATAAATTCTTTGGCTCATTTAAAACACTGTTTGCATTAGTTTTATCATCTAAATAAAGTAAAAATGCATTTTTGTAATCTTCTATATTCAATTTACTATTTTTTGTAAAAATAATATTTTCTGAAAACAAAACTACCAGGAAAATAAAAAGAATGAAATACTTTGGAAACTATTTTAGTATTTTAAGTTTCCTTTTATTATATTTGCCCACTAATGAAAGAAAAGATCTTAAATAAAACTATAGATTTATTTTTAAGCTTTGGTGTTAAAAGTATTACCATGGATGATATTGCTAAAGAACTGGCTATATCAAAAAAGACCATTTATACTTATTTCTCAACCAAAGCTAAATTAGTAGAAGCAGCTTCAATTTTTGCTTTTGAAAAGATCAATAAAGGGATATTTACGATTTGTGCTTCAAATTATAATCCTATTGATGAGTTGTACAAAGTCAAATCACTAGTATTAGAGCAATTAAAAAATGAAGAATCTTCTCCCCAATATCAATTACAAAAATATTATCCCAAAATATTCGAAACACTAAAACAAAAACAATTTGATTCTGTAAATTCATGTATTACTCAAAATTTAAACAGAGGAATAGAAAAAGGCTATTACAGAAAAGAAATTGATATTAATTTAATTACAAGACTCTATTTTAACGGTATGATGGGGATTAAAAATGTAGAATTATTTCCGAAAAATGATTTTTCTGTTCCATATTTAATGGATAGCTATTTAGAATATCACATTAGAGCAATTGCTACTGAAAAAGGATTAAAAACACTACAAAATATTATTAAAAAATGAAGAAGATCTTCTTACTAATTTTCTCAATCTCTTCAATATTTTCAACTTTAAGAGCACAAGAGAGCGTCACTTATGCCTTTACAATTGATGAAGCTGTTAACTATGCATTAACAAATAATTATTCTGTCCGTACAGCAAAATTAGACATTGATGCTGCAGTAAAAAAGAAATGGGAAACTACAACCATTGGATTACCTCAAATTAATGGTAAAGTAGATTATCAAAACTGGCTTAAACAGGGAATAACTTTAATACCCAGTGAATTTTTTGGTGGTGAGCCCGGTGAATTTATGGAAGTAACCTTTGGTACAAAACAAAATTTAAATGCAACCCTAACCTTAACACAGTTATTATTTGACGGTTCATATTTAGTTGGGTTACAATCTGCTAAAACTTATTTAAAAATTTCTGAACTCGCCAAAGAAAAAACTGATCAAAAAGTAAAAGAAGCTGTTATAAATGCTTATGGAAGTGTATTGATTGCCCATGAATCTATTATCATATTAGAAAAAAATAGAGCTGTTTTACAAAAAAACTTAAATGAAACTAAGGCAATTCTGGCAAATGGCCTGGCAGAAGAACAAGATCTTGAACAACAGCAAATTACTTTGTCAACTATAGAAAATCAGATAAATAAAGCTAATAGACTTGAAATTATCGCAAAAAAGATGTTTAATCTTACTTTAGGCATTCCAATTGATACACAGGTGGTTTTAAAAGAAAACCTTGAAGAACTTGCATTAAGTTCATCAGATATGAATTTGATAAACTCAAATTTTAATTTAGACAACCACATAGATTATAGAATTGCAGATAACACAGTTGTTTCAAATGAATTACTTGTAAAGTTTGAAAAAAGCCAAGCACTTCCATCATTAGGAGCTTTTATAAATTATTCAACATATGCCAATAATGACAATGATATTTTTTTTAGAAATAATGGAGATTGGTTTAACTCTTCCTTACTTGGCGTTAGTTTAAATGTACCAATCTTTAGTAGTTTACAAAGAAGTGCCAGAACACAACAGGCAAAAATAAGTTTAGAACAATCAGAAATTGCATTAGACGAAACTTCACAAAGATTAAAATTACAAGTTGATACAGCCAAAAATAAATATCAATTTGCATTGGACCACTATCAAACATCCAAACAAAATTTAGTTTTAGCTGAAAGCATTGCTAATAAGGAACAAATTAAATTTTTTGAGGGACTCAGCTCCAGTTTTAACCTAACCAACGCCCAAAACCAATTATATCAACAACAACAGCAATATATTCAATCAATCTTAGAGATCATACAATCAAAAGTAGAATTAGAAAACGCCCTTAATATATTTTAAAATGAAAAAATCAATTATATATATCTTTATTTTTCTTGTATTCTTTTCTTGTAAAAAAGAAGAAAACCAAATATCAGGTTCTTTAGAAGAGCTTCAGGATCAAAAAACATCTGTTATCAATAAAATTGATAGTTTGAATAGTGTTTTACGAAAAATTGAATTGAATATATCAAAAATAGATTCTAAAAGTAATTATCAAGTTGTTTCAGTAACAAGTCCTAAACAAGGAGTTTTTAAACACTATATTGAAATTCAAGGTGTTGTTAAAGCAGACAAAAATATTGAGATAAGACCTGAGATTGGTGGAACTGTTAAAAATATTCTAGTTAAAGAAGGACAAAGGGTAAAAAGAGGTCAGGTTTTAATTCAATTAGATGATTCATCCATTCAGGATAACATAGCAGAATTGAACACACAATTGAATCTGGCAAAAACAACCTTTGAGAGACAGCAAAGATTATGGGATCAAAAAATTGGTTCTGAAATGCAGTATCTACAAGCTAAAACACAATTTGAAAGTTTAGAGAAGAGCAAAAATACTATTGCAAATCAAGCTGCAAAAATGAAAATTAAAGCTCCCTTCTCAGGTGTTATAGATGAAATATTTCCAAGAAAAGGTGAATTGGTGAATCCTCAACTTGCCGTTATAAGATTGGTTAATTTAGATAAGATATATTTAGAAGCCGATGTTACCGAAACTTATTTACCTTATATCAAAAAAGGAAATGAAGCATTGATCAGTTTTCCTTCAATTCACATTGAAATGAAATCAGAAATTGCACAAGTGGGTAATGTGATCAACCCCAACAATCGAAGTTTTAAAACCAAAATAAAAATTGATAATAAAAATAATCTGATCAAACCAAATTTATTAGCAGACATAAAAATTAAAGATTTTGAAGAAAATGGCATTATAATACCCTCTTCACTAATCCAAAAAGGTAAGGATGGATACAATTTTGTTTATGTAACCAATAAAAATAATGGTGATTTTGACGCTTCAAAAAGAATCATTAAAGTTTCAAAAGAATACAAACAAGAATCTCTTATTACAGAAGGTTTAAAAGTAAATGACTCTTTAATAGATAAAGGTTCAAGAATTGTAAAAGATGGTGAATTGATTAAAATAATGAATTAAATTATTGCTTAATTTCTGAAAAATATTAAAATGAATAATACACTTAAAGAGTTTAAATTATCAACATGGGCTATTCAAAACAGAATGACTGTATTTGTTATAACTTTTATGATAATTTTTGCCGGGATATTTTCTTATCAAAGTATGCCAAGAGAAGCTTTTCCGGAAATTGTTGTTCCTCAAATTTTTATCACTACCCCTTATCCTGGAAATTCAGCATTAGATATTGAAAAATTAATTACCAAGCCTTTAGAAAAAGAAATAAATGGAATTTCAGGAGTTAATGAAATTGTTTCAACCTCTTCTGAGGGTTTTTCATCTATTCAGGTTGAATTTGATTTTGATGTTACACCTACTGAGGCTTTACGCAAAGTAAAAGACAAAGTTGATGCTGCCCTTTCTGACAAAGATTTTCCTAAAGATCTGCCAGCTGAACCCACTGTTCAAGAATTGAATTTTGCTGAATTAATGCCGATCATGAATATTAATCTATCCGGTGATTTTTCAATGGATCAACTCAAAAAATATGGTGAATACTTAGAAGATGAAATTGAAAAAATATCCGAAATTTCAAAAGTTGATATCAGAGGAATCCAGGATAAAGAAGTAGAAATTGGAATTGATCTTTACAAAATGGAAATTTCAAAAATCAGCTTCAATGATATTGAACAAGCAATTAAAAATGAAAATATAACTATTTCCGGTGGCGATCTATTAGAAAGTGGAATAAGAAGGAACGTTAGGGTTATCGGAGAATTTGAATCGATAAATGAAATTAAAAATATAATTGTTAAACAAGAAAAAGGAAATATTGTTTATTTAAGAGATATTGCCAAAGTAAATTTTGAAGAGCAAGAAAAAACCAGTTATGCCCGTGAATTTTCTCATCCTGTAGTTATGTTGGATGTCACAAAAAGAGGTGGTGAAAATCTAATTGATGCATCTGAACAAATTGATGTGATTATTGCAGATGCAAAAAAAAGTATTTTCCCTTCTAATCTTAATATTTCTAAGACCAATGATATGACCGATAAAACCAAAACTATGGTATCTGATCTTGAAAACAGTATCATACTTGGAGTAATATTGGTTGTTGTGGTTTTACTATTCTTTTTAGGAATTAGAAATGCCCTTTTTGTAGGTATTGCAATTCCACTATCAATGTTTATTTCTTTCATTTTATTAAACATGATGGGGGTTACTTTAAATATGATGGTACTATTTTCTTTGGTATTAGCATTGGGAATGCTGGTTGATAATGGGATCGTTGTGGTTGAAAATGTATATCGATTAATGGATGAAGGCTATTCAAAAATTGATGCTGCAAAATTTGGTGTCGGTGAAGTTGCTATGCCAATTATTGCCTCAACTGCCACTACTTTAGCAGCCTTTTTACCACTCGCATTTTGGACTGGTATGATGGGGGAGTTTATGAAGTTTTTACCAATTACTTTAATAATTGTTCTCGGTTCATCATTATTTGTTGCTTTGGTTATAAACCCGATGTTGACATCAGTTTATATGAAAATTAAAGAAGATGATGTCGACTTCAAAAAAATATTGAAATACAGTTTAATTTTTATAGCAATTGGCATTTTCTTTATCATTGGCGGTATTATCACCAAATTAAAATTTTTAAATGCAATTGGGCTATTTTTAATACTAGCAGGAATTTTAAGAATTATTACAATAAAATTCTTAACTCCTGCAACAATTTGGTTTCAGCAAAAGCTTTTACCATTAATGGAAAACGTTTATGAGAAGAATTTAAAAATAGCTTTAAAAGGTAAAAATGTATATAAGTTTTTTTTCGGCACATTTGGTTTGCTAATATTATCTATCGTATTATTTGGCATTTTTCCACCAAAAGTTTTGTTTTTCCCAGACACTCCACCAAAACAGGTTTACGTTTATATTGAATATCCTATTGGAACAGATATTGAAGTTACTAATAGTCTTTCAAAAGAAATAGAGACTAAAATACAGAAGTATTTAAAAAAATATGAAGTAAATGGGAAGAATTTTTTAATAACTTCTGTAATAGGACAGGTTGGTGAAGGAACAAGTGATCCAAATCGTGGTCCGCAAGGGGGAACAACACCTAACAAAGCAAGAATTACTGTTGATTTTGTAACATTTATTGATAGAAATGGTATTCAAACGAGTGACGTTCTTATGGAAATTCGAAATCTTTTACAAGATTATCCAGGCGTGAATGTAACTGTTGACAGACCAAAAGATGGGCCACCTGCCGGTGCTCCAATCAATATAGAAGTGAGTGGAGATAATTATGAGGAACTTATCCAAACAGCCGAAAATTTAAAGCAATTTATCAATTCATCCAATATCCAAGGAATTGAAGAATTAAAATTAGATATTGATCAGAATAAACCTGAATTACCAATTATTGTTGACAGACAAAAAGCCAGAAGGTTAAATGTTTCTACCGGTCAGATAGGAAGTACTATTAGAACCGCTTTATATGGTAAAGAAATATCTACTTATAAAGATGATGTAGATGATTATCCGATCAACTTGAGATTAATGGATAAATACAGGTACAATAAAACCGCATTAATAAACCAAAAAATCACTTTTAGAAATCAAAATACAGGTAAAATTGTTCAGGTTCCAATTACGGCTTTTGCACATATCGAAAATTCATCCACTTTTAGTGCTGTAAACAGAAAAGACCTCAATAGAGTAATTACAATATCTTCTAATGTTATTGAAAATTATAATGCTACAGAAATTAATGACCAAATTAAAGCTTCAATAGTTAACTTTAATTTACCAAAAGATATTAAAGTGTCGTTCACGGGTGAACAAGAAGAACAAGCAAAACAAATGGCATTTTTAAGTACTGCCCTTTTAATAGCAGTATTTTTAATATTTTTAATCCTGGTTGCTCAATTTAATTCGACTTCTACACCAATTATTATTTCACTTTCAGTTCTATTAAGTTTGATAGGTGTTCTGTTAGGGTTAATTATATTTAGGATGGAGTTTGTTGTAATGATGACCATGATCGGAATTATTTCTTTGGCAGGAATTGTAGTAAATAATGCCATCGTTTTAATTGATTATACCAATTTAGTATTACAAAGAAAAAGTATTGAACAAGGTATCGATGAAAAAGATGCAAATATGGATCTGGTTTACGAAAGCATTATTGAAGGTGGAAAAACAAGATTAAGACCCGTTTTACTTACTGCCATAACAACTATTTTAGGTTTATTACCCTTGGCGCTTGGTATAAATATCAATTTTATGACCTTATTCACTGAATTTGATCCTCAGTTTTATATCGGTGGTGAAAATGTAGCTTTTTGGGGACCTATGTCATGGACAATCATTTTTGGACTAACATTTGCAACTTTTCTAACGCTAATTGTAGTACCTGTAATGTATTTTATTCAACATAGAATCAATTTTAGATTAAAACAAAGAAAACATAAACGTTTAGCTAAAACCAAAAGCCTAAATTAAAATACCAATATTTGTTATTAGTTTCAGGAGACCATGAATATTTTAATTCGATGGGACCAATAAAGGTGTCTAAACCATATCCAAAAGCATATCCTGTTTTTGTTTCTGCAAAAATAAAACCTCCATTCCATAGATCATCCTCTACCCTTGCAAAATTCCCTGTAAAGGAAATATAATTTTTCTTATATACTTCATAACGGATGGTTAATCCAGATAATAAAAAAGAGCTGCCATTTAAACCGCCTACTTCATAACCATAAAAAGGAAAAAATGTATTGATGAAATTTTCATTATTTCCTCCTAAATGATAATCGTGTACAACATTTCCACTAGACCCAATAGTAATTCCTGCTTCCGAAGTTGCGTGTAATGTTAATTTATTAAAAAACGTATAAGCATAACCAATATTACCATAAACTTGAGAAAAAGAATTGAATTTATTATTATAATCTGATGATATTAAATATAATTTATAATTTGAATCAAAATAAAAACCTTTTTTTGGAGAAAATTTTGTGTCATAAGAATCATAAGTCACTTTAGCAAAAACATTAAAATAATTACTTTTATCAATATGGTTTTTTACAGTTTCATCATTAATAATTTCTTTATAATTAACGTTTAAATATTTGTCTTCTGCACCAATTCTCAAAGCAAGTTTATTTGTAAAAGTTCTTTGAATAAAAAATTGAGTTGTAAAATCAGAATAGTTAACAGGAATTCTAAGACTCAAATCCTCTTCTTTAGTTACTTGAGGTAAAAAATATGAAGTAATATTCTGACTAAATGAATTATATCTAGTATTAAATCCAATACTCCAATTAAAACCATTGTCTAAAAAGAAATCAATGTTGTATCTAAAGTTGTCTCCAATTACAAAATCAGCCGATAAGAAATCATTTTTAAAAAGTGCATGTTTTTTAGTAAAATTAACCAAAACACCTGTTTTATACAGATCATCATAATGAATACCAAATTGTAAATAAGATGAAATTTCATTTTCAATTAATTTAAGTTGGATCTTTGTTCCGCCCTGAACTGGAAAAAATCTATACTGAATACTTTCAAAATTTTCGGTTGCCGATAAAGCATTGATACCTTCAATAAATTTTTTTTGGCTAATCGTTTCTCCCTCAATAAATTTAAGCTTATCTATACAGTAGTTTTCAGTATAATGTTTATTACCGTTAATTTCAATCTCTTTAATGACAATATCACCATTTAAAACAAAAGTACTAATTGAGTTGTGATGTTTGTTTCTAGTTTGTTTATCTGCAATATTCTTTAATTCTTCAAATTTTTCTCTAGCTGCCTTTTCACCTTCACTAACAATTATTTCCTTTTCATCAAATGAAAAATCATTAAATTTTGACATGTCAGGTTTTAAGTAAATATCGGTTAATTCTTTTTTTCCTTGAAAATCTTTATACATCTGAAAACCCACTATCTGCATTAAGATCATTGGTACCGAACCCAAATCATCCATCCTGTGTAAACCTCCCTGAACATCAACTCCAATTATGTAATCAACTTCTTTATCTTTTAATTTTTCAACCGGAAAATTATCAACAATACCACCATCAACTAACATTTTACCATCAATTTCTGCCGGAGTTAATAAACCCGGGAAGGAACCACTAGCTCTAATTGCTTCAGGTAAAAAACCTTTATCCAATATAACTTCTTCACCAGTTTCTAAATCGGTTGCAACACATAAAAAAGGAATTGGTAGTTTGCTAAAATCTTCTATATCATGAACATGTTTGGTCAATTGAGAAAAAAGATTAAAAACATTTTGACCTCTGGAAATTGCAGTTGGTAATCCAATTTTTTTATTTTGAATTGGTAATGTTAATGCATATTTATTTGCATTTTTTCTTTGATAGAAAGAATTTGCCTTTCGTGATTTCTCATCTCTAATTAAAACATCAAAATCGTGAACATGTAAGATTGAGTCTAATTCGTTTGCATTATAGCCCGAAGCATATAAGCCCCCAATTATTGCCCCCATACTTGTGCCAGCGATATAATCAATTCTAACACCTGCTTCTTCAAGTACTTTTATAACGCCAACATGTGCAAAACCTTTAGCACCTCCGCCACTTAATACCAAACCAACTTTTACATCATCATTTTGCTTCAAATCATGTTGTGCAAAAGTTAATGATGTAATAAGTAAAAATAATATGAAAAGGTTTTTCTCCATTATCTTTATAACGTAAAATGCTTTTTATTATTGATGATAATGAATATATATTTTGGTTGCTTTATCTTTACCAATAATTTTTACCAAATCTTCTAAAGAAGTCTCTTGAATCCTTTTAACAGATTTATATTCTTTTAATAAATTCATTATTGTTTTTTCACCTATTCCGTTAATATTTGACAGTTCAGATTGAATTGCACTTTTACTTCTTTTGTTTCTATGATGTGTGATTCCAAATCTATGCGCCTCATTTCTTAATTGCTGAATTATCTTTAATGTTTCTGATTTTTTATCCAAATATAAAGGTATCGGGTCATCCGGATAGTAAATTTCTTCTAACCTTTTTGCTATTCCAATTATGGCTATTTTACCTCTTAACCCTAGAACCTTCAAGCTTTTTAATGCCGAATTCAATTGCCCTTTACCTCCATCAATCACTATCAATTGTGGCAAATCCTGATCTTCATCCAAAAGCCTTTTATACCTTCTGTGTACAACCTCTTCCATAGATGCAAAATCATCTGCACCAACAACCGTTTCTATATTAAAATGCCGATATTCTTTTTTACTGGGCTTCCCGTTTTTAAATACAACACATGCCGCAACAGGATTTGTCCCCTGAATATTTGAATTATCAAAACACTCAATATGTCTGGGCTCACCTGTTAGACGCAAATCACCCTGCATTTGTTTCATTATTCTATTAATATGTCTTTCCGGATCAATAATTTGAATTTGCTTGAATTGTTCTTGTCGGTAATATTTTGCATTTCTTACTGATAAATCAACAATTCTTTTTTTATCACCTACTTTAGGTACAGTAACTTTAATATTTTCGCCAACTTCAACTTTAAAAGGAACGTAAATCTCTTTTGAAAAAGAATTAAATCTTTGCATGATCTCTACTATTGCCAATTCTAATAATTGCTTATCACTTTCATTTAATTTCTTTTTAAATTCGGCTGTATGAGATTGAATAATCGCACCATTAGAAATTTTTAAGAAATTAATATAAGCATACAATTCATCAGAAATTATTGAAAAAACATCAACATTGGTTATCGATGGATTTACTATAGTAGATTTTGACTGATAATTGGCTAATAAATTAATTTTGTTTTTGATCTTATCTGCTTCTTCATATTCAGTTTTATCAGAAAGATCATACATTAATAATTTAAACTTCTGCATAGCAGACTTAAAACTACCTTTAACAATATTCCTTATTTCTTTTATATCACTTTGATAATCAGACTCGCTTTGCAATCCTTCACAAGCACCTTTACAATTTTTAATATGATATTCTAAACAAAGCTTGTATTTTTTATTTTTAATATTTTGAGATGATAGGTTATAATTACAGGTACGTAAAGGGTATAACTCTTTTATCAATGATAACAGTGCACGAGCGGTTCTAACTGAAGTGTAAGGTCCAAAATATTCTGAACCATCTTTAAAAATATTTCTGGTTAAGAATACTCTTGGAAAAGGTTCATTTTTAATACAGATCCAGGGATATGTTTTATCATCTTTTAATAAAATATTATAACGGGGTTGGTATTTTTTTATAAGATTATTCTCTAACAGCAGAGCATCCGTTTCTGTCTCCACAACAATATGCTTAATATCAAAAATCTTTTTTACTAAAACTCTGGTTTTACCATAATCATGATTCTTGGTAAAATATGAAGCAACTCTTTTTTTTAAATTTTTTGCTTTTCCGATGTATAAAATCTTTCCATCCTTATCAAAGTATTGATATACTCCGGGTGCATCCGGTAAAGATTTAATTAAGACTTTTATGTTCAAAATTTAGGCTTTTCCTGTACAAAATTATCCATCAACTGCATATCTGTTTCATCTACAACCTCCCAACCTAAAATATTAGATAACTGATATATTTTTGTCAATTCAATTATTAATCTTTCTCTGGCATTTTCTATCAAATTACTAACTTCAGCAGTTTGTTTGATTTTATCAATACTTTTTTTATTGATCTTATTTAGCTCTTCTTTATCAAAAGTATTAAAAGTGCTTTGTTGTAGGTCAAAATATTTAACCTGAGGAATAATTGTAATTTCTTCTTTTGGTATTGATTTGATAATAATTCTTTTATTGATCGAATCAATTTCAACATCCATCTCATTTAAATCAAAAAGCACCTGCACTTTGGCATTAACAGTTACAATAACACTTTTTCTGAATTCAAAAGTATCATAAAAATATTTTTTTGCATCCTGATAATTATAAACTTCACTAAAGATCCCTTCTGACACAATTAATTTACTCATATTATTAATACTGTGCATCATTACTTGAGTATCTTCTTGTATGTGTGTATTGCTTTCTTTTTTGTATATTTTTTCCGCAATGAGAAATCCCAACAATATTGCCAGTATATACATAATTACTTTTTTCATACTTTTCTCTTAATTATTATTATAAGACTTTCTCATGTAAAAATACACAAAAAAGAGTTTATTAATTTGTAAATTTGCAT
This sequence comes from Flavobacteriaceae bacterium, assembly GCA_029938265.1. Lineage (GTDB taxonomy): Bacteria > Bacteroidota > Bacteroidia > Flavobacteriales > Flavobacteriaceae > Namhaeicola. Next base: position 11,613 of record JAOZVI010000008.1, on the reverse strand, counting down.
CCTAATTTTTTTAGAAAATTACATTTTAATCATTAAAAATGTCGAAAATGAAATATTGGAAAAAGCTCAACCAAAAAGAACGTCAAGACAAAATTGAAAAAGCATTATCAGAAAATGTTGATTTTTCTCAAGATACTTCTTTGGGATATCCAGCATCAAAATTGGATGAAAAAGTTTTTTACAGTGATGCCCCGTTTTTGAAAGATGCACCTACTTTAAAATCTTATGTCGCCAATCCAAATCATATTGGTTGTCACACATTTGGCTCTTCTGAAGCTGCCTTTAAAGGTACTCAAGAAATTGAACGTGAGGTTTTAAAAGTGTTGGCTGTAGATGTTTTTAAAATTGAAGAAAATGAATTTGATGGTTATATTGCTCCGGGAGGTACCGAAGCCAATATTCAGGCCATGTGGGTTTTTAGAAATTATTTTATCAATAAATACAATGCGAAAAATAGTGAAATCGCAATATTAGCTTCCGAAGACACACACTATTCTATCCCAAAAGGGTCTAATGTATTGAGTATTAAATTATATTCTATCCCTGTTGAATTTGAAAACAGAGTTATTAATAGAATTGAGCTTGAAAAAATCGTTAAAAATGCTGTTAAAGATGGGAAAAAATATTTTATTGTAATTTCAAATATGGCTACTACCATGTTTGGATCTGTTGACGATCCAGATACATATACAGATTTATTAGAAGAATTAGATCTGCCTTATAAACTTCATATTGATGGTGCTTACGGCGGTTTTGTTTATCCGTTTAGCAATAAAAAATCAACAATCAATTTTGCCAATTCAAAAATATGTTCAATTACGATTGATGCACATAAAATGCTGCAAGCACCTTATGGAACAGGGGTTTATTTATGTAGAAAAGGATTAATTGAAAATGTTTTGACCAAAGAAGCAGAATATGTTGAAGGTATGGATCTTACACTTTGTGGAAGTAGATCAGGAGCAAATGCAATAGCTTTTTGGATGATCTTATTTACTTATGGACCCTACGGCTGGTACGAGAAAATAAGTGTTCTTCAAATGCGAACTGATTGGTTTTGTAAACAATTAGACGAACTAGATATAAAATATTTTCGTGAAGCAAAAATGAATATCGTCACAATACATGCCAAATATATTCCGGAAGATATGGCAGAAAAATATCACTTAGTTCCACAAAAACATAGTGAAGGAAATAAATGGTTTAAGGTTGTAATTATGGATCATGTAGAAATTGACAATTTACTACAATTGATAAATGCTCTTAAAGAAATTCGCTAATCAGCTTTATTAGGAAAAACCTTTTTGTTAAATACAATTAAAATAGTAACGCCTATACTTATGGCAGAATCGGCTATATTAAAAACAGGATCAAAAAAAGTAAAATTTCTATTTTCAAAAAATGAAAAATATTTCCCTCCAATAAAAGGTAACCATTCCGGTAAAGTAAAATGGACATAAGGTATCCATTCCGGCATTGTCATATCAATTATTGGGAAGTATAACATATCAACCACTTTTCCATGAAAAAGTGAGCTATAGCCTCCTTCAGATGGTAAAAATGTAGCAACTTTACGGTAGCTATCACTAAAAATTTCACCATAAATAACTGAATCAATAATATTACCTAAAGCACCGGCAAATATTAAAGATATCGCAGTAACTAATATTTTTGAAGAATTATTACTTACTGCGTCGTATAACCAATAACCTATTCCGGTTATAGCTACCAATCTAAATAATGTAAGAAATAATTTCCCTGATTCACCACCAAACTCTTTGCCCCAAGCCATCCCGTTATTCTCTAAAAAATGAATTCTAAACCAGTCTAATCCAAGAACTTTTATTTCTTCGCTTAAAACAAAATGAGTTTTGATGTAGATCTTAGAAATTTGATCTATTAATAAAATTATAAAAATGAAAATGACTGCTTTCTTCAACGGAACTTTTATTTAACTAAGGTATTAATTCTTTAAAAAAATATTTGCTTTTATAGCTTTTATATATAATTCGTTTTCAGGCCTATCAATAACACCTTTTTTATGTTGATCATCATTTATTATAAAATTAAAAAATGTAGTAGTTCTGATAAAACCCAAATTTGTATGAACATCTAATTTAGTATTTTTTAAATTACAATAAACATTTCCAATATCAATTTTTACTTGCATTTTTCCTTTCAGACCATTCACATTTACAATTCCCTTTTCAATTTTTAAATTAATATTTCCTTCAAATTCTTGTGTAAAGAAATTACCCTCTTTAATAAAAATATCAACTTCTCTATCTTTTGGTATTGTGATTATAAATGAAGGGAAATTGGGTTGAACAGTACATTCTTTATCTAGTAAATCATTATTTAAAGGTATGTCAATTATATTTTCAATATAAATAATTCCTTTTTTCTCTTCTAATTTAAAATTTGATGACCCACCAAAATCATTTTTTGAAAAAACTTCAATCTGGCCCTTATCAGTACTTATTAACTCTAGATTATCAATTAGATCAAACTCAATAAATATCTGTTTTGCTTTGGTTATTAACGATCTGTCTATTGAATTTTGAGCAGATAAATTTAAAACAAATAATAAAAGAACTAATAAAAATAATCTTTTAACCAAATTTATTGTCTTCTCTTTGCTTCTATACTCAAAGTAGCATGTGGAACTAATTTCAAACGTTCTTTTTGAATTAATTTACCGGTAACACGGCATATACCATAAGATTTATTTTCAATACGCAATAAAGCATTACTTAAATCGCGTAAAAATTTTTCTTGCCGTATTGCCAATTGAACATTGGATTCTTTTGACATGGTTTCTGATCCTTCCTCAAAAGCTTTAAATGTAGGAGAAGTGTCATCAGTACCATTATTTGTATCGTTTTTATACGCACTATTGATCAATGCCAAATCTTCTTGAGCCTGTTTAATTTTTTCTTCGATTATTACTTTGAATTCTTCTAATTCCTGGTCTGAATATCTTACTTTACTTTCTGTCATGATATTAAACTTTTTCAATAAATAACATTGTCTTTACATCATCAAATTCAATGTTACTTCCATTAATAATTTCTTCTTTTAAAATTAACTCTTTAGTTAATGTTTCATTTTTAATATAATCGGCATTATCACTAACAGCTTTATCTATAATTCCATCTTTTTTAAGATATAATTTGATCTTGTCCGTTACTTCTAACCCTGAATCCTTTCTCAAATTTTGAACTCGATTAACCAACTCACGAGCAATTCCTTCGTTTCTTAGTTCATTTGATATAGTAACGTCTAAAGCTACTGTTAAATTGCCTTGCTTTGCAACTAACCACCCTTCAATATCCTGAGTGTTAATTTCAACTTCATCAATACTTATGGTTTCATTTTTCCCACTAATATTTATTTGAATACTTCCTTCCTTTTCTATCTTAGCAATATCTTCATTTGATAGCTTTTGTAATTCAGCAGTTACAAAACGCATATCTTTACCAAATTTTGGTCCTAGAACTTTAAAATTTGGTTTAATACTTTTAACGATTATACCAGTTGTATCATCAATCAGTTCAACTTCCTTCACATTCACTTCAGTACTGATCAAATTACTTACAGCTTTAATGTCATTTTTATCAGTTTCATCCAAAACAGGAATCATGATTCTTTGTAATGGCTGACGAACTTTAATCATTTCCTTTTTTCGCAATGATAAAACCATTGATGAAATGGTTTGAGCCTTTTGCATTTTCCTTTCTAATGACGCATCTATCAAAGAACTATCTGCTTTTGGGAATTTCGCCAAATGTACAGAACTAAATTTATCTTTTGAAGTATTTTTTGTTAAATCTCTGTACAAGTTTTCCATATAAAATGGTGCAATAGGAGAAGCTAATTTTGCAATATTTAGCAAGCATGTAAATAGTGTTTGATATGCTGAAATCTTATCTTCTTGATATTCACCTTTCCAAAAACGTCTTCTGCTTAATCTAACAAACCAATTGCTTAAATTTTCACTGACAAAATACTGTATCTCTCTAGCTGCTTTGGTTGGTTCATAATCATCAAAATATTTCTCAGAATTTTTTATTAATGTATTCAATTCAGACAAAATCCATCTATCAATCTCGGGTCGTTTTTCTAAAGCAATATCTTCTTCTTTATAAGTAAAATTATCAATATTGGCATATAGCGAAAAGAAAGAATAAGTATTATACAATGTGCCAAAGAACTTTCTTTTGACTTCGTTTACACCTTCCAGATCAAATTTTAAATTATCCCAGGGATTTGCATTTGAAATCAGATACCATCGTGTTGCATCCGGACCATAATTTTTCATTGTTTTAAATGGGTCGATGGCATTACCAAGTCTTTTCGACATTTTCTTTCCATTTTTATCAAGAACCAAACCATTAGAAACAACATTTTTGTAGGAAACTGAATCAAAAACTATTGTGCTAATAGCGTGTAAAGTATAAAACCAACCTCTTGTTTGATCTACTCCTTCCGCAATAAAATCAGCCGGGAAAAACGAATTTTCATTTATTTTTTCTTTATTTTCAAAAGGATAATGCCATTGAGCATAGGGCATTGCACCCGAATCAAACCATACATCAATCAAATCAGATTCTCTATTCATTGGTTTACCTGAAGGTGATACTAAGACAATACTATCAACAACATTTTTATGAAGATCAATTTTTTCATAATTCTCATCACTCATATTACCAATTTCAAAATCAGCAAAAACATTCTCATGCATAAAACCTTTTTCAACAGATTTTTGCATTTCGTTCTTTAATTCTTCTACTGATCCAATGAGAATCTCTTCTGCTCCATCTTCAGTACGCCAAATTGGTAAAGGAGTACCCCAAAAACGTGATCGGGATAAATTCCAATCATTAGCATTTTTTAACCAATTCCCAAATCTACCTTCTCCGGTTGATTTAGGTTTCCAGTTAATAGTTTGATTTAATTGGTACATTTTATCTCTTACATCAGTAACTTTTATAAACCATGAATCTAGAGGATAATACAAAATTGGTTTATCAGTTCTCCAACAATTAGGATAACTGTGTTTATATCTTTCAACTTTAAAAGCTTTATTTTCTTCTTTCAACTTAATCGCCAACTCAACATCTACTGACCTTTCGGGTGATTCGCCTTCATCATAATATTCATTTTTTACATATTTTCCGGCATGTTCTCCCATGTGTTTGGTAAATCTGCCTTGTAGATCAACTAATGGAATAGGATTGTTGTTATCATCTAAAACAAGCATTGGCGGTACTTCTGGTTTTGCTTGTTTTGCAACTAAAGCATCATCAGCACCAAAAGTAGGTGCTGTATGAACAATACCAGTACCATCTTCAGTTGTAACAAAATCTCCTGCTATTACTCTAAATGCATTTTCGGCATTTTGATAAGGTAAAGCATAAGGCAATAATTGTTCATATTTAATATCTAAAAGATCTTTACCCTTTAAGAAATTTACAATATAATAGGGTATTTTTCCTGCCATTTTATAGGATGATAATTCTGTTTCATTTTCAACCCTATAAAATTTCTTATCAAACTGTGCATTTACCAATGCTTTAGCCAATACAACATTTATTGGTTCAAACGTGTATTGATTAAAAGTTTTAACAACTACATAATCAATTTTTTTACCAACTGTTAAAGCTGTATTTGATGGTAATGTCCATGGTGTTGTTGTCCATGCCAGAAAGTAAATGTCTCCTCCTAAATCCGCTCCAAAGGGAAGAGCTATATCTTGCTCACTTTGTGATTTCACTTTAAACTGAGCAACAACGGTAGTATCGGTAATGTCCTGATAGGTTCCGGGTTGGTTTAATTCATGTGAACTTAAACCGGTTCCGGCTTTTGGAGAATAGGGTTGAATAGTATAACCTTTGTACAATAATCCTTTATTATACATTTGTTTTAACAACCACCAAAGCGTTTCCATATACTTTGGTTTATAGGTTATATACGGATCATCCATATCTACCCAATATCCCATTTTTCTGGTAAGATCTCCCCAAACATCACTATAACGCATTACCGCTTTTTTACAAGCATTGTTATAATCTTCAATACTAATGGTTTTTCCAATATCTTCTTTGGTTATTCCCAATTCCTTTTCAACACCTAATTCAATTGGTAAACCATGAGTATCCCATCCGGCTTTTCTTTTAACTTGAAATCCTTGTGAAGTTTTATAACGACAAAAAATATCTTTAATAGTCCGAGCCATTACATGGTGAATGCCTGGCAAACCATTTGCAGAAGGTGGTCCTTCATAAAATACAAAGGATTTATTACCTTCACGGGAAGTGATACTTTTTTCAAAAATATTATTATCGTCCCAATATTGTAGGATTTCATCTGCTACATTTGTAAGATCTAGTCCTTTATATTCTCTATAAATATTATTCATTATTTTGCAAATTCTAATAAATTCGCAAAAATACATATTTTCTCTCTTTTTACAGTAAAAACAATAAAAAAAGCATCCCTATGTGTTAAGGATGCTTTCTAATTTTTAATGATAATTAGTATTATCTATTTTGCTATCACTACAAACTCAGTTCTTCGATTTTGTAAATGCTCGATCTCTGTACATTTTACATTGTTCTTACAGTGATTGGTCAATTCCGTTTCTCCATATCCTTTTCCGGTAATCTTCTTTTGATCAGCTCCTAAAGATATTAGGTAATTAACTGTTTCAATAGCTCTTCGTTGTGTAAGACGTAAATTGTATGTGTCTCCCCCTCTGGCATCGGTATGTGCACCAAATTCAATTACCATTTTTGGATATTTTCTCATTAATCTGACCACTTTAGCCAATTCATCTTTAGATTCTTCTTTAATTTTTGCTTGATTCAACTCAAACTCAATCGGAACAATATTCAACATTTCTTTATTATTAACAATAACAAATTCTTTTTCATCCAAAACAATTGTCAATTCATTATTATAACCATTCTCATGACTGGTTTCAATAATACTCTCAAAATCAAAATACCCAAATTTATTTCCTGTGATCTTATAACTATCACCACATTCCAGTTCAAATTTGAATTTACCATCCTTCATCGTTTCAATTCTTCTGATTTTCTTTCCACCACTATCATAAAGTGTTGCAAAAGCATTTTGAATTGGTAAACCTGTAATTTTATCTACAATTACACCTGTAGCTATCTGATCACAAATTGGATTGATCGTTTCTTGTTTAAAAGAATAAATATCATCATCTCCCATACCACCAGATCTATTTGATGAAAAATAACCTTTTTGAGTTTCATTATTGATGATAAAAGAAATATCATCACTACGGCTATTCATAGGTTTTTTCAGATTTATTGGTTTTGGTATCGATTTATCGAGTTTGGTCATATAAATATCAAAACCTCCAGATCCTCCTTTTCTATTCGAAGAAAAATACAATACATTGCCATCAATATATGGAGTATATTCTTTATATTTTGAATTGATAGTGTTCCCTAAATTTACCGGAGCTCCGTAATGATCTTCATTTACAGCTACTACGTATAAATCAGTATCTCCAAAACCTCCAGGCATATTTGAAGTAAAATAAAGCTTGGTTCCATCTTCATTTAATACCGGATGCCCTGTATCGTAATTATCACTATTAAAAGGCAAAGTTTTGAAGTTTTTCCATTGCCCATTTTTATCAATAGTTGCTCTAAATATTTTTATACTCCCCGATTTTAATTCTCCGTGTAAATAATTATTTGATGTAAAATATACTTCTGTCATATCTGGAGAAAAAGTAACTAAAGCATCGTGATATTTTGAATTTACGGCACGTGAAAAAGGTTTAACACGTTCAATTTCTCCGTCTGGTTTAACATCCCCAATATACAGGTCTAAAAAAGGTTGACCATTTCCATCCCATTTTTTATTTGAAATACTATTACCTCTTGATGAAGAAAAAACAATTTTATTCTTACCAAAGAAAGTAGTTCCAAAATCACTGTATTCAGAATTTGCTCTTAAATTTTTGACACTATAACTAGGTGCTGTTAATTGTGCGGAAACAGGGATTAAATAAATAATTAATAAAATTATAAATAAGTTTTTCATCAGTGATGTTATCTTTTAATTAGCAATTTTTATGAAAGTGTAATTCTTAACCACATTAAGTTTCATAAAAAAGCCAACGAATTATCGAAGGCTTTATTATAATGCGATATCAAAAATTACATTTTTAAAATAACGAATTCTGTTCGTCTGTTCTTAGCGTGTTCTGCCTCAGTACAATTAACACCATCTGAACATTGATTAATTAATTGAGTTTCACCATAACCTTTACCGGCAATTCTTGTAGCATCAATTCCTCTATTAATGATATAATTAACTGTTGATTTAGCTCTACGGTCAGACAACCATATATTATATCCTTCAATACCACGCGAATCTGTATGTGAACCAGATTCGATGATCATATCTGGATATCTATTCATCAGATCAACAACTTTATCCAATTCATGTTTAGCCTCTTTAGTAAGGTAAGAAGAATTTAACTCAAAATATATTGGTTCAATATTAACAACATAAGTACTAGGTCTTACTTTCACAATCTCTTCCGGCAACTCGTCAGGTAAACCTTCAGGTACAATTTCTGAAGCAAAAATAATATCTCCGGTTCCTAATAAAATTAATAATTTTGTGTTTTTATTGGCTTCATTATTAGTTGTAAATAATTTTGTTTGAGATGTATACCCTTCTTTTTGACCTTCTAAATTATAGGTCGTTTCACATTCTACAGAAAGAGAAAAAGTTCCATCTTCATTAACAACCACATTTTCAATTTCACTATTGATCGAATCTTTTAAAACAATGTTAGCACCTTTAATTAATTCCATTGTATTCTTATCTTTCACCTCACCAGTAATTAATTGTTTACATTTAAAACTAACAGGTTCTTCTTCAATAAATGAATAAATATCATCATCACCTTTACCCCCGGTTCTGTTAGAAGAAACATATCCTTTACGGGTATTTGAATTTATAATAAAGGCAAAATCATCAGCATTTGAGTTGATTGGTTCATTTAACAGAACAGGTTCATTGTATATTTCTGAAATATCTACTGCATAAACATCTAAAGCACCAAAACCTCCAGCTCTATTTGAAGAAAAATATAGAACATTATTATCTATAAATGGAAACAAGTCTTTTGAAGATGAATTTATATAAGAACCTAAATTTACGGGTTCTCCATAACCGGTTTCATTAATCTTTGAACTATAAATATCCGCCTGACCAAAAGATCCCGGCATATCAGAAACAAAATACAAAGTTCTTTCGTCAGAACTTAATGCGGGGTGACCTACCGAATATTGTACATTGTTAAATGGCATGGGTATTACGTTAACCCATTCACCTTTTTCATTAACAGTTGCTTTAAACATTGCCAAATTGGTCATTTCTTTTGAATCTTTGGCAAGTTTTTTCTTGTAATAATTATTTCTTGTAAAGTAAACTGTTTTTTTGTCTTTTGTAAAAGCTACATCTGCTTCGTGATAACGCGTATTTACATCTCCTTTTAAAGCATGTGTATTATAAAGTTCACTATCTTCTGCAATATTTGCAATGTATAGTTCTAAAAAACGTTGGTTGTTTTCCGTCCAAACTTCATTAACTATAGTAATTCCTTTTTTGGGTGTAGCAAATACTAAATTATTTTCACCATAAAACGAAGCTCCAAATTCAGACCTTTCGGTATTTTCATCAATATTTTTGATTAAATATTTGCCTGAACCTTCTTGTGCAGATAAAAATCCTATGCACATAATAAATGCATAAAAAAATAAATTTTTCATAATTCCCCCTTTTTATATTTTAACAATAATTTATCCTATAATATTCAGATAAATTTTCCCTAGAAAAATCTAGGTGACTTTAAGTTTTTCTTTGAAAAGTCAATATCGTATAATAATATTATTTCATGTGAACCTCCAGGACTTACATCTGAAAAGTTTGAAATTGTATAATCATAAGCATATCCAATTCTGAAATCAGGGGTTACCGCAAAATTGATCACTCCGCTTATTGAATCATCCCATCTGTAACTCGCTCCTATTTCAATTCGTTCATACATTAAAAAATTTGCATTCATATCAATTGATACAGGTGCTCCAGTTACTCCTTTCAACATCACCGATGGTTTGAATTTTAAATTTTCCGATACATCGAACACATAACCACTTGTTAGAAAATAATGCATCTCTTCAGAGGCTTCTGTAATAATACCACCAGATTTTTCAAAGTGCGTTGATCTTAATATGTTTGGTACCGAAAAACCTACATAAAATTTATTGGTATAATAAAATACACCGGCTCCAAAGTTGGGATAGGTCTCGTGTACATTGTCTTCAAATAACGGATCATCTGAATCTTCCGGTAAAATAATTGATAACAAATCAATATCTTGTAAAGTTACACCACCCTTTAAACCAAATGCCAATCTACCAACATCAGAAGTATTTAAAGTATAAGAAAGATCAACATATAGATTTTGCTCTTTTACCGGACCAATTTGGTCAGCAATTACTGAGAAACCCATACCTACTTTCTTTCCTAATGGAGCATGTATTGAAAATGTTCCGGTTTTTGGAGCACCGTCTACACTAGTCCATTGTGTTCTTCCCAATAATCCTAAACTCAATGTACCTCGCGAACCTGCATACGCAGGATTTACAACGTTCATATTGTACATATATTGTGTGTATTGCGGATCCTGTTGGGCATAAATATCTGAAAAGCTTAATGATAATCCTAAAACTAAGAGTAGAGTAATTTTTTTCATTTGTCAATCGTGTTTTTTCAAAACATTTATTTACTATAGCTTTTAATCAGAAGCAATTAAAATGTTCAAAAAATTATATTTATTTTTATTTATTACTTATGGAAAAATGTTAAAATATCAGGTAGCTTGTATATTTACAAGCTACCTAACAGCTTAATAATTAACATAAACCCATCCTTTTATTGGTTTTTCATTATTGTCATTAAAATCTATCATATAAAAATATGTAGCAGCCGGTACTCTTTCTCCATCGTTCAATATCATACTGCCTTTAGCATTTCCATCCCACCATTGAGGATCTAGACTACCTTTATTTTCATATCTGTATACACTATTACCCCATCTATCAAATACCTCCATAGTAAAGTTAGGATACTGATCTAGTCCAGGAATAATAAAGTAATCATTTTTACCATCACCATTTGGTGAGAATCCGTTAGGTATTGAAACAGTATTGAAGGATAACATTGCTACTGTTGAATACAATTCAGGATTAGGATCACATGCATAATCAGGTGAGGTTAGTATCACTCTATACAAATTACTTTCTTCTCTACTTCGTGCATCGTGAATCGTAAGTGTACTTGTTCTGGTACCTGTATATTTACTACTTTCTTCAACATTTTCCCAGGTTGAACCTCTGTCAATGCTCATTTCCCATCTGTAATAAGTTGCATTTCCAGATACGCTAAATGTAGTATCATCACCTAAAGTAATTTCAATATCTTGAGGTTGCGATGAAATATCAGATGCAGTACCTGCTTGTTGGAAATCAAAAGTACCATTATTATCTA
>JAOZVI010000167.1 GCA_029938265.1 Flavobacteriaceae bacterium | reverse complement strand
TCTTCCTCGGCGTCAAAGGCATTCGTCTTGGCCCAACACTTCCCGCGTTCCTCTCCCCAGCCGTAGTGAACGTGCTCGTCGAAAACTTCGACATCAAGCCGATTGGCACAGTGGAAGATGACATTGAGGCCATGATGGCCGGAAAATAAGCCACCATCGATTAGGTAGAAACCGTCTCGGAAGAAATTCCGAGGCGGTTTTTTGCGCAAAAAGCCTCCGTATCACACACCTTTAAACGTGTGTGTGCTCCCCGCCGTTCCGTACATTTGAATGTATGGAACAGCCAAAAATTCCAACCCTTGGAAAAAGAGAACCTCACGAATTTACTCACGATCGTGAGTAAATTCGTGAGGTCTGCTTGGGGGAAAAGAAAAAGGAGCGGAAAGGTTCGCGCCTTCTTTTTGAAATCCTTACACTCGGCAACATGTTTGCGGAGAATGTGAGATGAACTACTACGCCCATAGCAAAGAAAACCAGCCGCCCGAGCAGTGGCAGCTGTTGGAAGAGCATTTAGAAAACGTCGCCAAACAGGCGGCGGAATTCGCCGCGCCGTTTGGCGGCGAACAATGGGCGCACCTCGCCGGGCTTTGGCATGATCTGGGGAAGGGAACGCTCCCTTGGCAGGCTTTTATCCGTCATGCTAATGACGTTGTCGATGAGTTCACTCAGTTTTATGGCGGTCACCCAACGCATGCTGATGTGGGTGCGCAAGGGTTGTTCGAGAATTCAGAACAGGCAGGAAAGCTTCTGTCTTACTGCGTTGCTGGGCATCACGGGGGACTTCCAAATTGGAGTGATTCAGAGCAGTCGGCGCTGAAATCTCGTTTGAAGAAGGCGCATCCAACCGTTCAGGTCCCAGTTTCGATTCCTGACTTTCCGGCAGACTTACCTTTTGTTTCTGATGGGGATCGGTTTGGTTTTCAGATTCAGTTTTTTGCTCGGATGCTTTTTTCGTGTTTGGTTGATGCGGACTATTTGGACACGGAGGCATCGTTGGATGAAGAACGGTCGGGGTGGCGTTCCGACTATCCGGCATTGGCAGATCTGGATAAACGATTTTGGGAGCGGTTCAATGTGTTGAGAGAAAATGCCGATTCAAAGACTCTTGTGAACCAGCAGCGTGAAATAGTTTTGCAGGATTGTTTGGGAGCGGCGGAGCATGAGCCGGGGCTGTTTTCTCTAACGGTTCCAACTGGGGGAGGGAAGACGCTGGCATCGTTGGCTTTTGCTTTGAAACATGCAAAAGAGCATGGCAAGCGACGGATCATTTATGTGATTCCCTTTACGAGCATCATTGAGCAAAACGCAAAAGTGTTTCGCGAGGTGCTGGGCGATGATGCTGTGTTGGAGCATCACTGTAATTTTATTCCTGATGATGCGGATTGGGAAACCCGCCTTGCTTCCGAGAATTGGGATGCGCCAATCGTGGTGACGACCAATGTGCAATTTTTCAATTCATTTTATGCCAACAAGTCTTCGAAATGCCGCAAGTTGCACCGAGTCGCGAATAGCATTGTCATCTTTGATGAGGTGCAGGCCATTCCTGTAGAAAAGCTGAAGCCTTGTCTTGAGGTGATTACGGAGCTTTCGGCGAATTATGGAGTCACATCGGTGCTTTGCACCGCCACGCAACCCGCTATTGAGTTTTCGGAACAGTTTAATGCGGGTCTGAAAGATGTTGTTGAGATTGTTCAGGATGTTCCGGCGTTATTCGATGCACTGAAGCGCACAGAAGAACGTTTCGTTGGCGAGTTGGAAGAGCAGTCGCTTGCGAGTCGGCTTGCAGAACTGGACCAGGTTCTTTGTATTGTGAATACGCGTCAGCAGGCATTGGATGTTTATGAATTGTTGCCTGAATCCAAAGAAAACATTCACCTAAGTGCGTTGATGCACCCGGCGCACCGTACTAGAAAGCTGAATGATGTTCGGAGGCGTCTTAAGAATAGACTGCCTTGCCGTGTTGTTAGTACGCAGTTGATCGAGGCGGGAGTTGATGTTGATTTCCCGTGTGTCTATCGGGCAATTTCTGGAATTGATAGCATTGCGCAGGCGGCGGGACGGTGTAATCGGAACGGATTGAGTGAAGTTCCCTGTGCTGTTTTTGTGTTCGAGTTTCCGGAAGATTCAGCCTGCGGATTTTTCCGACAGGCGGCGCAATCTGCGGCAAAGTTGTTTGATCAGTTTGCCGGACGGCTCACGACACCCGAATGCGTACGGAGTTATTTCTCTGATTATTTCTGGAAGAATGAGCAACGTATGGATTCGGATGGAGTCGTTGAACTCTGCATGGCTGCGCAGTCGCTGGACATTCAATTCAAGGACATCGCGAAATTCAAGATGATTAAGTCAGCCACAATTCCCATTGTTATTGCGCTGGAAGAAGCTGCCGAGGAGCTGGTGCGTTCGCTGGAGTTCGCTGAGCATAAAGGCGGAATCCTCCGCAGGCTTCAGAAATATACAGTTCAGGTGTATTCATATCAGTTTGATGAAATCAAGGATTGGCTTGAAAACCCAGAGTCTGGAGTGTTTGTGCTAAGTTCGAATGAACTTTACTCAGAGAAAACGGGGTTGAAGTGTCAGCCACCGCAAGGGCGAGCATTTTTTGGATAACGACAGGAGAAATGAAAATGAGTTATGGAATTAAGCTAAGGGTTTGGGGTGATTATGCATTGTTCACTCGTCCAGAAATGAAGGTGGAGCGGGTTAGCTACGATGTGATGACCCCGTCGGCGGCACGAGGGGTTTTAGAGGCCATTTATTGGAAGCCTGCTATCCGATGGGTGATCGACTCCATCCACGTTCTAAAGCCTGTGCGGTTTGAAAATATTCGCCGCAATGAGGTGGCGAAGCGGGTCTCTGTTAATAAGAAAGATATGCAGGGCGATAGACCCGTTTGTATTTTTGCTGATGATTCGAAAACCCGGCAGCAACGCGCATCCATGATTCTGCGGGATGTGGAATATGTGATTGAAGCCCATTTTGAATTCACCTCGAAAGAAGATGTAAACGAGGGGAAGCATCTCGACATGTTCAAGCGGCGGGCAGTAAAAGGGCAGTGCTTTCATCGGCCCTATTTCGGTTGCCGCGAATTCCCCGTCAGCTTCGAGTGGTGTGATGTTGTTCCTGAGTCGCCGCTTGCAGGCGAGCGTGATCTTGGCTTCATGTTGCATGACATTGATTTTGAGAACGAAATGACCCCTCGTTTTTTTCGGGCAGTAATGAAAAACGGAACCATCGATTGCCGACAGGAGGTGGTCTCATGATCTTCCAATCGCTTATAGCGTTGTGTGACCGTCTTGCTCAAACAGGTGATGTTCCTCCTTATGGATTCAGCATCGAAGACATTGGGTTCGTAGTTACCCTTGATAAGGCGGGAAATATGATTGGGCAGCCCGAAGATCTCCGCACAAAGATCACTGCCCAGAAATTTGAGTTCCGAACATCGGAAGTTCCCTACACAAATCAAGTGAATGTCCGAGCCAATGCCGCAGCGACAACTCCGAATTTTATGGTCGATAAGGCGGACTATATTTTCGGAATGTCGGGGAGCGCACAGAAAAAAGTGCATCATGAATCATTTGTTAAGCGGATCGGCGAGGTTTGTGGTGATGCGATCGATGATGGTATCGCGGCAGTTAACGGATTCTTTGAAAAGTGGAATCCTGCCGATTCCATGGATTTGGAAGGCTGGAAGGAGATGTGCGGAACCCATGGCAAATGGGTGGCGTTTCGATTGGATGGGGATTCGGGATTTGTTCACGAACGTCCCGCAGTAAAAAGCTTGTGGGCGAACTTTGTTTCCCAGGAAGAATTCCCGCAGGGAACCAGTTTTATGGATGGTTCAATTCATGACCTTCAGTTGCAGTATGCCCAGTTTAAGTTTGGTTCGGGGGCTTCATTGGTTTCGTTCAACGAGGTCGCCTACGAATCCTACGGAAAGAAGAAAGGTGATAATGCTCCAATTTCGGTAGAGGCGGAGTTTAAAAGCTCAACGGCTCTCAAATTTCTTTTTCGGAGTCGAACGCAGCGACTGCGTATTGGCGATGCTACGACCGTTTTCTGGGCAGAGAAAAAGTCGCCGATCGAAGTCATCTTCGGTCAAATATTGAATCCGTCCATCGAGGACAAGACCGCTGCGGTTCCGGTGCAGAAATTTCTGGAAGCGGTGCGCAAAGGAAATTTGCCTGCCGACTTTGAATCGGATGGCGAAATTAAATTCCACATCCTCGGCTTCTCGCTCAATAAGGCGCGGCTTGCTCTTCGCTTTTGCTATGTCTGTTCGGTTGACGAGTTGACGAAACGCCTAAATGACCATTTTCAATGTTTGGAAATGGAGCGTTCTGAAAAAGATATTCCGTTCCCAGGGATCTGGCATCTGCTCAAGGAAACCGCCCGCGAAACAAAAGATATTTCCCCAGTTCTGAGCGGGGCCTTAACTCGATCAATCCTCGCAGGATCGAGTTATCCTCAAAATCTTTACCAAGGTGTGCTGGGGCGCATTCGTGCGGATGGTCGGGTCA
>JAOZVI010000166.1 GCA_029938265.1 Flavobacteriaceae bacterium | reverse complement strand
AAAGATCCTAACTTCGTTAACTCTTTATCAGGTAAAGTTGCCGGTATTGATGTTAAAAGTAGTGGTACTATGGGTGGATCAACCAACGTTGTAATTCGTGGTTATTCATCTTTAACAGGTAACAACCAGGCGCTTTTTGTAGTTGATGGTGTTCCTGTAAGTAACATTAACAATAATGGTGGTAATCAAACAACCGGTAGAGGTGGTTATGATTATGGTAATGCTGCACAGGATATCAACCCTGATGACATTGCAACAGTTAACGTTTTAAGAGGTGCTGCAGCAACTGCATTATACGGTTCTAGAGCTGCAAATGGTGTAATTTTAATTACTACCAAAACAGGTAAAGACAGAGGTAACCGAGGAATTGGTGTAACTGTTAACTCAACTGTTACTTTTAACAAATTTAATCCTGACACCTTTGCTGAATATCAAGATGAATATGGTGCAGGTTATGGACCTTATTACGGTTCAACCGGTTATTTTGAAGATATTGACATGAATGGTGATGGCACTATGGACCTGGTAACACCTTCAACTGAAGATGCTTCTTTTGGTGCTCGTTTTGATGGTCAAATGGTTTACCAATGGGATTCTTGGTATCCTCAATTAGATACTTATTTACAACCAAGACCTTATTTGGCTTCTGAAAATGATCCAACAACATTCTTTCAAACAGGTACAACTTTGTTTAACAGTGTTGCTTTAGATGGCGGGAATGAACAAGGTACTTTTAGATTGGGTTATACCAATTTAAACCAGGAAGGTATTTTACCGAATAGTGAAATTATCAGGGATAATGTTGATATTAACGCTTCTTATAAGTTATCTGAAAAATTAACAGCAACTGTAAAAGGTTCATATATTAAAACCAGAGGTCAGGGACGTTATGGTACAGGTTATGATGCATTAAACCCTATGCAATCATTTAAACAATGGTATCAGGTAAATGTTGATATTCAAGAGCAAAGAAGAGCATATGAGCAAACCGGTGATAATATTACATGGAATGCTACAGATCCTACTGATACAAGTCAAGGTCCAATTTATTTTGACAACCCATACTGGGTTCGTTATGAAAATTATGAAACTGATGTTAGAAATCGTGTGATAGGTAATGTTGCTCTGGATTATAAAATTACTGATTGGTTAAGTATTTTTGGTAGAGTTTCACTAGATAATTACAATCTTGAACAAGAAGAACGTATTAATGTAGGTAGTGTAGATGTTTCTAAATATTCTAGATTTAACAGTAAATTTAATGAAAATAACTACGATCTAATGTTAAACTTCAATCAAGATTTTTCTGATAATTTTAGTTTAAGAGGTACTATAGGTACCAATATCAGAAGAAGTAGTTATAGCTCAATTTTTGCCTCAACAAATGGCGGCTTGAATATGCCTGGTTTATATTCTCTTGCAAATTCAAAAAATTCTATCAATGCACCTGGTGAAACAGCCTGGGATATTGGTGTTGATGGTTATTTTGCTACGGCTTCTTTAGGATTTGCCAATACTTTATTTGTTGAAGGTTCTTACAGAGTAGATAAATTCTCAACTTTACCAAGAGATAATGATACGCAAGCATACTGGGGTGTTTCCGGTAGTTTTGTATTCTCTAGTCTATTTGGCAATTCAAATTGGTTAAATTTAGGTAAATTAAGAGCCGGTTATGCAACAACGGGTACAGGTACTACTGCTTTTGCAGTTACCAATACTTATAATTTAGGTACGCCAATTGGTGGCCAGCCAATTGCTTCTTTACCATATACAAACAATAACCCTAACTTAAAACCTGAAACTTCAACTGAATTTGAAGTAGGTTTAGAAATGGCTTTCTTTAAAAACAGGTTAGGTTTTGATGTTTCTGTTTATGATAAAACTTCTGTTGACCTAATCACACCGGTATCAGTTTCAACTTCAACCGGTTTTGGAAGACAAGTGATCAATGCAGGTGAAATGCAAAATAAAGGTATTGAGGTAACAGCATGGTTAGCTCCTTTTAGAACAGAGAATTTTGAATGGAGAATTGATGTAAACTGGGCAAAAAATGAGAATGAAGTATTAAAATTACCTCATGGTCTTGATAATTTACAATTAGCCGGTTTACAAGGTGGTGTATCTATCAATGCTACAGTTGGTGAACCTTATGGTACGATTAAAGGTACAGACCATGTTTATATTGATGGTCAACCGGTTGTTCAATCAAATGGATATTACGCTAAATCAGGTACTAAAGTTGTTCTTGGAAACTACCAACCAGACTGGAAAGGTGGTATCAATAACCGTTTTACATGGGGTAACCTATCTTTTAGCTTCTTAGTTGATATGCAAAAAGGTGGTAGCTTATTCTCATTAGACCAATGGTATGGTCAAGGTACTGGTGTTTATGCCAACACTGCAGGTTTAAATGATCTTGGAAATCCTTTACGTGATCCTGTAGCTGATGGCGGTGGTGTTCTTTTACCAGGTGTACAAGAAGATGGTAGCGTTAATGATGTTAGAGCTTATTCCGGATATTATGGTAACGCATTTGGTTGGGGAAGAGCTGTGAATAAACAACACGTATATGATGCCGGATTTATAAAATTAAGAGAAATGACTTTATCTTATAATTTACACCGCGATGTATTTGGTGGAAAAAATGCTTTTGTCCAAGGAATGACTTTTACTGCTTTAGGTAGAAACCTTTGGATTATTGATAAAAGTGTACCTTATGCTGATCCTGAAGCAGGTTTAAGCTCTGGTAATATTCAAGGATACCAATCAGGTGCTTATCCATCAACAAAAGATTATGGATTTAGTGTAAAAATAGAATTTTAAAAAATGAAAAACATGAAAAAATTAATATTAATCGCCGTACTAATAAGTTTTACATTTTCGTGTGAAGACTTTGATGGCTGGAACATTGACAAAAAACATCCGGGTGAAGTAAGTGGTAGTTATTTAGTTACCAATGCTCAAAAAGCTTTGGCTCGTAGCATGGTAGATAGTGATGTAAACTCTACAATATTTAAAATGTTTGCACAACACTGGACAGAAACAACCTATACTGATGAAGCCAACTATGATTTGGTAAATAGAAATGTTGGTGGTAATTTTTGGAGCATCTTATATAGAAGTGTTTTAGCAAACTTAGAAGATGCTAAAGGTATAATTGCTGATGATGCATCTTTAGACGCTACAACCAAAGCCAATCAATTGGCTGTTATTGAACTGATGCAAGCTTATACCTGGCACGTTTTGGTTGACACTTTTGGTGACATACCTTATACTGAAGCCTTAGTAGGAATAGACAATTTGGTTCCTGCTTATGACGATGATGCTGCAATTTATAGTTCGTTATTTTCAAAAATTGATGTTGCATTACAACAATTAAGTGGTGGTGGAAATTCATTTGGTGGTGCTGATCTTTTTTACCACGGAAATGTTGGTCAATGGAAAAAATTTGGTAATTCACTCAAATTAAGAATGGCTGTAAGATTATCAGATATTGATAATGGAACTGCCTCTGCAAAAGCTTCAGAAGCTGTCAATGCAGGTGTTTTTACTTCAAGTACGGACAATATAGCTTTTCCTTTTGAGGGCTCACCTCCTAATACAAATCCTTTATGGGAAGCTTTAGTTGAATCTGGTCGTAAAGACTATGTCTTAGCCAATACTATGGTTGATGTTATGAATGATTTAAATGACCCAAGACGCTATGTTTATATGGATGAAAATTTGGGTGATGATACATTTGTAGGCGGACCTTATGGAGCTAATAATTCTTATAATTTGCATACACATATTGGAGATTTATTTCATACTGAAACTTTTGAAGGTTTATTGATGAGCTATTCTGAAGTAGAATTTTTATTGGCAGAGGCTTCTGCCCGTGGATTAATTGGCGAAGATGCTGAAGCACATTATAATGCAGCGGTTACTGCTAACTTTGCATATTGGGGTGTTGATGGAGCAGCTGATTATTTAGATCAAGATGCTGTTGCTTATGACAGTGAAAACTGGAAAAAATCAATTGGTACACAAAAATGGATATCATTATATGCCAATGGTTTTGAAGCATGGACAAGTTGGAAATTGTTAGATTATCCAAATACTATGAATCGTCCTTATTTTTCTGAATTACCAGTACCAAGACGTTATATTTATCCTAATGGTGAAAATGATGTAAATGGTACCAACTATGAAGCTGCAAGTTCAGCAATGGGTGGTGATAATTTAGACTCAAGAGTTTTCTGGGATGTAACAGGAGTAGGAAACTAAAAAATAATATATAATCTAGATTAGACAATATTATATGTTTATTGATCCCTCGCCAGTGGCGAGGGATTTTTTTGTTATTGAGATGTTTTAATTTCCAAAATCAACATTCCTTGTTCCCAACCTATGGCTGGCAGACTTATTCTGAGATCAAAATAGAATATCGAACAAGCCCGCTTAACGGCGTGGCAGGGATTAACGATCTTAGAATTTCTAAGTTTAAAATCTGAAATCAGCATTCCTTGTTCCCATCCTACGGCTGGCAGGCTT
>JAOZVI010000050.1 GCA_029938265.1 Flavobacteriaceae bacterium | reverse complement strand
ATAAAAGGTAAGAAAAATAAAAAAGAGAGTAGTTTTTGTTTCATAGTGATAGCTTTTAAAAAAACGATTTTAATTTACACAATCTCGATAATTATCGAAAGCAAAGTATTATTACAAAGAAAATGACTTCGAGAATAATATAGTTAAAAAAAGGCTGTTTTGCAACAACCTTTTTTTCTTACAAAATCAATATTTAACTATTTAGCAATTATGCTATAAACCGGAACATCAGGGTTTGATAGATCCATTATTATATCATAAGTACCCGCAGTACTCGGAATATTATCTCCACCAAGATCTAATATTCCATCTAATCCTGTATCACCATAATCAGTTCCCCAGTCATTATTAATACGGAATTTAATTTCACCGTCTAATAATTCAATTCCATTGATAAAATAAAGTCCGTCTTTAGAATAATCAGGAGTAAATACATAATCGTCAAAAGCTCCCCAGTCATTATAACCGGAACCTACAACACCCCAAATATCTGTTTCTTCTAAAGTATAGGTTAAATCATTAAAATCAACTTGAATTTCATAATAACCAGACGTTACAGGTATATTATCACCTCCAGCATCTAAAGTACCGTCT
Organism: Flavobacteriaceae bacterium; assembly: GCA_029938265.1. Classification (GTDB taxonomy): domain Bacteria; phylum Bacteroidota; class Bacteroidia; order Flavobacteriales; family Flavobacteriaceae; genus Namhaeicola. The sequence continues at coordinate 15,139 of JAOZVI010000050.1, read as the reverse complement.
AAACCAGTATCACCATAATTGACTGGCCAATCATTATTTAACCTAATTTTAATTTCTCCATCTACCTTAAATCTTACTTGTGCTCTCCAAGTATCAGAATAAGAATCATAGGTTAAAGGCATATCTGGTCCATCCCAACCATTTGTTGTTGCACTACCTACCAATCCCCATGTATATGATTCCATAGTATAAGTAAGATTCGCTTCATCAAATAAGATCTTATAAGTACCGGCTATAGCAGTCATATTTGCACCTCCTGCTTCTAAGGTGCCATCAGCACCATCATCACCATAATTTACATCCCAGTTATTATCTTTTCTAATTTTCCATTCTCCTTCCATAAGGGTTACATAAGCAACATAAACATTCGGTGTTTCAGTTGTATAGAAAGGAGCATCCGGACCTGCACCACCCCAATCATTGTAAGCTGAACCAACAACACCCCAAGGTGTAGAAAGATCTAAAGCATCAGCATAAGCTGTAGCCATTAATGAATTTAGATCAGAACTTACATCAGTATATTTACCCAAAACTGCTTTTACTTTAATTTCAATCGCAGTTGGATTACCTGGTTTAACACCTAAGTTGATCAATTTCTTATTAAACTCTTCTGTTTCAAAAGTATAAGACAATTCTTGTCCGGTTGAAACTACCTGAGCAGCACTAAAATCTCCGCCAGCCAAATCGATTAAAATTTGATAACTTGGAGAAGCAGCATAACCAAAATCTGGTTCAGTCCAGGAAACACTTAAAGCGTCTTGTCCGATATTAACTTTTTCCAATACAACATCATTAGAAGAAAGTGTCGCTACGGTATTAGCTTCAGGATTCAATACTGTTAATTCTCTATCATCCTCACAAGATCCTAAAAAAACAGAAATTGCAAGAAGTATGAATATTTTATTTATATATTTTTTCATTTTATAATTTTTTAAAATTAATAACCCGGATTTTGAGTTAAATTAGGGTTCGCATTCATGTCTGCAGATGGTATAGGATAAATATCTCTAAAACTTTCTGTTGTTTTTCCTTCCATTACACCACCTTTCCAGGGCCAAACACCCTGATCAGAGAATTGACCAAAACGAATCAAATCTGTTCTTCTGTGTCCTTCCCAAAATAACTCTCTGGATCTTTCTGCTAAAACAAAATCTAATGTTAATTCGCCTGCAGAAATATTTCCACTTGCATTACCATAAGATCTTTCTCTTAACATATTGATATAAGTTACAGCTGTACCGGCATCTCCACCGCCACCGCGTAAAGTTACTTCAGCATACATTAAATAAGCGTCTGCCAAACGGAACATTGGAAAATCAGTATCTACAAAGTTACCTGAAGCATCTTTACCTTGATTTCCATCACTATCAACATTACGCCATTTAGCTACGGCATAACCATCACCAAAATTAAACGGATCTTCAATTTCTAAAGTTTGCTCATCTGTATGGAACATATTTCTTGAATCACCTGTAAAAGGAGTTAATAAATAAGTATTATTACTTAGATCCATTGTAATGAAATAGGTTCCTCCTGTTGCTATTACAATATTAGAACCATCAGGTTCTAAACTGCCATCAGCATCATTATCTCCTAGATTATTACCCCAATTGTTATCATTTCTGAATTTGATTTCTCCTTCAGTTAAATTAGCATAGATCGCATATTGATCTGTTGCTGTTTGATACATTCTCATATCAGGGCCATCCCAACTATTAATTGTAGAACTTCCTACCAATCCCCAAAGAGATTCAGATCCTAATCCGGCATTTAAAGCATCAATATCTACATCAAATTTTTCAACAAATACTTTGGTAGTTCTTAAACCTGCCCAACCTCCGTTGATACCAAATTCTGATGGATTCATTGTGCCACCTACAGCAGCATGTGTTAAGAAAGTAGTTCCGCTATAACCTATTGTATTTAAACCATCAAAACGTATTGAAAAGATCGTTTCGTTTTGAGCTCCATTTATATCATTATCTGCTAAAAATAAATGGCTATAATTAGGTGTTAGAGAATAACCTGCATTAATTATTTTATTGATATAGTTCATAGCATCATTATATCTTGCAGTACCTGTATAAACTTCGGCATTTAAATATAATTTTGCCAATAACATCCATGCAGCACCTTTGTCAGCTCTACCCAATTCATTTTGACGAGCACCAACTAAAATTTCTTCTATGGCTAATAATTCTGATTCTATATAATTAAACACTTCACTTCTTGAAGCTTGTGTAGGCAAGTCTGTACCTACCTTATCATTTTCAGTAACAAAAGGGATATTTCCATATAAATCTATCGCATGTAAATAGCTTAAAGCTCTCATAAATCTTGCTTCTGCATTATAAATTTGAATATCAGCTTTTAAAGCAGCATCAACACCTCTACTATCTAATTTTTCATCAGTAGTTTCACGTAAGAACTGATTTGTAATTCCAATTTGATAATAAATCCTGTCGTACATAGCTCTGATAAATTCATTGGCCGGTGTCCAGACATGATTGTGCAGATCGTGAATTGTACCATCATTCCAAGCTATTATTGCTTCATCGGTTGTTAATTCCTGGTGTTTCCAAAACTGACGTAAATAGTTTGAAAAACCTTCATCAATTCCTTGAATATCAGGTAAACCGGCAGGACCTTGTTGTCCACTTACCGCAATACCCGCATAGATCCTTGCCAAAAACTCTTGGTAAGATTCAGGGTCAGCAAAAACCTGTGATTCTGTCAAATCAGTAATCGGTTCTTTGTCTAATACACTTTCACAAGAAGTAAAAGTGACCATAAGCATTAATACAATAATGCTTAAACTTAATTTTATTTTATTATTCAATACTTTCATCTTTTAATTTTTAAAAGTTAAGATTAAATCCAAACAACACAGTTCTTGGTCTTGGATATAAATTATTATCTATACCTCCGTCAATTTCAGGATCTAATCCGTCATAATCGGTAATTGTAAACACATTTTGTACAGTAGAATAAATTCTTAATCCTACATCCCCATTTTTAATATCATTAAATCGATATCCCAAGGTCATATTGTCCATTTTTAAGAAAGAAGCATCCTGTACATAATGATCAGACCAATATTGTGGGTTTACAAATCCTGTTTCTAAATAAGAGCTATGTGCGTTTCTTGTAGTATTTAAACTATATAATGCAAATTCATTACCAAAATTAGAAGCAACATTATTGTAAGCATAATTACCTAAACTGGCTCTCATTACAAAGTTAAAATCAAAATTTTCCCAATTCATATAAGATGAAAAACCAAATAAATAATCCGGATTTGGACTGTTGAAAATATATTTATCCTGATCATTCCAAACGCCATCACCATTTAAATCTTCATAAACACCTTCTAAAGGTACACCATCACTATTATAAACTTGTTTGTAAACCAAATAAGACCTTTGTGGATAACCAACTTTATTGGTTTGAATAGTATTACCTACACCTCCACTAATTCCTCCGATAGCGGATCCTTGAGAATCAGGATCGTCTATCAAATTCAATTTGGTAATTTTATTTTCTAACCAGGTAGCGTTAAAACCAATATTCCATGTAAAATCATCTTGTTGAACTATATCTGCATTGATTGAAAATTCTACACCCTTACTTTCTAGATCACCAATATTTGACCACAATACATTGGTTAAATTTGAACCTGCAGGAAGGTTAACATTTTGTAAAATATCTGTAGATTGTCTTTGGAAATATTCAATAGAACCATTAATTCTGTCATCAAGAAATCCGTAATCCAATCCAATATTCCAAGTAGCTGATTCTTCCCATTTTATATTTTCATCATAACCTGAAGGACGAATAGTGTATAAAAATTGATCTCCAAACTGGTATCTTACATTATCGCCACCAGGAGTATAAACTGGTAAATAAGCAAAATCATTACCAATTTCCTGCTGACCGGTTTCACCATAACCAAATCTTAATTTTAAGGTTGATAATGTTTCACTATCACTTAAAAATGCTTCTTCAGCAATATTCCATGCAACTGCACCTGAGAAGAAATTAGCCCAACGATTATCAGGATGGAATCTTGAAGAACCATCACGACGATAAGTGGCAGTAAATAAATAACGACTATCATATGAATAGTTAACACGTGCCATATAAGACAATAATGAATTGGTTGACGCTCTGTGTACCTGAGATATTGCACCATTGGCATCTACACCAAAAGAATCATTTTCTCTGTAAAAGTCTTGAACAGACTGACCAACCATAGCATCTATTTTATGTACATCATTAAAAGTATTTACATAATTAAAATAAACATCAGCTAATAAATTTCTTTTTAAACTACCATAAGTTCCTTCATAGCCTCCGTTAAAATATCCTGAAGCTGAAGTTCCGGGAGTTACAGTTCTTCCATCCACTTCTGCATAATCAAAACCAAAATTTGCATTGATTGATAATCCTTCTAAAAATGGAAGTTTATAATCAAATTTTGCATTCCCCATAAATCTTTCTGTTCCGGCATGATTTGTATTTTGTTCCAATAAACCTAAAGGATTTCTTGGTGCTAAATTTAATGGATTACCATTACCATCTAACCACTCCCAGTATCCACCATAATTATCATTTCCGCTGTAAACAGCTTGTGAAGGATCAAATGCCATTGCAGATCCTATAGCACCCTGATCAGCAAATTCGTCACCAATAAAACTTGCACGAATATTAAAGTCCATTTTTAAACTATTGTCAAATAAATTCTGACGAAAGTTCATTGATATATTCTTACGATTAAATTCAGATGTTTTTAAAATACCTTCTTGTAACATATATCCAAAGGATATACGATAAGAAGTATTATCAAACCCCTCAGAAATTGTTAAGTTATTATCAGTACCAAAAGCTGTTTGGTAAATAATATCTTGCCAGTAAGTATTTGCATCTCCTAATAATGGAATTGCATTTTCATTACCTATTTCTTTAATAACCGATCTAAATACATTAGATGACAAAACATCAACATCATTAACACGTTGTCCCCAAGATACATAACTGTCAATATCCACTCTAAAATCAGCATTCATTCTACTTGATTTTGTTGTGATCAAAATAACACCATTTGTTGCTCTTGAACCATAAATTGCAGTTGCTGAAGCATCTTTTAAAACACTAAAGCTCTCAATATCACTAGGGTTTACAGAGTTTAAAGCTGGTCCATTGTCCTGATCAACAGGTACACCATCAATTACAATCAAAGGATTGTTATTACTCATAGAAGATAAACCACCTCTAATTTTAATTGTTCCGCTTTCACCTGGTCGTCCACTGGGTGGTACAACATTTACACCAGCTGTTTTACCGGTTATTAATTGTTCCGCAGATGCTATTGCACCGGCGTTAAATTCATCAGTGCTTACACTTTCAACAGCACCTGTAGCATCTTTTTTTGTAGTTTGACCATAACCAATCAAAATTACTTCGTCTAAAGTATTGGCTTCTTCAATCAAAGAAACGTTGATAACATTATTTGTTCCAACAGTTCTTGAAGTAGTTGACATGCCAACAAAACTAAAAACCAATTCATCACCTGCATTTGCCTTAATGGAATAATTACCATCAAAATCGGTTGCAGTTCCAGTGTCTGTCCCTTTTACTAAAACGGTTACACCGGGAAGTTCCATGCCTATAGCATCTGTTACCGTACCTGTTATAATGTTTTGAGCTGACATTATAAAAGGTATGAAAATTAAGATACCAAGGATTAATTGTCTAATTTGTTTCATAAAAATAAAATTAATTTAATTTTTTGAGTATTACTTTTTTAAATAAAAACTTACCGTTTTTTTATTTCACGCGTCTAAATTATATAATTAACAGTTACTTAACACTGATTTAAATCATTGAAAATATTGCGCAAACGTTTTCGTGTTAATAACTTTTTTTACGAAAACGTTTGCGCTATTGTATATTTTTTAAGTTTTTTATAATATTTCATAAATATTTGTTATAAAAATGTGAATTTGGAAAAAATAAGAAATTTCAGAAACGATAATATAAGTCGGATTTTATATCCATTTCTCAAGAAAAAATCAATAACTTTAGCAGATGAAATCTAAAATAACACTCAAAAAAATTGCCAAAGAGTTTGATGTTTCTATTTCAACGGTTTCTAAAGCTTTAAAAGGTAGTCATGAGATCAGCAAGGAAGTAAGAGAGAAAATTAAAGCTTTTGCTGCCTATTATCACTATAAACCCAACAGTTTAGCCTTAAATTTACGCAATCAAAAGACCAAAACAATAGGTCTTATTATCCCTGAGATTGTTCACCATTTTTTTACAAAAGTTATTAGCGGAATTGAACATGTTGCCAATGAAAGAGGTTATAATGTAATGATCTGTTTATCAAATGAATCTTATGAAAAAGAGATCCTGAATATGGATATGCTCGCCAATGGCATTGTTGATGGTATCATTGTTTCTGTAGCTAAAGAAACTGAAGAAAAAGGAACCCATAATCATTTTAAAGAACTGATAAACAATGGAATACCTTTGGTTTTATTTGACAGGGTAATTGACGATATCAATTGTAATAAAGTCATTACTGATGATATTGGCGGCGGATATTTAGCTTGTAATCATCTAATTAAGATGGGTTGTAAAAGAATAGCTATTTTGACAACCCCTGATCATATTTCCGTTGGTATTAAAAGAAAAAAAGGTTATTTAAAAGCACTTAATGATAATAACTACCCGATTGATGAAGATTTGATCTTAAAAATTGATGAAAAAAATAGTATTGAAGATCAAATAAATAATTTATTCGAATTAACAAATCCGCCTGACGGTATTTTTGGTGTTAATGAAATTTACGCTGCCACCGCTATTAAAATTGCCCATAAAAAAGGATTAAAAATTCCTGATGACATTGCCATTATGGGGTTTACAAATGGATTGATCTCTGATTTTACTACACCACCTTTAACAACTGTAGCGCAACACGGATCTACTATGGGTGAAAGAGCATTAGAACTTTTATTAGATGAAATTGAATATCAGGATACTGATTATAAGTATAAAACTGAGGTTATAAAAACAGATTTGATAATGAGAAATTCAACTAAAAAAATTCCTAAAAATACTTTTAAATAAATATTTTTATATATTTGCCCCATTATTATAATTATTTCACACTTACCGCTTTTTTATACTTCACACAAAATAAGATAAATATATTTATCCTATTTTTATCATTATTTTTTAATAAAAATTTGATTGTTTGGTTATTTTACCATTCTATTTAATTAATATTCAATTATATACATTTATTACAGTATATATAAATTTAGACATATGAAAAAAAGACGTCTCAGTTTTTGGGAAATCTGGAACATGAGTTTTGGTTTTCTTGGAATACAATTTGGATTTGCCCTACAAAACGCAAACGTTTCACGAATTTTTGAAACATTAGGTGCCAGTATTGATGAAATACCTATTTTATGGATTGCAGCACCATTAACAGGCTTGATTGTTCAGCCAATCATTGGTTTTTTTAGTGATAAAACGTGGACTCGATTAGGTAGAAGAAGACCTTACTTCTTAATTGGAGCAATATTAGCAACCGCAGCTTTATTCTATATGCCAAATTCTCCAGCACTTTGGGTTGCGGCCATTATGCTTTGGGTTTTAGATGCATCGATTAATATTTCTATGGAACCTTTTAGAGCTTTCGTAGCAGATAATCTCAACAATGAACAACGCACACAAGGTTTTGCCATGCAAAGTTTTTTTATTGGAATTGGTGCTGTTGTAGGATCAATATTACCTTATGTTTTAACCAATTGGTTCAATATAAGTAATACGGCTGCCGAAGGTGTAATTCCTGATTCTGTAAAATGGTCTTTTTATATTGGTGGTATAGTGTTTTTACTGGCAGTACTTTGGACAGTTTTCAAATCAAAGGAGTATTCTCCTGAAGAAATGGATGCATTTCACGATGATGAACCTAATGATGTTTATGTTTCAGAAAAAATTAATGATAAAAAGCAACTAAATATTGGAATTATCATGATACTAATAGGTGCACTATTTACTTTTTTCTTAATGCAAAAAGAATTAGATAAAGCACTTTATATTTTAACTTATGGTATAATAGCTACCGGTTTACTCTTTGTAATTGCAGCCATTTTGAGAAAAAAAGGAGTTCAAAGTAGTTTTGTAACCATCACATCCGATTTACTCAATATGCCCAAAACAATGAAACAATTAGTTTGGGTACAATTTTTCTCGTGGTTCGCATTATTTTCTATGTGGATTTACACTACACAAGCAGTTACAGGACATATTTATAATACATCAGATACAACCTCTGAACTTTACAATACAGGGGCTGATTGGGTTGGCGTATTATTTACGGTTTATAATGGAGTAGCTGCTATGGTTGCCTTCTTATTACCCGTTATCGCAAAAAAAACAAGTCGAAAAGTAACACATCTTATCGCCTTAATATTAGGTGGATTAGGTTTAATTTCAATTTACTTTATTTCAGATCCTAATTTACTACTTCTATCTATGGTAGGTGTAGGAATTGCCTGGGCAAGTATTCTGTCAATGCCTTATGCCATGCTATCTGGTGCATTACCTGCAAAAAAAATGGGATATTTTATGGGTGTATTTAATTTCTTTATAGTTATTCCACAACTAGTAGCTGCAACAATGCTTGGATTTATTGTTAAAACACTTTTTAACAGTCAACCTGTTTATGCTTTAATTGTAGGGGGTTTTGCTATGATTATAGCAGGATTTTTAACCTTACGTGTAGAAGATACAAATGGATAAAAAAGTTTTTATTTTCGATCTGGATGGCGTTATTGTCGATACTGCTAAGTATCACTACCTGGCATGGAAAAATCTAGCCAACGAACTAAGTTTTGATTTTTCTAAAAATCAAAACGAACAATTAAAAGGTGTAAGCAGGGTTAGATCTTTAGAAATTTTACTGGATATTGGGAAGATAAATTTATCTGAAGATCAAAAACAAAAGCTATTAACTAAAAAGAACAAAGAGTATTTAGAATATGTCAATCGAATGACTGCTGATGAGATCCTTCCGGGAATTAATGAGCTTTTAAACTTTTTAGATCAAAAAAATATAAAATACGCTTTGGGCTCTGCGAGCAAAAACGCACCATTGATATTAAAAAAAGTTGGGTTATTTAATAGATTTACGGCCATTGTTGATGGCAATGATGTTTCAAAAGCCAAACCTGACCCTGAAGTTTTTTTAATAGCAGCTAAAAAGTTAAAAAAAGACCCAGTTGATTGTATTGTAATCGAAGATGCCCTTGCAGGAATACAAGCGGCCAATAATGCTAAAATGATAAGTGTTGGTATTGGAGATGAAAATATTTTAAAAGACGCAGATTTTATATTAAATAACACAAATGAATTAACTATTGATTTTGCAGAAAAATTGATAGAAAAATAAAAAAAATGAATCAAGATTATATCATCCCAAACGAATGGTCAATCATTCAAGAAGGATTTGTCAAAGAAAACGTTACAGCTTCTGAAAGTATTTTTAGTATTGGTAACGGTGCCATGGGACAACGTGCCAATTTTGAAGAAAATTACAGCGGAGAAACTTTTCAAGGCAGTTATATCGGTGGAATTTATTACCCTGATAAAACTCGTGTTGGCTGGTGGAAAAACGGTTATCCTGAATATTTTGCCAAAGTTTTAAACGCTCCTAACTGGATTGGAATAAACGTAAATATTAAAGGAATATCTTTAGATCTTAATAAATGTAAAGTATCAAATTACAAACGCGAACTCAATATGAAAGAAGGCGTTTTAACCAGATCATTTACAGCTGAGTTACAAAATGGCAATCAGGTTAAAGTAATTGCTGTTCGTTTTTTAAGTTTAGATTTTGATGAAATTGGAGCCATAAAATACAATATTACACCAATTAATTTTACTGGTGAAATAGAATTTATTCCGTATATCGATGCAGGAATAATGAATGAAGATGCAAATTATGATGAATTCTTTTGGGAGATTTTACAAATAGAAGAAGAAAAGAACGAAGCTTATATTCTGTCAAAAACTCTAAAAACAGAATTCCATGTAAGTACAGGTATGAAAATTTCTTTTGCTTTGAATGATGACGAAATCATTTTAGATTCAGAAGCAGAAAAGAGTGAAAAAAAGATTGCCTTTAAGTATAAAACAGAAGTAAAACAAGGTGATACTTTTACGATCATAAAATATGGTGGTTATACTCAATCTATGAATCATGCCAAAGAAGATCTAATTTATTCATCTAAAAAAATACTTCTAAAAGCAGCTAACATAGGTTTTGATGATCTGTTATTAAAGCAAAAAGAATCCTGGAAAAAGATTTGGAAAACTGCCGATATTGTTATCGAAGGTGATATCAAAGCACAACAAGCCATAAGATTTAATATTTTTCAATTAAATCAAACTTATTTGGGTGAAGATTCAAGACTGAATATTGGTCCTAAAGGATTTACCGGTGAAAAATACGGTGGAAGTACTTATTGGGATACTGAAGCATATTGTATTCCTTTTTATATGAGTACCAAAGACAAAAATGTGGCGAAAAATCTATTGCTATACCGTTATAATCAACTGGATAAAGCTATTGAAAATGCCGAAAAATTAGGATTTAAAAATGGAGCTGCACTTTACCCAATGGTGACCATGAATGGCGAAGAATGTCATAATGAATGGGAGATCACCTTTGAAGAGATCCATCGTAACGGCGCTATGATCTATGCCATTTATAATTATGTAAATTACACAGGAGATTATAGTTATATTCCTGAATTTGGAATAGAAGTAATGATTGCAGTATCTCGTTTTTGGCAACAAAGAGCTACCTATTCAAAATCTAAAGAAAAATTTGTTGTTTTAGGAGTTACAGGCCCTAATGAATATGAAAATAATGTAAACAATAACTTCTACACTAACTATTTAGCAAAATGGTGTATGGAATATACTTTAGAAAATTTAGATATTCTAAAAGATAATTATGAAGAAGATTTTAATAGAATTGTTGCCAAAACCTTTTTAAATAAAAATGAATTAACTGAATGGAAAGAAATTTCAGATAAAATGTATTTTCCATTTAATAAAAAATACAATGTATATTTACAACAAGACGGATTTTTAGATAAAGAATTGATTCCTGTTAAAGATTTACCAAGATCTGAAAGACCTATCAATCAAAAATGGTCATGGGATAGAATTTTGCGTTCAGTAAATATTAAACAGGCTGATGTTTTACAGGGAATTTACTTCTTTGAAAATCGATTTAAAATTGATGAAATAACAAATCATTTTAATTTCTATGAACCTTTTACAGTTCATGAATCATCATTATCACCCTGTGTACATTCAATTTTAGCTGCAAAAATTGAAAAGATTGACAAGGCTTATGAAATGTACCTCCGCACCGCTCGATTAGATCTTGATGATTACAATAACGAAGTTCATGAAGGTTTACACATTACAAGTATGGCAGGAACCTGGCTATCTATAGTTCAGGGCTTTGGCGGTATGCGTAATTTTGATAATACATTATCTTTTGCACCCCAAATTCCAAAGAAATGGAAGTCTTATTCTTTTAAAATTAACTATAGAGGTACAACCCTAAAAGTTTATAAAGATCATGACGGTTGTAAATTCACTAATGAAAATTCTAACCCAATTGAAATATCAGTACACGGTAAAAAAGTAACGGTATCAAACAACGAATTGGTAGCTTTATAATTTTAAACCAATTTAAGATGAAAAGTATAACACTATTATTATCTATTTTTTTTAATATTTTTATGATAAGTGCACAAACCATTCAAAAAGTAGAACCACCCAATTGGTGGGTTGGCATGAATAACCCTAAACTTCAATTGATGGTTTATGGTCAGAATATTGCTCATAAAAATATCGATATTCCAGATAAAAACATCGTGATTGATAGTATTTCTAAAGCCGATAATCCAAACTATATTTTTTTGAATTTAGATTTAAGCAATATCAAAAAAGCACAAAAATTTGATATTCATTTCAAGGGTAGTCCCAAGAATTTAATATATACCTACGAACTAAAACAAAGAAGTAATAATTCTGAAAATCGGATAGGTTTTAATAGTTCTGATGTGATCTATCTTATTACTCCTGATCGCTTTGCAAATGGAAATCCTAAAAATGATATCCATTTAGAAATGAAGGAAAAGACGATTGACAGAAAACATGATTATGCCAGGCATGGTGGTGATATCGATGGGATTATAAATCATCTTGATTATATTCATAACATGGGGTTTACGGCTATTTGGCCAACACCAATGTTAACTAATGATATGCATGAAAGTTCATATCACGGTTATGCCATGACAGATTTTTATCAGGTAGATCCTAGATTTGGGACTTTAAACGAATATATGGATCTCTCTAAAAAAGCAAAAGAAAAAGGTATTAAATTGATCATAGATCAAGTTGCAAACCATTGTGGCAGTGAGCATTGGTGGATGAAAGATCTTCCTTTTGATGACTGGATAAACTATCAGAAAGAAATTGAATCAAAAAGTTTGACCATTACAAATCATAGAAGAACTTCCAATCAGGATATGTATGCTTCTCAATATGATAAGGATTTAATGTCAAAAGGATGGTTTGTTTCGGCTATGCCTGATCTAAATCAACAAAATCCATTTATGGCTAAATATATTATTCAAAATAGCATATGGTGGATAGAAACCTTAGATCTTGGAGGAATCAGACAAGATACTTATCCTTATTCTGATAAAACATTTATGTCAAATTGGGCCGGAGCGATCATGTATGAATATCCAAAATTTAGTATTGTTGGTGAAGAATGGAGTTATAATCCACTTTTGGTTGGCTATTGGCAAAAAGGCTCAAATAACAAAGATGGTTACGAATCTAATTTAAGATCAACTATGGATTTCCCGATGCAAAAGGCAATTGTTGAAGGTTTAAATGAAGAAGAATCATGGGATACCGGGTTGGTTAAAATGTATGAAGGTTTGGCCAATGATTTTGCCTATACAAAACCAAATGATATTTTGGCTTTTTTAGACAATCATGATAAAGACAGAGTCTTTACAGAATTTAATAAAGACATTATTTTGACCAAAATGGCATTGAGTTATCTGTTGATGCTTCCCAGAATTCCTCAAATATACTACGGCACTGAAATTTTACTGGAAAACTCTAAAAAACCCGGAGATCATGGATTAATAAGATCTGAATTTCCAGGAGGGTGGAAAGGTGATAAAGTAAACGGTTTTACAGGAAAAGGTTTGACGAAAGATCAAAATGAAATACAGTACTTTTTACAAAAGATCCTCAATTATCGCAAATCAAGTGAAGCGATCCATAACGGAAAAACCATACATTTTTCTCCTATAGACGGTATTTATGTACTTTTTAGAACAATAAAGGATGAAGTTGTTGTACTCATAATCAATAAAAATAAATCTGCAATAAACTTAGATCTGAATAGATTTAAAGAAATTGGTATCGATGGTAAAAAATTAAAAAATATTGTTTCAGAGGAAGAATTGATTTGGGAAAAACAAATAAATTTAAATTTTAAAGGCGCCGTTCTTCTTACTACTAAAGTTAAATAATAAAATGAAATTTAGCAATTTATATTTTTTTTTCCTTTTAATTTCTTCAACTTTTTATGCACAAGTTACTTTTGTAATAGATCATTTTCCTGAAAACACGCCAAAAAATGCTTCCATTTATATTTCAGGAGATTTTGAAAACTGGACTGGCGGACAAGAAAAATACAAATTAAAAAGTATTGATAATACGTATCTTATTACAATTCCGAAAACTACCAAGACTATCCGATTTAAATTTACCCAAGGAAATTGGGATATTGTAGAATCAGATAAAAATGGCAATAATATTAACGATAGGAATTATACTTTTAAAAAGAAAAATGATACAGTAAAACTGAATATTCAAAATTGGTCAAATTCTTCATTAAAAAAATCCACCGCCTCTAAAAATGTAGCTGTAATAGCAGAAGATTTTTATATACCTCAGCTAAATAGAAAAAGGAAAATATGGCTATACCTTCCACCAGATTACCATACATCTCAAAAAAAATATCCTGTTATTTATATGCATGATGGACAAAATTTGTTTGATGAAAAAACTTCTTTTTCCGGTGAATGGCAGGTAGATGAAACTCTTAATAAACTTTTTGAAGAAAAAGGCTTAGGTTTTATTGTTATTGGTATCAATAATGGAGGTGATAAAAGGATGAACGAATACTCTCCCTGGAAAAATAGTAAATATGGAGGTGGTGAAGGTGATGCTTATATCAACTTTATTACAAAAGATCTAAAACCTTATGTAGATAAGAAATACAGAACCTTATCTAATAAGGAGAATACTGCAATAATTGGAAGCTCAATGGGGGGATTGATCTCACATTATGCAGGATTAAAATACCCCAAAATCTATGGAAAAGTAGGAGTGTTTTCTCCTTCTTTTTGGTTTTCAAGATCAAGCTTTGATTATACTAAAAAACATAGTCAAATTAACAATACAAAAATATATTTCCTAATTGGAGATCAGGAAGGTAAAAACGTAGTAAAGGATATGGAAAAAATGACAAGGCTTATGAAAAATAATGGTTTTCCATTCAATAATATTTCAGAAAAAATAATACCAAACGGACAGCATAACGAAGCTTTATGGAGAGACCATTTTAAAGAAGCTGTTTTATGGTTGTTTAAAAAATAAATAAAAAAACGTATGAATTTAAGATCTTTATCATCAGGGAAACAGAAATTTAAGAGAGAAAACCTTTTATTTCCTCTGCGAAAATTATTAACGAATATAGCATTTAAATCATTTGTTTTCTCAATTTTATTAATGTTATTATTTAGTTGTGATAAAGCTCTTAAAAAAGAAATTGTTGAGTTAAATACTTCTCAAGAAACTCCTTTTATCTGGGAAAATGCAACTGTATATTTTTTATTGACAGATCGTTTTAATAACGGAAATCCTCAAAATGATGTAAATTTTGAACGCACCAATAAAACAGCAAAATTAAGAGGATTTAAAGGTGGTGATATCAAAGGGATCACTA
>JAOZVI010000049.1:12415-15755 GCA_029938265.1 Flavobacteriaceae bacterium | reverse complement strand
TAATTAGTCCTTTGATTTATCAGGGTAGGAGGGTAATCCTTTGGGTAAAAATAATTTAGAGTTATTTTTCTATTTTATCAAAATCATCAACTATTTTTGGCATCATTACAAAAAACCTGTCAATACTAATCTGGGATTTTCACTCTTTGATTATTTTATTTTAACACTCCATGTATATTCAAATTTTGAAACTATTTCAAATTCTTCGTTAAAACCCTCTGCAGTTAATTTTAAAGTTTGTCCTTCTCCAGTATCAATAGCATCTTTAATCACATTATTTATCAAGTTACCTTCTTTACAAATAAAAGTAATTTTTCCGGTTGCTTTTTTATAAAATTCTCCGTTTTGTGAAATCACTAGCATTGATATTTTTTTAACGCTTTGAGCAATTGCTTTCATAAGCAATATTCCGGTTACCAGTTCTGAGGCCATACCTTGCGTTGCCCAGTACATCGATTTGAAAGGATTTTGATTGATCCACTGGTATTTTACAGTTGCCTGAGCTTCTTTCTGTTCAATTGAGCTTACTCTTATACCAGATAAATAAGCAGAAGGAAGTTTAAAAAATAAAAACTTATTTAAATTCTTGATTGTAAATTTTCCCATTTTAATGTCTTAAGACGCTAATCTACGCTTTTTTTAGCATTTTATAGATAAATCAGTTTAGTTAAATAAATGTTAAAATAGTACTATGTAAAGCATAGTATTAGTTAAAAGATATATATTTGCATAAGAAAGTATTATAAATAATTATATAATGACAACAACAAAAGAAAATAACAACGCTTTTTTAATGCATCTTTCAAGTTTTTTTGGGTATGTTTTTCCCTTTGGTGGGATAATAGCACCTTTAATTTTTTGGGAGGTTAACAAAAAAGATAGTGAATTATTAGATGCTACAGGTAAAGAAGTGATCAATTTTAATTTGAGTTACTTACTTTATTCTACAATTTTAATAGTAGCTATAATTTCATTAGCAATAAATGTGGCTATTGATGAAATCAATCAAATTAGTTTATTCTTATTAATAAGTTTTGCGATACTAATTTTGGTTTTGATCATTAGTAAATTTGTGATGATCATTATTGCTGCCGTTAAATCTAATCAAGGGGGTATATACAAATATCCTGCAACTATAAATTTTATTAAATAATTAAATTCAAATATCATGATCTCAATTTTAATTGCCGTCGTAGTTTTTATTGCAAATACCGTCCAAAGTCTTTTGGTATAAACGAATTTAAAATTAAAAAAATATAACATGAAAATCGAAAATACAAAAGCACAAATGCGAAAAGGGGTTTTAGAATTTTGCATCTTATCTATAATAAAAAATGGAGATGCTTATACTTCTGAAATTCTTTCACAATTAAAAGATGCAAAAATGCTTGTAGTAGAGGGTACAATCTATCCTTTATTAACACGATTAAAAAATGCAGGACTTTTAAGTTACCGATGGGAAGAATCAACATCGGGACCACCACGAAAATATTATGCTCTAACTGAAAATGGAAAACTTTTTCTAACTGGGTTGGATTCAACTTGGGCTGATCTGGTAGCAGCTGTCAAATTAGTAACTAAAAACAATCAAAAATCAAAATCAACAAAAAAATGAACAAGACAATAAACGTTAATCTAGGAGGAAGCTTTTTTCATATTGATGAAGTAGCTTATCAAAAATTAAAGAGATATTTGGATGCTGTACGTCGTTCATTAAGTGATGATCCAAAAGGCAGGGATGAAATTTTGTCTGATATTGAATTACGTATTGGCGAATTGTTATTAGAAAGAATAAAAGATGTTCGACAGGTAATTAATGAAAATGACATCAATGAAGTGATTGAAATTATGGGTAAACCTGAAGATTACATTGTTGATGAAGAAGTTTTTTCAGATAATTATACTGAATATCAGGATCGCAAATCAAAAAAATTATATCGAGATGGAGATGATAAATTTTTAGGAGGCGTATCATCAGGTATGGCTCATTATTTTAATGTAGATGTAATTTGGATACGTATTGCATGGTTAATTGCAGCATTTGGTTTTGGCTTTGGCTTTTTGGTTTATATAGTTCTTTGGATATTGTTACCTGAAGCAAATACAACTGCAGAAAAGCTTGAGATGATGGGCGAACCGGTAAATATCAGTAACATTGAAAAAAAAATTAGAGAAGAATTAGAAGATGCTGGTGAAAGGATAAAAGATGGCATAAATGATGTAAGTGAAAAAGTAAAAAATGCTGACTATCAAAAATATGGCAGTAAAGCAAAATCTGGTATGCAGGATTTTTTAGATACCTTAGGTAAGATCATTTCAGGTTTGTTTATGGTTCTTGGAAAATTTATTGGGGTTCTTCTCATCATAATCTCAGCTGTAGTAATTTTAGGTTTCTTAATTAGTTTATTTACGGTTGGGTCATTAGATTTTCTACACGAAGGTTGGTTTTATCAAAATACACATTTTTTCAATAATTCAGGTTTACCTATCTGGATAGTATCCATATTAGTTTTCTTATTGGTTGGAATTCCATTTTTCTTCTTGTTTTTATTGGGTATGAGAATTTTATCAAATGATACAAAAACAATAGGTAAAACTGCAAAATTATCACTTTTGGGAATTTGGTTGGTGGCACTTTTAACCACAACATTTTTCAGTTCAAGGGTATTAATGCAAAAGGCTTTTAATAGTTCAGTTACTGAAACAGAAGACTTAAACTTTGTAAATACGGATACCTTAAACATTAAAATAATTGATAATGAAAAAATATCAAATCACAGTGTCTTAAAATACAGATGGGAATCGAATATAGTTTTAGATGAAGAAAATGAAGAAAGAATGTATTCAAATCATATTAGGTTAAATATATTTCCAACGGATAATGAACAAGCATTCTTTAAGATCAAAAAAAGATCAAAAGGTAAAAGTCAGTTAGATGCAAGAGAAAATGCAGCTTCAATAGAATATGAATTTATAGTTGTTGATAAAGATATTTTATTAAATGGTTACTTTTTATCTGATGTTGAAAATAATTTTAAAGAACAAACAATGATGGTTGATTTGTATATACCGGAAAATCAGGTTATTTATTTAGATAACTCTACACGTACATTTTTAAATGACGTTGATAATACTCAAAAAATTTATGATAGAGATATGGCAAAACACTATTTTAAAATGACCGAAGAAGGATTGACTTGTATGGATTGTGATGAAATTGAAACACAAACAACAGAAATAAATGATCCTGAATCATTTAACATGAAAATTAATGAAGATGGTGTTCATATTGAAATTATTGATGAAAATAAAGAAAAAGCTGAAGTAAGAATTGATGAAT
>JAOZVI010000049.1:7851-12405 GCA_029938265.1 Flavobacteriaceae bacterium | reverse complement strand
ACAAAAGATTCTATATAATTTTTAAAATGGATTTGTTGTAAAGATTAATCATATTATTCAATTTATCAATAAAAAAAACAGTTCAGAATTTAAAATTTTAAATATTTCGATAATCTCAAAATATTTGTATAATAAAATATTAGAAAATATGAAAACCCTATTCAAAAGTGCGCTAATCGTAGTTTTATTTATTACTTCAATATCCTGTGTGAACATTAATGGAGTAAAAGGAAATGGAAATGTAACCACACAAAATCGTAATATTTCATCTGATTTTGTTAAAATAAATGCCAGTACAGGAATAGATGTTTATATGACCTTTGGAGATGAGCCATCACTGGCAGTTGAAGCGGATGAAAATTTACATGAATATATCACAACAGAAGTTAAGGATGGAACTTTATATATTTCTTCAAAAAAGAATATTATACGTGCCAAGGCTAAAAAGATATATTTATCAGTTTTGCATATCAATGAAGTTAGAACAACGAGTGGGGCAGAAGTAAATTCAGAAAATACCATTATTACTAATAAATTACAACTGGAGGCAACCAGTGGTTCTGATATCAATTTACGTGTAAAAGTAACTGATTTATCATGTGAAGCTACCAGTGGAGCGGATATAAGACTTATTGGCAAAGTTGATGATTTTTCTGCAAGAGCTACAAGTGGCAGTGATATACATGCCTATGATCTAAAAGCAGAGAACTGTACAGCAAGGGTCACAAGTGGTGCTGATATTAAAATACATGTGATCAAAAGACTGGATGCAAAAGCTACCAGTGGAGGGGATATTAGATTTAAAGGAAATCCGAAGATCTTAGAGCAAGATGAATCTTCATCCGGTCGTGTAAAACGGATGTAACTATAAATTAAGTAGGGGTTTGATTATACCATTTTTGGTTAAAATCAAACCCTAAATTTTATCTATGAATTCAGTAAAGGATCGAGAGTAAATAATTTTTAAACTTTCTCTAAAACCATCGCAATACCTTGACCAACGCCAATACACATCGTACAAAGTGCTTTTTTGGCATCTGAATTAAGCAATTGGTAATAGGCACTTGTAACAATTCTTGCACCACTCATACCTAGTGGGTGACCCAACGCAATTGCTCCTCCCAAAGGATTGATACGAGGATCATCATCTTTTAAACCCAAGGTACGAGTGCAACCCAATGATTGAGCAGCAAATGCTTCATTAAGCTCTATGATATCCATGTCATCCAGAGATAATCCTAATTTTGCCAATAACTTTTGTGTTGCAGGTACCGGTCCCATACCCATTATACGTGGAAGTACACCAGCAGTTGCCATTCCTAATATTTTAACTCTTGGTTTTAAGTTGAATTTTTTTACTGCATCTGCTGAAGCAATCAATAGGGCAGCAGCTCCATCATTTACTCCTGAGGCATTACCGGCAGTGATACTTCCATTTTCACCTGTTATTGATCTTAAAGAACTTAGCTTTTCATAAGAAGTTAAACGTGGGTGTTCATCTTTGGATACTTCTATAGGATTTTTTTTGCGTTGTGGAACCATTACTGGAACTATTTCTCTTGCTAAAGAGCCATTTTTTTGTGCTTTATCTGTTTTTTCCTGACTCCACTGGGCAAATGTGTCTTGATCTTCTCTACTAATATTAAAATCGGTTGCAATATTTTGAGCGGTTTGTATCATACCTTCAGTACCATACATTTTTTTTAGTTTTGAATTTTCGAAACGCCAACCGATAGAAGTATCATAGATTTTAGCATTTCTTGAGAAAGCAGTTTCAGCTTTTCCCATAACAAACGGTGCACGCGACATACTTTCTACTCCACCGGCAACAATAATATCAACTTCTCCCGATTTTATACCCCTTGCTGCAATCCCTATAGCATCCATACCTGATCCGCATAATCTGTTTATTGTTGATCCGGATACTGTTTCTGAAAAACCGGCAAGTAGTGAAGACATTCGAGCAACATTTCTATTGTCTTCTCCAGCCTGATTGGCACATCCCATAAGGATATCATCAATGGCTGTCCAATCCATATTCGGATTTCTATTCATTAAGGCTTTTAAAGGTATTGCGGCTAAATCATCTGTTCTAACAGATGAAAGAACTCCTCCATAGCGACCAACCGGTGTTCTAATTGCATCACAAATATATACTTCACTCATTTTATTTTGATTAAAGATTAATGTTCTTATCGTAATATCGAGAGCAAATTATACAAAGTCAAGATATCTCCACTCCGTTTGCGCTACGGTCGATATGATATAAAATATTTTTTAAGCTAATCTGTCAATTTTTGGCTTTAATATTTTTAATCCACGTAACAATGCTTCTGATAATTGATCAACATTGCTTTGTGTTAGTGTAGTAGAAAACATACAAGCCAAAGTATTGATCATGATGATATCCTCTTTTAAGAACAGATAGTCTAATAGTTCATCAATTATTTCTCTTATTTCTTTATTCTGGTAAGCATCCCTATAGGTGTTTGGAGCCTTTTCATGAAAATGGAGTTTAAACATTGAACCTGCACCTGTTATGCACATAGGCACGTCAGCAATTTTTATAGATTCTTCAATCTGCTTTCTGGCTGTCATTGCAAGAGCATTCAAATTCAAAATAGCTTTTTCATCAAACATTTTCATGGCAACTCTACCTGCTGTCATGGATATCGGATTGGCTGAGAAAGTTCCGGAATGCGGATGTTTTAAAAATGTTGCACGAGGGTCAAGCACTTCCATTATTTCTGCTTTACCGGCTACGGCTCCAACAGGAAATCCTCCTCCAATAATTTTACCCAAGGAAGTTAAGTCTGGTTTAACAGAATAGGTACACTGCGCTCCAGCATAGGTAACACGATAAGAAACCACCTCATCGAAGATCATTAGCGCATTATTTTTCCTTGTCCATTTGTAGATTGCTTCAATAAATTCATTTGTAGCAGGAAAAAGACCTATCCGGTGAGGAACAGGATCGATCAGAACACATGCAATTTGATCGGCATTTTGCTCTAAAAGATTGATGGTTCTTTCAACATCATTAAAAGGAAAGATCACAACATCATCCAATACTTTTTGAGGAGTACCCTGTACAACTGGAACAGCATTTGGTTTATTGATATCTCCCCAATTGCTCGGATTTGCAGTTTGACTTATTTCTGCATAATCATAGGTTCCGTGGTAGGCACCTTCAGCTTTGGCTATTTTTGGTTTTCCCGTAAAGGCTCTCGACGCTTTAATCATGGTCATTACCGCCTCGGTACCGGAATTCATAAAACGGATCTTTTCAAATTCAGGAGATCGGCCAATCAACAGTTCTGCATAAAGAACTTCGGCTTCTGACCCCATTGTATAGGCAGATCCTTTTTGTAATTGTTCAGTAACTGCACTTACAATGGCCGGATGTGAATGACCGTGAACCAATGATGCCATATTGTTAGCAAAATCCAGACGTTCTATGCCATCGATATCTTTGATATAACTACCATTTGCACTTGCCGCATAATAGGGATAAGGTTTACGGAATATTGTATTTCTACTAACACCTCCAGTTAGTACATCAACAGCGCGATCATATATAGCTTTGCTTGTTTCGCCATTTGAATTTTTGTTTGAATCTTTTGAATTCATCTGATAATAATTTTAAGTTTGTTAAGAAGGAACTCACATAATAAGTATTCATTTTCTTAGAAAATACAGATTATGCTCGTTTCATGACATTATAGATTTAAGCTATTATTTTTTGTATTGACTAAGTTTTGCACCTGTTTGCTTTTGTAGAGTTTCAAAATCTACATTAGGTGCCATTTCTCTTACAAATAATCCATCTTTTTTAACATCGATGATGGCAAGATCTGTATAGATACGTTCAACAACTTGTTTTCCTGTAAGTGGAAATGTACACTCATCAATTATTTTAGGAACTCCTTTTTTTGTAACATGTTGTGTAATTACAAAAATTCTTTTCACTCCGGCTACCAGATCCATAGCACCGCCTACAGCAGGAATCGCATTTTTAGCACCGGTTGACCAGTTGGCCAGATCACCGTCTTTAGAAACCTGCATTGCTCCAAGAACACAAATATCGATGTGTCCCCCGCGAATCATTGTAAAACTATCAGCATGGTGAAAATAACTGGCTCCAGGTATGGTAGTAATAAATTTTTTTCCTGCATTCACTAATTCACGATCTTCTTTTCCTTCTTCTGCAGCCTTGCCCATTCCAAGTAGTCCATTTTCTGTTTGATAAATTAATTCTCTACCCTCTGGTACAAAGCCTGCTACCATTTCAGGAATACCGATTCCTAAATTTACGTAAGAACCATCAGGGATGTCTAAGGCAACTTTTTGTGCCATTTCAGAACGATCCCAACCAATTTTTTTTTCTGTATTTGTCATGGATATGTAATTCCGTCTGCTACCAATTGAGATTCATTAGCAGGATTATTAATTTCAATAACTTTCTTTACGAATATTCCGGGAGTAACTACGGCTTCAGGATCAATTTGTCCGGCAGCAACTATCGATTTTGCCTGAACAATTGTTATATCAGCA
>JAOZVI010000049.1:0-7841 GCA_029938265.1 Flavobacteriaceae bacterium | reverse complement strand
ACAGCTGCAGTACACATAATTGGACCAAAATTTCTCGCAGTTGCGTGGTACAGTAAATTACCATATCTGTCGGCTGTTTCACATTTTACCAACGAAAAATCTGCTTTTATTCCATATTCTAAAACATATTTCTGTCCGCTAAACTCTCGTGACTCTTTTCCTTCGGCAAGAGGTGTATTGACAGATGCAGGTACATAAAAAGCAGGAATTCCGGCACCACCAGCTCTTATTCTTTCAGCCAGTGTTCCTTGAGGAACCAATTCCAGTTCAATCTCTCCTGCATTGTACAATTCAGGAAAAACAGTAGAATTTGCCGTTCTGGGAAATGAACAGATCATTTTTTTAACTTGTCTGTTTGCTATGAGTGCAGCCAATCCTACATTTCCACTTCCCGTATTATTGCTCACCACAGTAAGGTTTTTTGCGCCTTGATCGATCAATGCATGAATGAGCTCAATCGGGCTTCCTGCTTCTCCAAAACCACCGATCATAACAGTTGCACCATCATGGATTTCACTTACTGCTTCTGTTATTGATTTAATAATTTTATTGATCATAATATTTATTTTTTCTCAAGATCTTTTTCAATCCTTTCTAATTCTTCCTCGTAAAAATATTTTCCTCCTCCAAATGGTTTTAATTTCTCGATAGTATTCTCTTCCTCATCATATTCTGCCAGGTACACTTTATCTAACCATTCCATGTTTCTGGCTTCGTTAAATTTTAATGCAAAGGCTTTTCTGCCATTGACTTCAACGGTACCCATCAAGGAGGTTTTACCTGCTGATGATGTCATAGTAATATATCTTGAGGGACGACTAACTGAAGGAAGGCTTCTGTAGATTTTACTAAAAACTTTATTCATATCAGCTAACGGAGCTGTAAAGTAATGATGTTCTCCTGTTGGTCTTGCACAATACATTGAGTGGAATCCAATTCCTTGCATCGTTAAAATATTTGCAAGATCAATCCAGTTTTCTGCTGATCTATCAACATCAACTTTTCCATTTTTATCTTTAAATAGACTGATATGATTCATCATCGGACTCTGACTTTTTACATTTACGCCATGTGCTCTCAAGCGGCGTACTGATGCCAAAGTAACAATATTCATCAATTCTTTAGGTGAAGAAAAATGACCCATCCATAATACTTGCATTCCGTGATCAGTCAACTCTCTGAATAAAGAAAGGATATCTTCATATTTTTTGTTCAATATTATTTCCGGATCAAAAGTAAGTGCTCTGGACGCAATTCTAACAGTTCTGATATGTGATAAATCAGGATCTGTCATTAACGGTTCTAAATATTTTCTCATTCTGTCAGCCGGCATGTATGCTGCATCACCTCCTGTAACAAGAATGTCGGAAACTTCTTTATGTTGTTTCAGGTAATCGTGTACTTGTTTAATTTCGGTTTGGATAAACATATCTTCGTCTCCACGGACTTGTGCATGTCTAAAACAATAAGTGCAGAACGAAAAACAACTTTGTGTTGTTTTATCAAATAATAAAAATACCTGTGGATATTTATGCTGACTACCCTGTAAACTTTCCAATTCACCATCTTCAGTATAAAATGAAGGTCGGTTTAGCATCTGTTTACCATCATGCGGATTAGTTCTATGAATATAGTCGGTTGCTATTTTCGTTCTTATAGCATCATCTTCTTCTGCAAGATATTCCTTAACAACTTCTTTGTCAATCATTTTCGGTTGAGGGAAAGTTAATTGAAATACAGAATCCTCATGAAAATTATTCCAGTCAATTGTATTTAAGACGTGTTTGGTTACCATGAAGCGGTATACTTCAATAAATAGTTCACGTTCTTTAATATCACCCAGATCTATTCCATTTTCTTTTAATATTTTAAAGATTTCTCTAAACCCTTTTAATCCGGTATATTTATTTTTTGAAGATGTAAATAAAATTTCTTTTTTCTCTTCAAATCTAGAATGTTGCGGATAGTTATTGTGCAATCTGTTTACCAATGTATTGGGTAACAATTTTTCGTTTGCAATTACACTTTTTATATTTTCACCCAAATCGTGGCGATCCATTAATTTTTCAATTTTTGATTTTTCTGTAAGTATCATTTTTTTCTTTTTGTAATAAAATATCAATAAATTAGTTTAATTGTTATTGGGTGTGATAACCCAGATTAATTCTGCTTCTTTATCAGTTAGGTTTTTAAATAAGTGAGTTCGTTTAGAATCAAAATAGAAACTATCACCTTCTTTTAAAGAATAATTATTACCATCAATTTTAACTTCAAAAAAACCTTTTAGCACAAAGCAAAACTCCTGACCGGGATAGTTGCTGGTCATAATTTCTTTTGAATCAGAATGTTTTTTGAATTTAATGATATAGGGTTCTATTTGTTTTCCAGGAAAATGGTTTGAAAGTAATTGCGAACTGGTACCTCCTTCATTCACTTTTGCTATTCGTCTTTCATTTGGTTTTACCAATGGATGATTAATAGAATTTTCATTTTCACCAATTAATTCACCAACTGTAGTATGCAGTGCTTCAGAGACTTTTTTTAAGGTTACAATGGATGGAAAAGCTTTTCCTCTTTCTATCTGTGAAATTAAACTGGAAGTAACACCAATCTTAAAAGATAACTCTTTGATTAGAAGGCCAAGACTTTCCCTTTTTAGCTTTATTCTTTTACCCATTTGATCCATAAACGCAAATTGGTGTTATCGTTTAATATAATTAAATAAGATTGTACAAATTAAATACAATTTAATTATATAAACAATATTTTTTATCTTTTATTGTAGCTTTATAAATAGTTTTCTTTATGATATATAATTGAATTTCTGCGATTTACAGTATTTCCCTCCTTTGTATTTACTTTGAAACTCCTTTTAACCTCATTTGTGCGCTTCTCTATGCACCTTTTTAGGAATAAAACCAAAGTCGCCTTTTAGAAAATGTAATTTTTTATAGCATTACATTATTAACACATTTTTACATTAATTGAAATAGGTCTAATAACTTTGTGGTAACACCTAATTTTACCGATTCACTTTAATAAACTGTAAATAATCATCGTTTTTAGCAGCAATGATATAGTTATTATCGCCAATTTTGATCATTGCTAAATCTTTTGTGTCTCCATTGATAAATAATCCACTATCATAGGTTCTAACGGGTTCAAATGCACCTTTGCCATTTCCCCTTAGATACAAACCAATTCCGGCATCATTTCTTGGCGTTTCAACTTCAGAACCATACAGATTACCGGCAATTACTATATCTAAATTGGAATCATTGTCAAAATCTTTTACTAAAATTTGATTGATAATAGATATTTGTGCATAATTCGGTAATTTTTTAATTATAAAATCACCATCATTATTTTCAAGATAGATACTGGCAAATGATCTTACCTTGTAATGGAGAGACCTGTTTAAATCTTTTTTAGTATAAACATCCTCTAAGGTAGCTGTTGAAAACTCATCGTAATCTTTAAATTTTTTCTTAATAGCAGGTATCTGATCTGATGAACATTGTCTTCCACGAACAGGATATTCTATACCTTCATCATAATAGCTCAATACAATATCATTGGATTTATTTTTATCAAAATCATTTACATAAATATCAAAAGTTTCTTTTTTATTTGCTTTGTACTTGTAATTTAGTCCTAAGTTACCAACGATGTAATCCATATCTCCATCTTTATCAAAATCAGCTTGTTGGATACTAAACCACCAGCCATTTGTATCTTGAAGATCTAATTTTTTTGTAATATTTTCAAATGAACCTTCATTATTTCTAAATACAGTAATTGGCATCCATTCGCCAACGATCATTAAGTCTGTCCAGCCATCTTTATCAATATCAGTCCAAACAGCACTGGTTACCATGCCTAACTCTTTAAAATCAGGTGCATTTTTACTGGTAACATCAATAAATTTTGGATTACCTTTTGTGCTTACATTTTCTAACAAATAACTATCAGCAGGTAAAGGATAATTTTTTGGAATCACGCGGCCCCCAACAAAAAGGTCCAGATCTCCATCTTTATCATAATCAAAGCTAAAAACCCTGTTTCCGCTGGTGATCATAGGAGGTAAACCATTTTCTGATCTTGAAAAATTACCTTTTCCATCATTGATAAATAATCTGTCTTGTAGATATTCTGAATCAAATTCAAACTCATTTCCGCCACCGCTTACCATGTATATGTCATTGTCTCCATCGCCATCAGCATCAAAAATTAAACTTCCCATATCTTCACACATTTTATCACTTTGCATAGCTTTGATATTTTGCTTTTCGAAACCATTTTTAACTTGATAAAAAACCCCTGTTTCATAATTTGAAGCACTGCCTATTATAAAATCATCTTTCCCGTCTCCATTTAAATCTCCCACGGATAATCCTGGGCCAAAAGATGAAGTTTTGTGTGGTAAAAGGACCTGATCAATAAAATCATCATAGAAATTTTCACTGTGTTTATGATGGACATTGATAGTTGAATCTTTTATTGTTGAAAATACTTGATTCTTTATAGGACTGTTTAAGGATTTTGATTTTACTACTGCATCTTTATAATCGATCTTTAAAAACTGATTTACCTCAATATTGGTAATAATCTGATTTTTTTGATCAGGCCAAACAATTTTAAGCGTATCAATTTTATTAAATTTTCCTAATCCAAAATGAATTTGAGGTGCTACAGATGATTGAAATCCTCTTGATAATGTCAATTCTTGAAATTGTGTTAAACTATCAGTTTTTAGGGTAACCTTTACGCCAATGCCAAATCTATTTTTTTCAGAACCAATAAAATTCAAGGATAAAAAATTATTTTTTTTAGCACTCAAATTTTCAAATACAGAAGCATGATCATCAATATTATTGATAATAATTTCAAGATCACCATCATTATCTAAATCAGCATAAGCACTACCATTTGAAAATCCTTTATAGACAATACCCCATTCTTCATTTACTTTTTTAAAGGTAAGATCGCCATTGTTTTTAAAAACAAAGTTGTCAATTTTTTCTGAGGGAATAGCCAGGCTTTTGGCCAACATGCTATCTTTAGTTATTTTTTGACTTGCGATGCTTTTAAAATAATCTTTATTATTTATTTCTCTACGTGTTCCGTTAGAAATAAATATATCCTTCCAGCCATCATTATCCAGATCAGCAAATAGGGGACCCCAGCTCCAATCAGTTAATCCAATATTTCCCAAACGAGAAATATTGCTAAAAGAAGGTAAAGAATTATTGATATTTCCATTATTTATTTGAAGCGAATTTTGCATGTATTGATAACCAAAACCGATATCAACAGTTGACCAGAATTTACCCGGATTCATGCCTGCCATGTTAGCTTTTGATCTCCGATTATCACCAGGTGTCATATCCATTTGTAATATGTCTAACAACTGATCATTATTAAAATCAGCAATATCAGTTCCCATTCCGAATTGAGCTGTTTGTTTTGTCAGATCTTTTATATGTTCGCTAAAGGTTCCGTTCTTATTATTGATAAAAAGATAATCGGGAACATTAAAATCGTTTGAAACATAAATATCCGGCCATCCATCCTGATTGAGATCTCCAATGGTTGCACTATTGGTTAAACCAAATGATCTTAAACCTGCCTCATTTGTAACATTTGTAAATTTTTCACCATCATTTCTGAATAAATTATCAGTTTCTACATCTTGAATATTACCCATTTTGAATTGATAAAAATAATTTGGGGCATTAAACTTAGTAGGAGGGTAGTTGGCAACATACAGATCAAGATCTCCATCTAGATCATAATCAAAAAAAGTAGATTGAACACTATTTCCAATATCGTCTACTCCAAATTTCTTAGCACTTTCTGTAAAGGTTAGATCTCCATTATTTATAAACAATAAATTTTCTTTTGGTTTAAATTTTCCTCCAACGGAACAATATATATCTAAAAAGCCATCGCTATTTACATCTGCCATCGTAACACCTGTAAACCATCTATTATCTCCACTAACACCGGCTTTATCAGAAATGTCTTCAAATTTCATGTTGCCTTTATTGAGATATAATTTATTGGGCACCATATTTCCGGTAAAGTAAAGGTCGATCAAGCCATCATTATTGATATCTCCGGCTGAGACTCCTCCACCCATATAGATATATCCATAAGTAAAATAATTAAGTGAGTCGTTTTCAATTAGATTGTTAGAAAAATTAATTCCCGTATTTGAATGGTTGAGATCTTTAAAGATCTTACTGTTTGAATCTGTATTTTTATTGTTACAGGAAAACAGGATAATTAATATACTAAAAGATATAATAATGTTTTTCACTTGTTTAAATTTTTGTAATTATAGATTAATAAGTCAATTAAAAAATTGAGAACGCGTGCAACCGCTTCGCTCTCTCATGAAAAATTTAATCTTTACCTTTTGTGAAATAATTGATTAAACTTATTCATTTTTGTTTCATCTATTAATAATTTATTTTTTACTTATTTTAAGTTTGCAAATGTAATAAATAGGGTATTAATTAAACAAAAAAAAAGAGCATCAATTTGATGCTCTTTTTATTAAATTAATTTATAAAAGTTTTAGAAACCAGGATTTTGTGTTATAACCCCACCACTCAAATCAATTGCATTAAGAGGAATGGCACAAAGATTATGTTTGTCCTGATAAGCATTAGCAGCAGTTCCATAAGGAGGAATAGTACGTGCTTCATTAGCAATATAATCATTCATCACCTGAACACCATTGCCCCATCTTCTTATGTCAAATAAACGTTGACCTTCCATTCCAAATTCTACTCTACGTTCAAACCTTACAGCTTTGACTGCATATTCTTGACTAGGAAAAGAACCATAAAGTTCAATACTGTAATTTGCAGCATTGTTTCCAGATCCATCAACATCTTTTAAATATGTCATATTTTTAGCTCTGTTTCTTACTTGATTTACATAGCCTAAGGCTTTATCTGTATCACCAGTTTCAGCAGCACATTCTGCGGCCATTAATAAAACATCAGAATATCTCATAATGTGGTAATTGATACCAGCTCTTTGCTGACCCCAGCCACCTGTACCCATATTGGCATCTTCGCCAGCATAGTACATGCTCTTTTTAGCTAAATAAGGACCAGAAATATCAGCAAAAGCTGCACGAATCCAGTCTTTACCAACATTTACACCCCAACCATTAAAGTCAAGTCCTCTTCGTCCAACAGTATAATCCAATCTAGGATCTAAAGGTCCAGTATGCATTGTAAAAGGTTCATCGCTATAAATTCCATAATCATTGGCTACATCACTTTGATTATAAGTATCTAACAACGGTAAACCAGCTGAAGTTTGATAAGCATTTACCAAATCTTGTGTACCTTGGTAAAAACCACAACAAGAATTGATTGGGCCACCACCGGGGAAATTTAATGTACCACCGCGGTTACCATTAAAAGATTGACCGGCATCAGCTGCAAATTGTATTGCAAAAATTGACTCAATGCTATTATCACCTGCTAATCGAAAATTGTCAACATATTCCGGTAATAAAGAATAAGGACCATGATTAATCACATTCTCCAATAATCCTAAAGCATCTGAAAACTCATGTTGATAAAGATGAACTTTACCTAAAAAAGCAGTTGCAGCCCAGTTTGTTGGTCTTCCTACATCAGATTGTGTATCTGGTAGATTTTTCATTGCAAAATCAAAATCAGCTTCAATTTGGTCCCAGATAGGACCAGAATTTGGTTGGTTAAATTCAGTATTTGCATAATTCTCTTCAGATATATAAGATACATTACCCCATATTCTTTGTAACTGGAAATTATAATAACCTCTTAAAAAACGAG
>JAOZVI010000165.1 GCA_029938265.1 Flavobacteriaceae bacterium | reverse complement strand
TGAAATAAAATTTATAGGTGAAGTTGCAGATGAGGTGAAAAACTATATCGCTGATCATAAGTTGGAGGAAAATACAAAATATATCACTTATGTTCCTCATCAAAAAGTAATAGCATATCAAACAATGACGCAGGTTTTATTGTTAGCTGTAAATAATGTCCCTTCAGCAAAGGGTATTATCACGGGGAAAATATTTGAATATTTACAGGCTAAACGACCTATTATAGCAATTGCTCCGTTAAATGGTGATCTGGCAGAAATTATAAATAAAACAAATGCCGGATTTGTTGTAGAATTTGAGGATAAAGAAAATTTAAAAAAAACTATTTTAGATTTATATAAAAAATATAAAGACGGTGAATTAAAAATTGTATCTAAAAATATTGACCAATATCATAGAAAAGAATTAACTCAACGAT
Organism: Flavobacteriaceae bacterium; assembly: GCA_029938265.1. Classification (GTDB taxonomy): domain Bacteria; phylum Bacteroidota; class Bacteroidia; order Flavobacteriales; family Flavobacteriaceae; genus Namhaeicola. The sequence continues at coordinate 4,276 of JAOZVI010000165.1, read as the reverse complement.
TGACTGAAATCATTAAAAATATATGAAAAAAATTGTAACCATATTAGGTGCTCGTCCACAATTTGTGAAGGCGGCAGTATTGAGCAGGATAATCTCTGAAAAGAAAGAGATCGAAGAGGTAATTATTCATACCGGACAACATTTTGATAATAATATGAGCGAAGTGTTCTTTACCGAAATGGAAATTCCAAAACCTAAATACAATCTCAATATTAATGGTTTAGGTCATGGTGCAATGACCGGACAGATGCTTGAGAAGATTGAAGAGGTACTGTTAAAAGAAAAGCCTCTGGCTGTTGTTATTTATGGCGATACCAACTCTACCATTGCAGGCGCTTTGGCAGCTAAAAAATTAGATATTAAGGTTGTACATATTGAAGCTGGTTTACGCTCATTTAATATGCAAATGCCCGAAGAGATCAATCGTATCTTAACCGATAGAATTTCAGATCTTCTGCTTTGTCCAACCAGTACAGCAATCAAAAATCTAAAAAAAGAAGGCTTTGATTATCTTGATAATAATGTTGTTGAAAGTGGTGATATTATGAAAGATGCCGTAGCATTTTATAGTAAGAATTCTGCTGAAAGATCATCAATAATCAGTGATCTGGACTTGCAAAATAATAATTTTGTTTTGGCTACGATTCACCGTCAGGAAAATACGGATGACCTGCAAAAGTTAAGATCAATTTTTGAGGGTTTACAGATCATTAATAAAGAAATCCCGGTTGTTTTACCCTTACATCCAAGAACTCGTAATATCCTAAAAAATAATAACTTAGTTTATAATTTTATCATGATTGATCCAGTAGGTTATTTTGATATGTTAGAACTATTGAAGAATTGTAAGATGGTTGTTACCGATAGTGGCGGGCTCCAAAAAGAAGCCTTTTTTAATAAAAAGCATTGCATTATTGCACGTGAAGAAACTGAATGGATTGAATTGGTTGAAAATGGTTTCGCCAAGATTGTTGGGAGCGATCAACAAAAGATGATCAAAGCTTTTAAAGAATATAAAAATAGTAAAGCTGATTTTAATATAAATCTTTATGGAGATAGAGTAGGGGAAAGTATCTATAACAATATTAATAGTATACTTTAAAAATCATAATGAAAAAATACAACTCAATGCTTTTTATTGTATTGTTGAATTGAAGATTTAAATAATTCCAGTTTATCTTTATTTGCACTTAATTTATTCCAATTCCATATAATAATTCCGCTGGACGGTGATTTTAATGCTGCTTTTATGCTTTTTTCAAATTCATCAGTGGTCAATTCATAATCTAAATATGCCTTTTCAACCTGAATGCTTGGAAGCACTTTAAGTTTGGTTATTTGGTATAACTCGGATACAACACTTGATATCCATTCAGGATCTTGTTTTACCATGTGCGCATAGGTCATGGGCGAAATATAATCGAGATATTTTGAGAGTGTTGCGAAATCCTGACCGATAATACTGTGAATAGATCCTTCAAAATCATTATCTCTCCATGGAACAGCATGCAGATTTACTTCAATATCAGGGTCAACTTTTTTAACTGTATTTACTATTTCAATCACCATAGAAGTGATAAGCTCATTTTTCCATTCAATCCATTCTTCCCAATAATTGGATCTGATCCATTGATAAGTTTCAGCAGGAGTTTTTGAATTTACATCAAGTTTAATATTTTGGCTTTTATAGAACGAATTAATGCATCGATGATCAAAACAAGTATTGGGGATAGAATTTGTCTCAGTGCCTGGGTAGATTTTTTCCCAAAAGGCAAAATGTCTAATAAAATCTAAACTTATTACATCAGGGTGATGTGTTTTGACAAAATCACGAATATAATTAATACGTAATTGCCTGAATTCTTTGTTAGAGGGGCAAGCGAATTTCACCCATTCATCTACAGCGAATTTCCCTTCGTTTGTTATAGCAAAAACTGTTGAATCTTTTGTTGTTTCTTCGGGTGCATAAAAGATAGGGAGAATGACAAAGGTTTTTATTTGATTTTCTTTTGATAGTTGTTTAAATTGGTTATTCGATAACAGTTCAACACTTGCAAATACCGTATTGATTCCAATTTCTTTCCAACTTTTGAATAAATTTTTAAAATCTCCTTTATATTCATAAATTTTGACACCAATTAATGTTTGTTGAGTGTTTTCTACTTTTGTTTTTGAACAGTTAAGTAAAAAAATAGAAATAACTAAAATGCTGAATATGATTATTTTAAATTTCATGCTGATCAAGTTTCACATTCTTATAGGTTATCTGATGTTGGGACTAATCTAGCTTTAAGATCGGGATCCTTCATATTTTTATCAAAAGGAAACATCGGTCTTTTTATTCTCTTATAATCAAGATTTTCAATATCCTGATCAACACCTCCAGGAGTTAAAGCCATGATCCAATCTGCTCTCATATTATACAGTTCAGGCACTAAATAACCAATTTTTACAACTACAATATCAGTTTCTCGAGGTTTTAAACCTAATCTTGTAAAATCAGCTTCGTAATGATATGGCTTTCTTTTTTTAGTAACAATGACAGATACACTTCCAACCTTCAAGACAACTTCTGTTTCAGCATTTTTATCTCCGTGTTTGATTGCTTTTACTATACCTGATAATTTGATAGGAGGAGCAAAACGATTGTCAATAGATGCTCCTGCAAATGCTTCAACTTTACCACCAATACCAACTTCGATGGCTTTTGTTACTAATTCAGGCCCTGGTATTGATGCGTAAATAAGAGAGGGTCCATTTTTTGATTTAAACTCTGATCGTTTAAGAATTTCATTTAATGTCCAGGTTACATCACCTGCTCCTCCGGCGGTAGGATTATCTCCCATATCACTGATAATAAATGGATGCTTATTACTGGCAATTGCTTTGTTTAAACTCTCCTTAAGGCTAGCTGTAGGTGCGATAAATTTAAACTCCGATCTCACTTTCCAAAAGTATTCTGCAAGTTCTTCAGCAGATTTAGTCACTTTTTCTTTATTATCTCCTGTTACCATTACAACAGCGTGATTACGTGGTTCATCAGCCCATGCATAACCAATCCAGATTGCAGCATCAACAATGCCTTTTTGATCAGCAATCGGAGCAACCTTAGCGTATAAACTCTTTGCAGGTTCAATTCTTGTACTTGTTTTTTCTCCGGGTAATAATATCGGCACTGGAATCCAGGCCTTATATGCAGGTATTCCTTTGCCACTTTCCAGTCTGGATAAAAGGTTATCAACTGCCCGCTTTTTTGATTCCATGGAATCTTCATGTGGCGCCAATCGATAACATGTGATCAGGTCAGTGTTTTCAGCCAGTCGCCATGAAACATTACCATGTAGATCCATACAGGTTGAAATGATAGTTTTCTTACCAATTACTTCACGAATTCTGATGATAAGATCACCTTCAGGATCATCAAGTCCTACAACGCTCATGGCTCCATGTATGTCTAAAAACAGGCCATCATAAGGAAGGTCTTTTTTAAGCATATCAAGTGTTTTGGTTACCAATGATTCGTAAGCTTCTCTGGTAACTGTACCTCCGGGAAGTGCGTGTCCCTTTAATGTTGGAAACCAGTTTGCCCGTTTTCGATTTGGTGAATTTGGCGATAAAAATGGATAATACTCAAAAATATTATTACCTGTTCTCGCATGAAAAGCATCCTCGTGGGTTAAAGCCGGCGAAAATGTACTTGATTCTATAGCTATTCCAGCAATGGCTATTCGTGGTAATACTTTTGTTTGGCTAAATCCATCTAAAATGAGTATTTGAACCAATACTAAACTAAAAAATAATTTATTCATAACAGTTCTAATAATTATAGTTTGATTAATTTATGTTTTTTAAATTATCCGATGAAATCATAAAGCCATCTTTTTACTATGCATTTGCTGAATAAAAGCCTCTGCATATTTAAAACCGCCTTCCATGCCACTAAAGACTTCCTTTTTACCATGTAAGAGATCGTTAAAATAGTCTTCTTCGATTTTCTGACTCGTATGTTGGTAACAACCCTCGTGTTTAATTTCTATAACATCTTCATTAAAATTAAAACCTTATAAACCGTATATTTCTGCAAGGCCTCCTACTGCTAAAGTTACCCACATAACCATTATAAATAAGATGATCTTTACATTTGGTGTGTAATTCATAATTAACGCTTTTTCAATTTCTTTCCTTGCTCTAACGTTTCTGCTAAAAAGTCGTTTTAATGCCTTTTAGCTCTTGTTATACGCTTTTCTTTATTCTTAACGAAAATTAATTTGTGTCT
>JAOZVI010000048.1 GCA_029938265.1 Flavobacteriaceae bacterium | reverse complement strand
TAGGTTTTCTTTTTTTGTCTGTTGTTTTTCTATGTTGAAAGACTATGTAAATGAACAAAAGCTTGGTTTTTAGTCCAATTATATAAAAATCTAAGTGAGAAAAAAAGACCATCAAAAATGACAGTCTTTTAAAATATTGAATTTTAGCCTAATCTTATTTACAATCTTTAAGAATTGAATTGTACTCTTCATCGGTAAGTGCAATCAAATATTGAGGATTTGGAATAATTTTTTTTGTTTTTGCTAAAGCACAATCACAGTATGTTTTAGCTTCATCAGTAGTCATAGTATTTTTTTGAGCTGAAGATATACAGTTCTTTAAAAACATTTGTTCTGTTTCTTCATTCCATGCACTAATGATCTTAACTAAAACAAGATCGTTAATACATGTAGATTTTTCAAATAGAACTGATAATTCATTTTGATCAAGTTCTAAAGCATCATCCGGATTTGGATATTTATTCATGACGGTTTTTAAAAGGCAATTGGTATATTTTTCAGGGTTCTCAACGGAATGAGCTATTAAGAATCCATTGGAGTTCTTTTGAAAAGCTAATTTATCATTTTCTGTCCAGTTATGTGTTTTTTCTGTAGCTGTTTTAAGTACTTCCTGATTTACAGTATCTTTTTTCTTGTTTTCGCAACTTGTTAAAAGTAGTCCTGAAAAAACTACCAAAGAGATGTATTTTAATATTTTGTTTTTCATGATTTTAGTCTTTAATAATTTCACATTTAATACTTTGCTTATCTACTTTTTCTCTTGAGAAAAAATCAATTGCAATACTTTCTCCTTCTGCACCATACATGATGGCATTACCTGTATTTCCACCAATACCCGCACCTATCGCTCCGGCAACCATGGCGCCTACTGCATTGCTTTCCCTCTTTTTCATTTCTTTTGTGTCAGGTCTGGCTACGCCTACAATTTCACTAATTTTCAATTTTTTCCCTACTATTGGCATTACTCTAGTGGTTCTGGCTAAGTCTAAGACTTTAATAACACCTTTATTTTTATATAAACCGGTAATTTTACCTTCAAAATAGTGAATTTTTTTACCTTCTTTAGCATGGGCAATTACAATAAAATCCCCATGTTTGTATGTTTCAACTCCGGTTTCATTGCCCTTATCATCAAAATGATGAACTACCATTTTTTGAGATACAGCAAAGTTGCTAATTCCAAGCAGTAAAATAATTAAAATAATTTTTTTCATAATATTAAATGATTTGTTATTCGTGAGACTCCACGCTTTTTGGCGTGGTTAGTCGAACTAATCCCGCTGCCTGTGCTGAACTTGTTTCAGTATCTAGCGGGATCTAGGTTAAATACCTCGACCCTTGGGTCGATTCCTATTGTTGGGTTCAGGGCTTGCCCTGAGGTTTAATACCTTTTATTAAAGGGGCAAATTTATAAAAAAAATTTAAAAAGAATATAACTCTAATTTTTTTTCAATTATTCCATTTACCTTTGCCTTATGCAAGCAGAAATAATAACGATTGGAGATGAGATCCTTATTGGTCAGATTATAGATACAAACTCAGCATTTATAAGTAAAGAGCTTAATAATATTGGGGTGACTGTTTATCAAATCACCTCTGTACAAGATGATAAAGCTCATATATTAAAAGCTTTGGCTGAAGCCGAAAAAAATGCTGACATTATTATATTAACAGGAGGGCTTGGGCCTACAAAAGATGATATAACCAAACATACACTTGTCAATTACTTTAATGATGAGTTGGTTATGAATAAAAATATTTTAAGCCATATAAAGAATATATTTGCCAGAATGAATTTCCCTTTTACAGAATCGGATGTTCATCAAGCATTGTTACCAAAAAAAGCAATTGTTTTAGCAAATGAAATTGGTACTGCAGCCGGAATGTGGTTTGATAAGGATGGAAAAGTTTTTATCTCACTTCCGGGAGTTCCAGCCGAAATGAAAAGCTTAATGCAAAATCAGGTTTTATCCAAACTGCAAAATTCTTATCACTTACCATATATTGTGCATAAAACAATTCAAACTTATGGTATGAATGAAAGTAATGTAGCCAAAAGAATTGAAGTCTGGGAAAGAGAGCTTCCTGAGATGATCAAATTAGCTTTTTTGCCTTCGTATGCTAAATTGCGTTTGCGTTTAAGTGCCAAAGGAAGTAATAAGGAAATTTTAGAAAAAGCCATCGATAAAGAAATTGATAAGCTTCAACAAATAATTGGAGATATAATAGTTGGTTTACAAGAGAATGAAGTTATTGAGATGATTCTTAACAAAAAGATGACATCAAATAATTTAACTTTAAGTACTGCTGAAAGCTGTACAGGCGGAAATATTGCAAAATTGATCACTTCAATTCCCGGCGCATCTAACTTTTTTAAAGGTTCAATAGTAGCTTATTCTGCAAAAATTAAAGAAGATCTTTTAGGAATTTCTTCCAAAACTATTCAAAAATATTCGGTAGTAAGTGGACAGGTTGTAAAAGAAATGGCTTTGAATTGTAAAAGAATATTTCAATCGGATTATGCCATTGCAACTACAGGAAATGCTGGTCCAACAAGGGATAAGACAGATAAAACCGTAGGCGTGGTTTTTATAGCTATTGCCACTCCTGATGATGTTATTGTTAAAGAATTTAATTTTGGTCAACCCCGTGAAAAAGTTATATTAAGATCATCCAGTAAAGCTTTAGAAATGTTAAAAAAAGAAATTGACAAAAACAATAAAAATAGTTTGTGAGATCAATAAAGAATTTATACTTTTGCACCTCGTTTTGAAATTACAAATAAATAGGTAAGAAATGTCAAGAGTTTGTGAACTTACAGGGAAAAAAGCAATGGTGGGAAACAATGTTTCGCATGCGCTTAATAGAACCAAAAGAAAATTTAATGTTAATTTGGTAAAAAAACGTTTTTATCTTCCTGAAGAAGATAAATGGATAACTTTAAGAGTTTCTACAAGAGCTTTAAAAAATATCAATAAAAAGGGTATTGAAGCTGTAATTAAAGAAGCAAGAGCTAACGGTTTTTTGAAAAAATAATATAAGATGGCAAAAGGTAAAGGAAATAGAATTCAGGTTATATTAGAATGTACTGAGCATAAAGCTTCTGGAAAACCGGGTACATCAAGATATATTACAACAAAAAATAAAAAGAATACTCCTGATAGAATGGAATTGAAAAAATTCAATCCAATTTTGAAGAAGATGACCGTTCATAAAGAAATTAAATAATTAGAGATTTCTACTACGGTAGAAAATTTAAATACACAACAAGTAGTCATGGCAAAGAAATCAGTAGCATCATTACAAACAGGATCAAAAAGATTGACTAAAGCAATTAAAATGGTAAAATCTCCTAAATCAGGAGCTTATACATTTGTTGAGTCTATTATGGATCCTTCTAAAGTAAATGAGTTTTTAAGTAAAAAATAATTTATATTTTTTATAGATATAAGAAGGCTACTTTCTAACATGAGAGTAGCCTTTCTTTTTAATGAAACTCTTTTTTAAAGGAGCTTCAGGTAAAATTAAAAAAAAGTAAGTTGAACTCTACTGTAATCGTGGCAGGTTAATTCCGCTTAAAAGCGGAATCTGTTCAAATATAATAAAGATCTTATAATAGGGTTCAGTCTGAATATATTGAGTAGTTCTAATAGATCAACCCTTTTTCAAAAGTAGATTATTTAATTATCTTTGTCATTCTTTAAATTCAATTAATATAGTCCCTCAGAGATATGAGTTTATTCAAAAAAATATTTTCTAAAGACAGCACTGAAGACGCAGCGAAAAAAAAAGAAATTTTAGATAAAGGTTTGGAAAAGAGTAGTTCTTCCTTCTTTAATAAATTGTCAAAAGCTGTTGCCGGTAAAACAAAAGTGGATGATGAGGTTTTAGATAATTTAGAAGAAGTTTTGATTGCATCGGATGTTGGTGTTGATACTACCCTGAAAATAATTGACAGGATAGAAGAACGTGTTGCTAAAGATAAATATTTTGGTACTGATGAACTCAATAATATTTTAAGGGAAGAAATTGCTGCTTTATTAGCCTTGACCAATGTAGGTAATGAAACTGAATTTTCTATACCCGAAGGTAAAAAACCTTATGTAATTATGGTAGTTGGAGTTAATGGTGTTGGTAAAACGACTACCATCGGTAAGTTGGCTTCGCAATTTAAAAAACAAGGATTAAAAGTAATACTTGGTGCTGCTGATACTTTTCGGGCTGCAGCAATAGATCAACTACAAATTTGGGCAGATAGAGTTGATGTTCCTATGGTTCGTCAGGATATGGGAAGTGACCCTGCATCTGTGGCATTTGATACAATACAATCTGCTGTAAGTCAGGATGCAGACGTTGTAATTATTGATACTGCTGGAAGATTACACAACAAAGTCAATTTAATGAATGAATTGACAAAGATTAAAAGAGTCATGCAAAAAATTTCACCAAATGTACCTGATGAGGTGCTTTTGGTTTTAGATGGATCTACGGGTCAAAATGCATTTGAACAGGCGAAACAATTTACCAAAGCTACCGAGGTTACTTCATTGGCAATTACCAAATTAGATGGTACTGCAAAGGGTGGTGTTGTAATTGGAATCTCCGATCAATTTCAAATTCCTGTAAAATATATTGGTGTTGGAGAAGGAATTGATGATCTGCAGGTTTTTAATAAAATGGAATTTGTAGATTCGTTCTTTAAGTAAAAAGTTAAAAGGATAAATCTAAAAAGAATGAAGTCCCCCTTTTGGGGATTTAGGGGCATGAGAACAAAATCAACCAAAAAAAATAAGATCAATGTAGTAACTTTAGGTTGCTCAAAGAACGTTTACGATAGCGAAGTTTTGATGGGGCAACTCAAAGCTAATGGCAAAGAAGTTGTACATGAAGATGTTAATGACGATGGAAATATTGTGGTGATCAATACCTGTGGTTTTATTGGTGATGCTAAGGAAGAATCAATTAATACAATTTTAGAATTCGTTGATAAAAAAGATAGAGGAATTATTGATAAGGTTTTTGTAACGGGCTGTTTAAGTGAGCGTTACAAGCCCGAACTTGAAAAAGAAATTCAGAATGTGGATCAATATTTCGGAACGCATGATCTCCCAAATCTATTAAAGGCTTTGGAAGCCGATTATAAGCATGAACTGGTTGGAGAGCGGCTGACCACAACGCCAAAACATTATGCTTATTTAAAGATAGCTGAAGGTTGTGATCGGCCTTGTTCATTTTGCGCAATTCCTTTAATGCGCGGTATGCATATTTCAACTCCAATTGAAGACCTTGTAATAGAATCCAAAAAATTAGCTGCAAAAGGAGTTAAAGAATTAATTTTAATTGCCCAGGATCTAACTTATTACGGATTAGATATTTATAAAAAAAGAGCGCTAGCAGAATTATTAAAAGAATTGGTTAAGATTGATGGGATTGAATGGATAAGGTTACATTATGCTTTTCCTACAGGTTTTCCGCTGGATGTACTAGATGTAATGAAAAATGAGCCAAAGATTTGTAACTATCTTGATATTCCTTTGCAGCATATAAATACTGAATTGTTGCAATCTATGAAGCGAGGAACTACTTCTGAAAAAACAAGAGAATTATTAGAACAGTTTAGAAATAAAGTTCCAAATATGGCTGTTCGTACTACTTTAATTGTTGGTTATCCGGGTGAGACCGAAGAACAGTTTAAAGAATTAAAACAATTTATAATTGATTCTCGTTTTGAAAGGATGGGCTGTTTTGCTTATTCTCATGAAGAAAATACAAATGCCTTTCTATTAAATGATGATGTACCTGATGATATAAAGCAAAAAAGAGTTGCAGATCTTATGGATATTCAAAGTCAGATCTCATTTGAATTGAATCAGGAAAAAGTGGGGAAAGTTTTTAATTGTATTTTTGATCGTAAAGAAGGAGATCATTTTATCGGTCGAACAGAATTTGATAGTCCGGATGTAGATAATGAAGTTTTGGTAGATGCTACTAAACATTATATTCAAATAGGGCAATTTATTGATATTAAAATTTCAGAAGCTACAGAATTTGACCTTTATGGAGAGCCAGTAAAGTAGTGTTTAACATAAAGGTGTAATTTACAGCTTTAGTTAAAAATTATATTTAGTCCTAAGATTTTAATATTTTCAGTATTTTTACAAAAAGCTAAATTTATTTGAATAATCATTTAACCATACCATTTCAAAAAACAGGATACTTTACCAAGATCATCTGTGATTATTTAGATAAAAAGGAAGAAATCATTCAGTATTATGGTCAATTTCCTGATCTAAAAGGGTTCGAAAAACAAATTGAATATAAAAGAATATCCTTTTCTAAGGCTTCTAGAAAAGTATTGGTTTCACAATTAAGAAAACAATACAATAGTTTTGAAGTTTCTGTAGCAACAAAAAAGAATTTAGATCTGCTGACAAAGGATAATACATTTACGATAACCACAGGGCATCAATTAAATTTATTTACCGGTCCGCTTTACTTTTTATATAAAATTATTACCGCTATAAATCTAGCAAAACAATTAAAGAAAAATTTTCCAAAAGACAATTTTGTCCCGGTTTACTGGATGGCCACAGAAGATCACGATTTTGAAGAAATTCAATTTTTTAACTATAATAATAATAAGATCAAATGGCAAAAAGACTCAAAAGGAGCGGTAGGAGATTTGTCAACTGATGGCTTAGATAAAGTTTTTGAAGAATTCTCTTCCCTTTTAGGACAAGGAAATAATGCAAGAAATTTAAAGATATTATTTCAAAAAAGTTACCTCGAACATAATAATTTGACGGATGCAACAAGGTATTTAGCCAATGAACTTTTTGGCTTGTTTGGTTTGGTAATTATTGATGGAAATGATAAAATATTAAAAGCAGAATTTGCTCCTTTTGTAAAGGATGAATTGTTACATCAAACTAGTTTTAAGGAAATTACCAAAACAATTAATTCGCTTGAAAATAATTATAAAATTCAAGTCAATCCAAGAGAGATCAATCTTTTTTATTTAAAAGAAAATTTGCGTGAGCGTATTATTTTTAAAGATAATTTGTATAGAATTAATAATACTGAATTAGCGTTTACTAAAGAAGAAATGCTTCAAGAGGCAGATGCTTATCCCGAAAGGTTCAGTCCAAATGTCTTGACAAGGCCTTTATATGAAGAAGTGATACTGCCCAATTTATGTTATATTGGCGGTGGAGGCGAATTGACTTATTGGTTTGAATTAAAGCGATATTTTGAAAAAGTTGGAATACCTTTTCCTATTTTACTGTTGCGGAATTCTGTTCTATTGATCAGTAAGAAGCAAGGTCAAAAACTAAGTAAATTGGGTGTTTCTTTAGACGATCTTTTTTTAAAGCATAATGATCTTATCAATAAAAAAGTTAGAGATAATTCTGAAATCAAAATTGATTTTTCTGAACAGAAAGAACGATTAAATAAAATATTTTTAGAATTAGAAGAAATTTCTCATTGTACTGATAAATCATTTTTAGGTGCTGTAAAAGCACAACAAAAAAAACAGCTCAATGGGTTAGACAATCTAGAAAAACGGTTGTTAAGAGCGCAAAAAAGAAAATTAAAGGATCTTGTTGATAGAATTTCAATTTTGCACAATGAATTATTTCCAAAAGGAGGATTGCAGGAAAGAGTTTATAATTTTTCAGCGTTTTATAAAGAAAATGGAGCTGAATTAATTACCGGTTTGATCAATAATTTAGACCCTTTGCATTTGGAGTTTGATATTTTGGAAATCTAAAATTAAATCTTCTAAAGAATAATCAAATTCCTCTAGTAGTTATCTTTTAATCCTGACAATGATGCTTTAGCCTCGAGTTTTATCTCTTGGAGAAATAACCAATAAGGAATTGATTTTCCAAATTGATAATAACAGCCATTACGGCATGACGATAAATTTTTGCATGAGTGTGCAAGATTTGTGATAAAATATAAAGATATAAATAAAAAAAGAGACCGGATTAAAAACCCGGTCTCTTTCATTATTCTTGGTCGAAAACTTTTATTTAAAAAGGAATATTGATAAAAACATAGCAAACTTGCTAAGTTTCATGGTATTGTATTTAATTCCAATTAAAGATTTCAATGTATTATTTTTTTGAATTTTAATTTCAGTTTTATTGGTAAACAAAGCAACTAGCTGCGAAACATCGTCAATCAAATTATAGCAGGCAACGGTTAACTTTTCTTCTCTTGGTAAGAAAGTTTCTTGTGGATACATAATTAGTAAAAAATCATCATTATGATCTAATGATGTAAAACTCTCCTCTAAAGACGAAGCATCTTTATTGCGTAAAAATTCTTTTCTAATCTCCTTAAAAACAGATAGTTTACTTTTATCAATAATTGTAAACTCTTCTGTTTCTAACAAAAAATCAATTTTTTGATTAAAAGTAAAAGCTTCTGTTGAATTACCTAAAATATCAGAATCAACAATATTGTCAATTCCAAATTTTTCAGCGATATAATTTGAGATCATATCTTCAATAAACAGAACATTGATAAAGAATTCGCTTTTTACAGTTATTTCGTTTTTTATCATAATACTAATATTATAATTAACTTTTATACAAAAGTCACGTATTATTTAACGTTTACTGAGGGGAAATATTATAAGGGGAGATTGTATTTGCTCGCTAATGTATAAAAAAATATGTAAACAAAAAATTATATAAGCATAAAAAAATCCTTTTAACATTAAATTAAAAGGATTTTAAGAAAGAATTAACTTATTTTATTAAAAAAAATTATTTTTTAAATTTAGCATATTTTGTTTTGAACTTATCAATTCTACCTGCTGTATCAACCAATTTCATTTTACCGGTATAATAAGGATGAGAAGTTCTTGAGATCTCTAATTTTACCAAAGGGTATTCAACACCTTCAACTTCTAAAGTTTCCTTAGCTTCAGCAGTTGATTTTGTTAAAAAAACATCACCATTAGACATGTCCTTAAAAGCTATCATTCTATAATTCTTTGGATGGATTCCTTTTCTCATCTTTATATCATTTTAATTTTATACTTTCGCTATTTAAAAAGTAAAAACAGCATCTGCTGATTTTGAGAATGCAAATTTAGTCATAATATTTTAATCATAAACAATTATTCGACTAATTTATATAAAAAAATTAATTATGAATAAAATATTTCTTTTTGTTGCCCTATTTAGTTTGTCTTTATTGATTTCTTGTGGCAATAAATATAAATTAGAGTTACACTCACCAAAAACAATAAAAGTAAATAAATATTTAAGTATTTCTGTTAAAGAGATCAATAATAAACCAATTGATTCAATTCAATATTTTTTAAATGGGAAACAACTTTTGTCCAATGAAAATATTGATATTATGAGTCAAAGGCTGGGGAAACAAGCTATATCAGCAACTGTATTTTTTGAAGGCAGAGAGAAACAACTTACAAATACTATTTACTTTATGGCAGATCAACCACCGGTTCTTTATACTTATGAAATAATAAATGAGTTTCCGCATGATGCTGAAGCTTTTACGCAGGGTTTTGAGTATCATAATGGATTTTTATATGAAAGTACGGGTCAATATGGTCAGTCTAGTTTACGAAAGGTTGTTTTGGAAACAGGAGAAGTAATTAAAAAAATTGATATCGATAAAAAATATTTTGCTGAGGGTATGACAATCTTAAATAACAAAATATACTTACTTACATGGCAAAAAAAGAAAGGGTTTATATATGATATTGAAACTTTTGAGTTGATCAGATCATTTAATTATAAACAAAGTAAAGAAGGCTGGGGTTTAACGAACAATGGTAAAAAATTAATAAAAACTGACGGGACTGATAAGATGTGGTTTATCGATTCTGAAACTTTTAAAGAAGAATTTTTTATAGAAACATACACCGACAAAAGAAAAGCAGAAAAATTAAACGAATTAGAATATATCAAAGGAGAGATCTATGCTAATATTTGGCAACAAAATTCTATTCTGATCGTGGATCCTGTAAATGGAGCTATTAAAAGTATTATTAATTTGAAGGGTTTACAAAAAAAAGCCGGTCAAAGTGGTCAGGATAACGTACTTAACGGTATTGCTTACGATAAAGAAAATGGCAGATTATTTGTTACAGGTAAGAATTGGAATAAAGTTTTTGAGATAAAAGTTATTAAGAAATAAACCATGTTAAAATATTTTTCGGGCATTGTTGTAATTTTTACTTTTTTTTTGATCTCATGTAATGATGATGATTTTGAAACTGTAAAAAGTACCGGAGAATTAAAATTTTCTAAAGACACAATTTTTTTAGATACCGTGTTTAGCAATATAGGTTCAAGTACCAGAACTTTAAAGGTCTATAATAAAAGCAGCAATAATATTACCATACCAGTTATAAAATTAGGAAGAGGTAATAATTCTTTTTATAGATTGAATGTTGATGGTATTTCAGGAAAAATTTTTGAGAATATCGATATATTGGCAAAAGACAGCATTTTTGTTTTTATTGAAGCAACTATTGATCATAGTCAGGTTGTAAATCCCATTTATACAGATTCCATTGTTTTTGATTCAGATGCATTTCAACAAGATGTGAAACTGGTTACATTAGTGCAGGATGCACATTTTTTATTTCCACAGCGAGATGCTCAAGGTGTAAAAGAAAAAATTGTTTTAGGAATAGATGCAGAAGGTGAAGAAATTGCAGTAGAAGGTTTTTATTTAGACGGAAATACTACATGGGATAATGTTAAACCATATGTTATTTATGGCTATGTTGGTGTGCCCGAAAATGCTACACTCAGTATTGAAAAAGGAACAAAAGTCCATTTTCATCAAAATTCGGGATTGTTAGTAGATGAGAATGCAACACTAAAGGTTAATGGAGTTTTAGGTGATGAAGTAATTTTTGAAAGTGATAGATTAGAGCCTGAGTTTAGTGATATTGCAGGCCAATGGGGTACAATTTGGTTACGAGCAGGGAGTAAAGAACATGAAATTAAAAATGCCATTATCAAAAATAATACGCTTGGTATTTTAATGGATTCTGTAGGTAGTTTAATTCCGCCAACTTTAAAATTATACAACACACAAATTTACAATACAGCAACTTTTGGTATTTTAGGTAGGACGGCGAATATTCAAGGAGAAAATCTTATTATTGGCAATAATGGTATGTCATCTTTAGCCTGTACTATAGGTGGCACCTATAACTTTACACATACTACTTTGGCAAATTACTGGAATAACAGTGCTCGTGATCTTCCTGCTTTACTAGTTAATAATTTTCTAGAATATACTGATGCTGATGGTTCAAAATTAGTTTTGGTAAGAGATCTGAAAGCTGCCAATTTTACCAATATTATTATTGAAGGTAGTCAAAACATTGAAATAATCTTAGAGAAAGTAGAAGGAACTGATTTTAATTATAATTTTAAAAATAATTTAATAAGGTTTAATGATATAAATAATAGTTTTTTGAACAATTCACTATTTGATTTTGATGATGAGGATCATTACCAAAACAATATTATCAATGGTCTTCCTGATTTTAAAAATATAGATAATAATGATTATATTATTGGAGAAAAATCAGATGCTAATACTAATGCCGATAAAGGTGCTGCATCAAATGTTCCTTTAGATATTTTAGGAATTAATAGAACTGTTAGTCCTGATATAGGTGCTTATCAACATATTATTTTTGAAGAGTAGTTTATTTATTAAAAAGAAATTGCCAATTAAAATAGTCTCAAATATGGAAATGAAAAATGTTATTATTACAGGTGCCGGTAGGGGAATTGGGTATGAATTGGTAAAGTATTTCAGCGAAAAGGGACATCGTGTTCTGGCATTGACCCGTAATAGAGAAAAAATTGATATTTTGCAGAAGTCACATCAAAATGTTGAAGTTTTAGAAGTTGAGATTACGCAAAAAAAAGATTTAAAAGCAATAGCCAGTTATATTGAAAGTAACTGGAAAAAGGTAGATATTCTTATACATAATGCCGGAAAGTTAATACACAAACCTTTTTTTAAAACTACAGTAGATGATTTTATCAATGTTTATAAAGTAAATGTTTTTGCTGTTGCTGAATTGACCAAAGTTATATTACCATTTCTTTACAAAGGAAGCCATGTAGTTACAATTAGCAGTATGGGCGGGATTCAAGGGAGTATGAAATTTGCCGGACTATCAGCTTATAGTTCATCTAAAGGAGCTGTAATTACCTTAATGGAATTACTTGCCGAAGAATATAAAGAAAGTGGTATTGCTTTTAATACTTTGGCCTTAGGAGCAGTGCAGACAGAAATGCTTGCCCAGGCTTTTCCTGATTTTAAAGCACCTGTTACTGCTGCTGAAATGGCCCAGTATATAGCTAACTTTGCACTTACCGGGAATAGTATTTATAATGGTAAAGTATTGCAAGTCTCTAATTCAACACCATAAATTGTTTTGGGTTTTGGATTCCTAGTTCCAAATTGTTAATATTTTGGTATAATAGAATATATTTTGAAAGAGTACAATAAAATTTTAAGTAAATACATTCCTGAGCAATCAGTTGATATGGTTATTGAATTGTTGGATAAATATCCTTGTTATTTAAAAATTGTAAATAATCGTAAGACCAAACATGGTGATTTTAGAAAAACACCGGATGGAACTTATCAAATTACCATAAATTATGGTTTGAATCCTTATAGGTTTTTATTGACATTGATCCATGAAATTGCTCATTTGGTTACTTACAAAAAATATAAAAGGATTAAACCACACGGAAACGAATGGAAAAGGAATTTTCAACAATTGATGTTACCTTTTTTTAATCCAAAAATAATTCCCCATGATCTCATGCCCATTTTGGCAAATTATATGAAAAACCCTAGGGCAAGCACTGATGCTGATGTTAAATTATCAATGGCACTAAAACAATACGATAAAAAAAATGGAAAGTATATTGTTTTAGACTTACCAATAAATTCAGAGTTTATACATAATAATCGTGTTTTTGTGAAAGGGAAAAAGCGTAGAACGAGACATGAATGTACCGAAATACGATCAGGAAAAAAATATTTATTTCATCAAAATGCAGAAGTTGACCTGGTGAAAAATTGAATAATAATTGTATAAAAATATATATAATGAATAAAAATTATTACGCAGTGATCATGGCAGGAGGTGTTGGCTCGAGATTTTGGCCTGTAAGTACTCAAGAAAACCCTAAGCAATTTCACGATATGCTGGGAACCGGACAGTCGTTAATTCAAAATACTTTTACCAGATTAAGTAAATTAATTCCGCAGGAAAATATTTTAATAGCGACAAATATTAACTATAAAGATTTGGTTTTAAAACATTTGCCTAATGTAAGTGAAAATCAGATCCTGTTAGAACCGGCAATGCGCAATACGGCACCATGCATTTTGTATAGTGCATTGAAAATTAATGATATGAACGAAGATGCGGTTATGATCGTTGCTCCTTCTGATCATTTTATTGAAGATGAAGAAACTTTTATTGCAAATGTTGAAACGGCTTTCAAAGCTTGTGAAAAGCGAGATATTTTGATGACATTAGGTATTAAGCCCTCAGGACCAAATACAGGGTATGGTTATATTCAATTTGAAGAATTGGATAATGAAATTAAAAAAGTAAAGAACTTTACTGAAAAACCAAATCTTGAAACTGCGAAACAATTTATTCAACAAGGAGATTATTTGTGGAATGCCGGAATTTTTATTTGGAGTGTAAAAAGTATCATTAAGGCATTTGAAAGTAGTCTTGGAGAAATGTGCTCTTTGTTTAATCAAGGAAACTCTTATTGGAATACGAGTAAAGAATCTGATTTTATTGAAAATTATTATGGTAAAGCTGAAAATGTTTCTATTGATTACGGAATTATGGAATCGGCTAAAAATGTATATGTGTTACCGGTAGAATTTGGCTGGAATGATTTAGGAACCTGGGGTTCACTTCATGATAAATTACCAAAAGATAAAGATGAAAACGCCGTTGTAAATGCAAGAACATTATTTAAAGATGCTCATAATAATATTGTTAGAACACATAATGACAAAAAAGTAATCATACAGGGTTTGAGTGATTTTATTGTTGTTGAAACTGATGATACAATTCTTATTTTTCCTAAAACTAAAGAACAAGAAATCAAGCAAATTTCAAAAGAGGTAAATGAAAAATTAGATAATATTTAAATTTTTATTAAATTTACTAAGGCTATTCTAATTTGTCATTAAAAATGAAAGAAAAAAAAGAAGATATAGAGCAAAGAGAAAAAGAACAAAAAGTAAAGAAACAAGATAAGATTCAAGACGAAAAAATTGATGAACAAAAGGAAGAAGTTCAAAAAGAGTTTAAAGGTTTTTTCGAGAGTTTAAAAGTTTTTTTAAGTGAGCTGCTAAATATTAAATCAGGTACTGATAAAGAAGCAACTGCAGCGTCAATTAGAAAAGGCATATCTATGAAAGGTCAAACTGCATGGATCTTGGTATTTTCAATTTTTGTTGCATCCATAGGCTTAAATATTAGTTCTACGGCTGTTGTAATAGGTGCGATGTTAATATCTCCTTTAATGGGTCCTATATTGGGTATTGGTTTTTCTGTAGGTATTAATGACGTTGATACATTGATCGCATCCCTGGTTAATTTTGCAGTAATGGTTGTTTTAAGTATCTTAACATCCTTCCTTTTTTTTAGCATTCCACTTTTTCAGCAAGAAACTCCAGAATTAATTGCAAGAACACAACCTGATGTTAGAGATGTTCTAATCGCTATTTCCGGTGGTTTGGCTTTAATAATTGCAATTAGTCGCCCCACATCTCAATTTAATACTGTTGCCGGTGTAGCAATTGCCACAGCTTTAATGCCACCTTTATGTACGGCAGGTTTTGGACTGGCAATCGGTAATTTTACTTATTTTGGCGGAGCATTGTTTTTATTTTCCATCAACTCGATTTTTATTGCTTTAGCTGCTTTTGCAATTACTAAATATTTACGTTTTCCAATGGTTAAATATATCAATCAGGCAAAACGAAAACGAATTTCCCATTTGGCAATGTTTGTTGCTTCTATAGTGTTAACGTATAGTATTTATTTATTTTATCAATTGTATATTGAAGAAAAATTCTATAATCAAGCAATTAATTTTATTGAAGATATAGAAGGAGAGGGTGTAAATATTATTGGAGATGCAAGTGAGAGCATTAATTATGACGATGATGAGATAAAACTTTATGTTTTTGGAAGTGAATATGGAAGTAATGATATTAAAAGGTGGGAAAATTCTTTGAGTGAATTTGGTTTAAAAAACACAAAATTAACCATACTTCAGAGTCAGAACGATTCTAGAGTAAGAGAGGATATTGATGAAATAAAAAATTTATATATCAATAGTCATAAAATATTAACAAAAAGAGAGGAAACAATATTAGAAAAAGACGAACGAATTGCTGAACTTGAAAAAGACTTAAGAAAGTATTATAAAAAAGAAGTACTTATAGGAGAAATATATAATGAGATCCATATCAATTATGAGCATATAGAAGAATTATCTTTTGCCAGAGAATTTAAGACAAATTTTAAAAAAATTGATACCGTACCTGTAATTTCAGTAATATGGGACTCAAAAATTAAGGAAAGTGATCGAAAATTACAAGAGAAGAAATTAAAAAAATGGTTAGAAGCCAGGTTAAAGATTGGTAATATTACAATTAGAACATCAGAATAGTTTGGTTTTAAACAAAAGAGATTTTTTACTCAATATATTTTTTACTGAATGAATTAACAAATAAGATATTACCCAGATCATCATATCCATCAAATAATGCTGATCCATAATGGGACAGTAATTCTTCTCTAAAACCTATTATGGTTAAACCCGCTCCTGCGGAGTACTCGTTGATGATTGTTTTTGGAGAAACATCTTCTTTTTGATAAACTATTTCAATATTTTGTGAAGTGATTGGTAATCTTCCGCTGGATACCAGTTTTTTTAATGTAGCTTTTACTTCATCTGCGTTTTCTTCTTTGCAAATTTCAAATATTTTAATGTTTGCTTTTTTCCAGTCAGGGTGGCCTAAAATGATAAAACTAAGCAAGATCATTAAATTGGCATTTGCATCATCGGTATTCTTTATCCAAACATGAATTCCATTTTTATAATTGATCCTTTTTCTGTCTGAAGCCAAAATACATACATCAAAATTTCCGGCATTGACAAGTTTAAAATTATCCATTATTTCTTTAAGATCTTCTTGATTGCCTTTTTCAAATTCAAAAATAACCATATTGTTTTCCATACCGGCAATTCCCGGAATTTGAAT
>JAOZVI010000007.1 GCA_029938265.1 Flavobacteriaceae bacterium | reverse complement strand
TAAATCCACTTATCTCAACCCATATTATCCCTCTCCAATTCTAAGCGGGTGCAAATATAAAACAGTTTTTTTAACTAACAATACTTTTTAAAGAAAAATTTATTTATTTTTAAAGTATTATTTCCAGTGATATATTATACTAAAAATTCCCATAATTTTGGGACAGCAAATTTAAAATAAAACTTGATATTACAAAAGAACTTTAGCATCAAAGTTATTAACAAATTGATATACTATAAATGCTGTAATATTTAATCAAGGCTTTCTAATTGATTTTTAAATACTTGCAATCTTTCAGAAAAAGAAAAAGAAGGTAATTTTAATTCATTAATTGACCTTGTTAAATCAAATCCGGTTATTGGAGGGCGTTTAGCTGGCTGATCTAAGCTAGAAGTTGGTATAGGATTGATAAAAGATTTGTCTAAATCAAATGCTTTGGCAACCTCAACAGCCAATTCATAAATACTTATGAGTTGATCACTTGACACGTTATATGTACCTTCAATATTATTTTTCAGCGCATAAATGCAAGCTTGTGCCAAATCATCTACCAATGTAGGCATCCGTAACTGATCTGTAACCAAATTGATCTGTTGTTTATTTTCAATTGAATTCTTAATCCATAAAACAATATTATTTTTATTATCATCGGTTAAACCATAAACTAAAATTGTCCTTATTATTGTATGTTTAATATTCGAGTCGATGATAATTCTCTCTGACCTCAATTTTGATAAACCATAATAATTAACAGGGTTTGGAATATCATCTTCTTTATAAAAACCTTTTTTTCCGTCAAAAATAAAATCGGTAGATAAGTGAATTAAATGAATATCATTTTTTTTACAACTTTCAACTAAAGTTCTAACCGCATCAACATTAATTATATCACATTCTTTTTTGTGTAATTCGCAGGTATCAACATTGGTCATTGCTGCCGTATGTATAATAAAGCAGGGATTGATCTTTTCAATAAGTTCACTTAATGCATTAGGATCAGTAATATCTAAATTAATAAAAGTGTAGCCCCTTTTATCATTTAAGCAATTTTTATCTTTTGATATACCATATATATTATAGGTATTCTTTTTAACTAAAAGTTTTATTAATTTTTGACCGAGCAAACCATTGCTACCCGTAATTATAATTCTTTTCATTAAAAGTTATCTCTATTAAAAAAGTTGATGTAATAATTCAATTTGTTCCGGTTTACCAATAACAATTAGTTTTGAATTGGGAACTAATCTAGTACTTGCATCAGGATTAATAATATACTCCTTATCTGGTGTTTTAAATCCAATTACATTACATCCAGTCTTTCTTCTTAAATTTAATTCGAGAATTGATTTATTTTTAAATTCTTCCGGAAGATTTTCTATGATCAACTCTTCAATATTATTTGAACTTTCTCCTTCAATTGATAATCTATCAATAAATTCAATAATGTCAGGTGTTACTACCAACGATGCCATATGCTCCCCTCCCAGTTTATCAGGCATAATCACATTATCTGCTCCGGCAATCTTTAATTTACTGTAGGATGAATCGTTTGAGGCTCTACTGATAATTTTGCAATTTTTATTTAACTGTCGGGCAGAAAGCACTACGTATAAATTATTGGCATCGGAAGGTAAAGTAGTAATTAGGCTTTCTGCTTTATCAATACCTGCTCTTTTCAAAACTTCATCATTTGTTGCATCTCCTTTAACCCACAATAATTTATTGTCGAGCATTATTTGATCTATCAATTCAGTATCGCTTTCAACAACAACACATACTTTATCATATCTTTTTAACCTTTCAGTTGCCTGTTTTCCGTTTCTTCCATACCCACAAACAATTATGTGATTGGAAAGTTTATCAATTTTGTTTTGCACTTTTTTAAATTTAAGTTCTTCAAAAAGTTTGTTATTTGAAATATATTCGGTTAAAACCGAAATTACATATCCATAAACACTAACACTCAATAAAATCAAAAATATTGTAAATATTTTTGAATTGATATCCAAAGGTACTACTTCTTTAAAACCAACAGTAGAAATCGTTATTATGGTCATATAAAGGGCATCTACAAAACTGTAACCTGAAATTATTATGTAGCCAAAAGTACCTACTGCAATTACTCCAAAAAGAAACGATAATGCTATATAAACTTTGGATTTTATTTTAATTAATTTCATCGGTTCCTTTCTTTTCTCTTTTGTTTAATTTTCATTCTTTAACAAATTACAGATCAAAAACTGAGCTTCTTTTAGTATATAGCATGTCTTTTAATCGTAATAAAAAAGCCAATGTTAAATATATTCCAAATGATAATCCCACTGTAACAAAAGATATGTATATAAAAAATAAGCGAACATTTGTTGCCCTAATTCCCATCTTATCAGCAAATCTTGATGAAACATCAAAACCTCTTTTTTCAAAAAAGTATCGTATAGAATGAATAAATTTCATAATTGTATTGCAATTTATCAAATAAAGTTAAAAGTTTAAAGTCTAAAGAAGAAAGTTTTTCAAATATTATTTTTTTTTAGATACTGAATTGATATAACCAGAATAAAAAATACAGCATAGGTATCGGAATTATTACATTTAACTATCGGATCAACTCACATTTTTGAGTTTGTTTTTAAAAACTCTTCAAGATTGAGTTTCACTAATAAATATCATTTGTTTAAATTTGCACTTTTTTGGAAAATATATGTCAAAACAGCAAAGTTATATAGAAGTTTTAGGAGCCAGGGTACACAATTTAAAAAATATTGATGTAAAAATACCCCGAGATCAATTGGTCGTTATTACAGGTATAAGCGGTAGCGGAAAATCTTCGTTAGCTTTTGATACGATTTATGCTGAAGGTCAACGTAGATATATTGAAACTTTTTCAGCTTATGCCCGACAGTTTCTGGGTGGTTTAGAAAGACCTGATGTTGATAAAATTGAAGGTTTATCTCCTGTAATTGCTATTGAACAAAAAACTACTAGTAAAAGCCCGCGTTCAACCGTAGGTACTATCACTGAAATTTATGATTTTCTTCGTTTGTTATTTGCCAGAGCCGGTGAAGCCTTTTCATATAATACAGGTGATAAAATGGTTAGTTATAATGATGAACACATTGAAGAACTGATCTTAAATGATTACAAAGATCAAAAAATAATGATTTTGGCCCCTGTTATTAAATCCAGAAAAGGTCATTATAGAGAATTGTTCGCTAACATAGCCAAACAAGGTTTTATTCGTGTTCGCATTGACGGAGAGATAAAAGAGATCGAAAGAGGAATGCAATTAGATCGTTATAAAACACATGATATTGAGATTGTAATTGACCGACTTTTAATTGATGAAAAAATTGGTAAACGATTAAATGAAACAATAAAAACTGCAATGTATCACGGTGATGATACGCTTATGGTTATTAATTTTGATAATGAAGAGCTTAGGTATTTTAGCCGAAATTTAATGTGCCCTACTACCGGGATCTCATATCAAAAACCCGAACCCAATACCTTTTCGTTTAATTCTCCAAAAGGAGCCTGTAAACATTGCAATGGTATTGGAAAAGTTTATGAAATAAATCTTAACAAAATAATTCCAAATAAGAAAATATCAATTAATAATGGTGGAATTGCGCCCATTGGTGAACAAAAAAGCTCGTGGATCTTTAAACAATTAGATCTAATTGCTGAAAAATATCATTTTTCTCTTTCAGATCCCATTGATAAAATTCCAGCAAAAGCACTTGAAATAATACTCTATGGTGGTAAAGAAAAGTTTGATATCACTTCAAAGGAATTGGGTATTACAAGAAATTATGAAATTGATTTTGAAGGAATTACAAACTTTATTCAAAATCAATATTATAATAGCAACTCAAGTTCATTAAAGCGTTGGGCAAAAGCTTATATGGAGGAAAATGATTGTTCGGTTTGTAAAGGTAAACGATTAAAAAAAGAATCTTTAAATTTTAAAATTAACAATAAATCAATATCTGATCTAACTGAACTTGACATTATACATTTAGCCGATTGGTTTAAGAGATTACCCAATAAACTTTCAAAAAAACAAAAGATCATTGCTGAAGAAATTTTAAAAGAAATTCAAACTCGAATTCAATTTTTACTTGATGTTGGCTTAGATTATTTAACATTAAACAGAAGTTCAAAAACTTTATCGGGTGGAGAAGCACAACGCATACGATTGGCTACTCAAATTGGTTCTCAACTTGTAGGCGTTTTATATATATTAGATGAACCAAGTATAGGTTTACATCAAAGCGACAATCAAAAATTAATTGAATCTTTACAAAAATTACGCGATATAGGTAACTCTATTTTGGTTGTTGAACACGATAAAGAAATGATCGTGTCATCTGATTATGTTATTGATATCGGTCCGGAAGCCGGGCGACATGGAGGTGAGGTCATTAGTTGTGGAACTCCAAAAAATCTACTTAAAAGTAATACCATAACAGCTGCGTATTTAAATGGTACAAAATATTTTGAAATTCCTAAACAAAGACGAAAAGGAAATAATAAAAAGATCGTATTAACAGGAGCTACAGGAAATAATTTAAAAAATGTTACCCTTGAAATTCCGCTGGGCAAAATGATCTGTGTAACAGGAGTTTCAGGCAGTGGAAAATCAACCTTAATCAATGAAACACTGTACCCAATTTTGAATCAACATATTTATAATGCTGTAAAAACACCCCTACCCTATAAATCAATTAAAGGTATAGATAATATCGATAAAATTATCGATATCGATCAAAGTCCTATTGGTAGAACACCTCGTTCAAACCCAGCAACTTATACGGGTGTTTTTAGTGAAATTCGGAATTTGTTTGCAAAAACTCCTGAAGCTCAAATTAGAGGTTATAAACCCGGAAGATTTTCTTTTAACGTTAAAGATGGACGATGTGAAACTTGTAAAGGTGGCGGAGTAAGAGTGATAGAAATGAATTTTTTACCTGATGTTGAAGTAGAATGTGAGACCTGCCAGGGCAAGCGTTTTACTCGAGAAACTTTAGAAATACGGTATAAGGGAAAATCCATTTCTGATATTTTAAACATGACCATAAACGAAGCTGTCCATTTTTTTGAACATATTCCCAAAATTTATAGAAAATTAAAAACAATAAAGGATGTAGGTTTGGGTTATATTTCACTGGGTCAGCAATCAACTACTCTATCAGGTGGCGAGGCTCAACGCATAAAACTCGCAACAGAATTATCAAAAAAAGACACAGGTAACACCTTGTATATTTTGGACGAACCGACAACCGGATTACACTTTGAAGATATCAATATTTTGATGAAGGTATTGAATAGATTAACTGATAAAGGCAATACAGTAATCATCATTGAACACAATTTAGACGTTATCAAATTATCTGATTTTATTATTGATATTGGACCAAAAGGTGGTGTAAAAGGCGGTGAAATACTTTTTGAGGGTACACCTGAAGAAATTATTAATGTTAAAAAAAGCTATACAGGTCAATTTCTTAAAAAAGAGTTACTTTAGCAGGTTTATTAGTTTTAGGATCAAATATTATAATTATGACACCATTAGAAGACAAAAGGATTGCTGAAAAGCTCAAGCAAAAGACATGGAACGAAATTAAAACCAACGATTCATGGGCGATATTTAAAATTATGAGTGAATTTGTTGATGGTTATGAAAAATTGAGTCGAATTGGTCCCTGTGTGAGTGTTTATGGTTCTGCCAGAACAAAACCAGGAGAAAAATATTACGAAATGGCTGAAAATATTGCCTTTAAATTAACTCAAAACGGTTATGGCGTTATTACCGGAGGAGGCCCTGGCATTATGGAAGCAGGTAATAAAGGAGCCAGACGTGGCGGTGGAATTTCAGTGGGATTGAATATTGATCTACCCTTTGAGCAAAAAGACAATCCTTATATTGATAGTGATAAAAATTTAGATTTTGATTACTTTTTTGTTCGTAAAGTAATGTTTGTAAAATATGCGCAAGGATTTGTTGCCATGCCTGGAGGATTTGGGACTTTAGATGAATTATTTGAGGCCATGACATTAATTCAAACAAAGAAAATTGGAAAATTCCCGCTTATTTTGGTTGGAAGTGAGTTTTGGAACGGTATTTTAGATTGGATAAAAAAAACTGTTCTTAAGGAATTCAGTAATATTAGCGTACAAGATCTTGATCTATTTACCATTGTTGATGATGCTGATGAAGTGATTGAAATAATTGATACTTTTTATAAAAAACATCACTTAAAACCGAATTTTTAATCGCATAATCAATCATTATAAAAATTGCGCAAAGTTTATTTCATACTGTTTTTATTTTTTAGCTACCATTTAAGTTTATTGGCGCAAACTAATGAGATTACTATTAAGGCAAAGTTAGACCCTAAATTACAAACTATTGAAATACAGCAAGATATCACATATTACAATAACTCTTCTGACATATTAGATACGATTTATTTACATAATTGGGCCAACGCTTATAAAGATAGAAAAACGCTTTTATCAAAAAGATTAATCGACAATTATGACAAAAGTTTATACTTTGCAAAAATTCAAAAAAGGGGGTATTCCAAAATTAAAAATATTGAAATTGATCAACAAAATACCAATTGGCATGAACTTTCTGAAGCCAATGATATTGTAAAGGTTGTACTTCCAAATTCACTATTACCAAAACAAAATATTACCTTAAATATACAATACATCGTTAAAATTCCTATTGATAATTTTACCCTTTATGGTTTTGATGAAAACAATTATAATCTAAGATATTGGTATATAACACCAGCTGTATATGACGGCAAATGGCATGTGATGAGTAATCTCGATATGGATGATCTATATATCGATCCCACAAATTATAAAATAGATTTTGATGTTCCCAGGGGTTTTTCGCTTCATTCTGATCTAAACATTGAAATGCAAATAAGAGATAGCCGAGTTCTTTATAATTTACATGGAAATAACAGAACAGATATTGAATTAAGCATAAAATTATTGAGCAGTTTTGATAATTATCTTACTGATTCAATTGAGGTTATATCAAATTTAAAAAGTAAAAATCTAACCATTCCTTTAAAAACAGATATTTTAAGCAGACAACTGGATTTTATTTCCGATTTTCTAGGAAAATACCCTCATAAAAAATTATTGGTAAATGATATTACCTATAAAAAAAATCCTGTATATGGTCTTAACCAATTACCCAAATCTTTAACACCTTTTAGTGATGCCTTTGAATGGGATATAAAAATGTTTAAAGCTTTGACTAAAAAATATATTGATAATACAATTTTGGTCAATAAAAGGGACGATTACTGGCTTGCTGATGGTATTCAGATATATATGATGATCGAATATGTTTCAAAATACTATCCTGAAATTAAAGCAACCGGTAATATTTCAAAAATATGGGGGTATCGAAATTACAGTTTGGCAAAATTAGATTTTAACGGAAAATATCCCTTTGTTTATCAATTTGCTGCCAGAAAGAATTTAGACCAATCATTAATAACAAGAGCTGATTCACTATCTAATTTTAATCGAAAAATTGTAAATAAATACAAAGCTGGAATAGGTTTACGCTATTTAGATGCCATTTTAAATGACTCGATCGTTGCAAAAAGTTTGCAACAATTTTATAAAGAAAATGTATTACAGTTAAGTAAAAGTGACGATTTTAAAGAGATAATAACCCATAAAACTGATAATGATTTAGATGCCTTTTTTGTCGATTATATTCAAACCAAAAAAAAGATCGATTATACGATAAGAAGTGTTGAAAAAAAGGAAGATTCTCTTATAATAAAAATTGTAAATAAAAGTAATATGACAGCTCCCGTTGCTCTTTACGGTGTAGATAAAAAAGAGATTTTATACAAACAATGGATAAAAAATATTGATTCATCTAGAACAGTTACAATCCCCAGAAATGGTTTTGACAGAATATCACTAAATTACGAATACCTTTATCCTGAGGTTAACTTACGGGACAATTGGGAAAAAATTGATAAAAAATTATTAAACAGACCTTTAAAATTTACTTTTTTTAAAGATATTGAAGACCCATATTACAATCAAATTTTTTATAATATATATTCCGAGTATAATTATTATGACGGACTGATACTAGGACCCCAGTTGTACAATCAGGCAATGTTTAAAAAGAAATGGTTGTTTGGTATAACACCCGCCTATGCTTTTAAAAGTCATAGCTTGATCGGTTCTTTATATTTATCATACCAATACTTACCTGAAAACTCAATCGTTTACAGATATAGCACCGGTATCTCAGGAAGTCAATCTCATTATGATAAAAATTTATTCTACAGAAAGTTAAACCCTTATTTTTTAGTGCAGTTTAACCGAAAATCTTTGAGAGATGTAGGTGGCAGTTCATTATTGGTTAAATATAATATTGTTGACAAAGAAATACCACAAGGAGGAATTGAAAATGAAAGTGACAGCTATAATATTTTAGATATACGTTATGGTTATTCTCAGCCTAATATTATTAATGATCTAAGATATTTTGTAGATCTTCAATACAATGTAAATTTTAGTAAAATTTCTTTAGATTTTAGATATCGTAAACTCACAGATAAGAACAGACAATTTGACTTTAGATTCTTTTTTGGTACTTTTTTATTTAATAATACAACAACCGATTTTTTTAGCTTTGCTTTAGACAGGCCAAGCGATTATTTATTTGAGAAAAGTTATATGGGAAGATCGGAAGATTCAGGTTTTTTTAGTCAGGAAATCATCATTTCAGATGGTGGATTTAAATCGATCTTTGAAAATAAATACTCTAATCAATGGCTTACGAGTACAAATATCAGTGTGAGTGTCTGGCGATGGATAGAGATCTATGCAGATGCAGGATTTGTTAAAAATAAAGGTGATAATCCATTTTTCAGATATGATAGCGGTATTAGGTTTAATTTTATTCATAATTTCTTAGAATTATACTTTCCATTACAATCCAGTTTAGGTTTTGAGCCTGCACAACCGGAATACGCATCAAAGATCAGATTTGTGCTTACCGCAGATCCCACTAGAATTTATAGTTTTATTAGAAGAGGATTTTACTAAAAATCTCTTTTCTAATGTTAAAATCTAAATAATTCGCCTAGTATTCTCATTTGTATTAAGACCTATACCTTAAATGTGAAATAAATACTTATACAATTGTTAATCAAGTATTTATTCATAAATATTACGCAATACACCACCCTTCCAATTCTCACTTTTATTTTGTATATTTGCGAAAGTAAAAGGTATAAAAAATATGACAATAACATCAAATAGTTCTCCTCAAAAAATATCTTTTGAAGATTTTAAAAATGAAGTTCTAAATGATTACAAAATAGCTATAATCAGTAGAGAATGTAGCTTATTAGGCAGAAGAGAAGTGCTTACCGGCAAAGCTAAATTTGGTATTTT
The DNA here is from genome assembly GCA_029938265.1 of Flavobacteriaceae bacterium. Classification (GTDB taxonomy): domain Bacteria; phylum Bacteroidota; class Bacteroidia; order Flavobacteriales; family Flavobacteriaceae; genus Namhaeicola. Next base: position 30,871 of record JAOZVI010000007.1, on the reverse strand, counting down.
TGGTGGGGGTAAGGAAGTTCCGCAACTTGCTATGGCGAAAGTCTTCAAAAATGGAGATTGGCGTTCAGGTTACTACCGAGACCAAACATTTATGATGAGTATTGGAGCTTTAACCCCACAACAACTATTTGCCAATCTTTACGGAGATACTAATATCAAGAATGCTCCTGAATCCGGTGGCCGCCAAATGAACAATCATTTTGCCACACATTCTTTAAATGAAGACGGCACCTGGAAAAATCTCGTTGAACAAAAAAATTCAAGTTCTGATATTTCAAGTACTTCAGGCCAAATGCCACGTTTATTAGGTTTAGCTCAGGCTTCAAAAATTTTCCGTAGTGTAAAAGGATTAGAAGATTTTACAAAATTTTCAATTAAAGGCAATGAAGTAGCATGGGGCACAATAGGAAATGCCAGTACTAGTGAAGGACCATTTTGGGAAACTATCAATGCTGCTGGAGTTCTTCAAGTTCCTATGATTATTAGCATTTGGGATGATGAATATGGCATATCAGTCCCTGCAAAATATCACACAACAAAAGAAAATATATCTGAAGTTCTAAAAGGATTTCAGAGAGAAGATGGTAAAAACGGGTATGAAATTTTCACTGTAAAAGGTTATGATTACCCTGCTTTAATTGAAGTTTACAAAAAAGCTGATAAAATTGCACGTGAAGAACATGTTCCTGTAATTATCCATGTTACCGATCTTATGCAACCCATAGGCCATTCAACATCAGGCTCACAAGAACGATACAAAAGTAAAGAGCGTTTGTCTTATGAAAAAAGTATTGATTGTAATTCCAAAATGCGCGAATGGATATTGAAATTTGAGATTGAGGATACTGATGGTGAAATTTATCGTTTTGTAAAAAACGAAACCGAAATTGAAACCATTGAAAAGGAAGCAAAAAAAGAAGCCCGACTGGCAAAAAGAAATGCTTGGGACGGATTTAAAAATCCGCTCCAAAAAGAAGCTGATGAGTTAATAGCAATTTTAAAAAAAGTTGCAAACAAATCTAAAAATACTCCCCTCATTAAAAAGCTAATTGAAGAATTTTCTTCAGATGATGAAGTACAGATTAGAACTAATTTGGTTTACGCCCGAAAAGTTTTACGCTATTTAATCGGTGAAAATTTTCCATCAAAAATTGATTTACAAAATTGGATTGAAAAATATAAAGGTTTCTATCAAAAAAAATATAGTTCACATTTGTATAGTGAGTCTGATTTATCTGCAATTAAAATTAAAGAAGTAAAACCTACTTATGATAAGGACGTTAAAGAAGTAGATGCCAGGACAATTTTACGTGACAATTTTAATAAAATATTTACAAATTATCCTGAAACTTTGATATTTGGTGAAGATACCGGGTATATAGGAGGTGTAAATCAGGGACTGGAAGGCCTTCAGAAAAAATTTGGCGAAATGCGTGTAAGCGATACCGGTATTCGTGAAATGACAATTATAGGTCAGGGAATTGGCATGGCAATGCGTGGTTTACGTCCTATTGCCGAAATTCAATACTTAGATTATGTTTTATATGCACTTCCAGCTTTAAGTGATGATCTTGCTTCATTGCATTATAGAAGTGCCGGACGCCAAAAAGCTCCGTTAATTATCAGAACACGCGGTCATAGATTAGAGGGTATTTGGCATTCAGGTTCACCAATGAGTGGTTTAAACAATTTTTTAAAGGGAATTTGTATATTAGTCCCTCGTAATATGACAAAAGCAGCCGGATTTTTCAATACAATGTTAGAAAGCGACGATCCTGCATTAATCATTGAAAACCTGAATGGCTATCGTCTTAAAGAAAAACAACCCAATAATTTTGGAGCTTTCAGAACACCGGTCGGGATAGTTGAAACTATTATGGAGGGAACAGATATTACACTTGTATCCTATGGTTCTACATTAAAATTAGTAATAGAAGCCGCGGAACAATTAGCTCAGTTTAGCATTAGTTGCCAAGTGATCGATATTCAAAGTTTAATGCCTTTTGATCTGTCTCATGATATTGTAAAAAGTGTTAAAAAAACGAATCGTTTGATGGTAATCGATGAAGATGTACCGGGAGGAGCATCAGCTTATATATTAAATGAAGTGTTGACGATCCAAAATGCATATCAATATTTAGATAGTAAGCCCGTTACTTTATGCTCAGAAGAACACAGACCGGCTTACGGAACCGATGGAGATTATTTCTCTAACCGAAATACTGAGGATATTTTTGAAGCAATATATAACATGATGCATGAGGCTGATCCTCAAAAATATAAACCTTTGGTTTAATTATATTTATTATTTTTTTGAGAATTTAATAATTATTAAACCTAAAAACCATATATTATTTTCAATATTATATAAAAATAATGATTTTAATCATTTTTTAATAAAAATATAATTTTTAATTTCGCTGAGCGTAAAACCCATATATTAATCTAAAATACCATTCTATGCCAAAAGTAAGAGGTGCCGTTGTAATAGATATTGAAGCTTGTAAAGGTTGTGATTTATGTGTTGTTGCCTGTCCTTTTGATGTATTAAAACTCGATACACAGGTAAATACAAAAGGTTATAATCCAGCCATTCCTTTCAACCACGATGCCTGTACCGGTTGTAAAATTTGTGCTTTGGTTTGTCCTGATATGTGTATTACTGTATATCAATACAAGCCTGAAAAGGTATAATAAACATTCTTTAAAAAAAGTCTTATTCATATGGAAGAAGTAAAATTAATGAAAGGTAATGAAGCAATGGCAGAAGCAGCTATAAGATCTGGTGTTGATGCCTATTTTGGTTACCCAATAACACCACAATCTGAAGTTATTGAATATTTGATGCATGAAGAGCCATTTAAAAGAACAGGAATGGTTGTTCTACAAGCCGAAAGTGAATTAGCCGCAATCAACATGGTATATGGAGCTGCAGCTTGTGGAAAAAAAGCAATGACTTCATCATCCAGCCCTGGAATCAGCCTTAAATTAGAAGGAATTTCATATATGGCAGGAGCCGAGTTGCCTTGCTTAATTGCAAATGTTATGCGTGGCGGACCAGGATTAGGTACTATTCAACCAGGACAATCAGACTATTTTCAAGCTGTAAAAGGAGGCGGTCATGGTGATTATAATTTAATAGTTTTAGCTCCTTCAACTGTACAGGAAATGGCTGATTTTGTCAATTTGGGTTTTGATCTAGCTTTTAAATATCGAAATCCGGTTATGATCTTATCTGATGGAGCTATAGGTCAAATGATGGAAAAAGTAACATTACCCAAACAAAAAGAACGCCTCTCAAATGAAGAGATCATCAAACGTTATGGTAGCTGGGCCACTACAGGAAAACCAGAATCCAGAGAGCGTAATATCATTACATCATTAAATCTTAAATCGGAATTACAAGAGATTCACAACCAGCATTTGCAGAATAAATTTAAAACTGCTGAAAAGAATGAAGTGAGATATGAACAAATTCAATGTGAAGATGCTGATTATATTTTAGTAGCTTATGGCACAAGTGCCCGTATAAGTCAAAAAGTAGTACAATTAGGACGTGAAAAAGGTTTAAAATTAGGTTTATTAAGACCTATCACCTTGTGGCCTTTCCCAAAAAAAATAATCTCAGAACTTGCCGATCATACCAAAGGATTTTTATCGGTTGAAATGAGTGCCGGACAGATGATAGAAGATGTTCTGTTAGCCGTTGAAGGCAAAGCACCTGTAGCTCATTTTGGCAGAATGGGTGGAATGATCCCTTCCCCAAGTGAAGTATTAGATGCAGTAGAAAAAGAAATTAACAAAATTTTAAAATGATGACAACAGCAGTTATAACACCAGAAGAAATAATTAAAAAAGGTAAAATTGTTTTTGAAAAGACCAAGCTCATGAATGATTGCACACTGAGTTATTGCCCGGGCTGTGGTCATGGGGTTGCTCATAGACTAGTAATGGAAGTAGTTGATGAAATGGGTATCGAACAAGACACCATTGGTGTTGCACCAGTTGGCTGTTCAGTTTTGGCATACGAATTTATGAATATTGATATGCAACAGGCAGCTCATGGTAGAGCACCAGCTGTAGCAACAGGTATTAAAAGAGTATTTCCAGAAAAATATGTTTTTACATATCAAGGTGATGGTGATTTAGCGGCAATTGGTACCGCCGAAACGATACACGCTTGTAACCGAGGAGAAAATATTGTAATTATTTTTGTAAATAATGGTATTTACGGAATGACAGGTGGACAAATGGCTCCCACAACTTTACCAGGAATGAAATCGTCTACTTCTCCTTATGGTCGTGTGGTAGAAACTATGGGATATCCTTTAAAAATTACAGAAATGGTGGCTACATTGCCGGGTGTCGCTTATGCCACAAGACAAGCTGTGCATACTGCCAAATTAGTAACTAAAACAAAAAAAGCAATAATTAAAGCTTTTCAAAATCAAAAAGATAAGAAAGGAACTTCAATTATTGAAATTGTATCTAACTGTAATTCAGGTTGGAAAATGACACCTGTTGAGTCAAATAAATGGTTAGATGAAAATATGCTGGCTTATTTTCCCCTTGGAGATATAAAAAAATAGTTGTGAGATCAAAGTATTGAGTATTGACTAAATAATAAATTAAATAAAATGACTGAAGAAATTATCATTGCAGGATTTGGTGGACAAGGCGTATTATCATTGGGGAAAATTTTAGCATATTCGGGTATTATGCAAGATCAGGAGGTTAGCTGGATGCCTTCTTATGGACCTGAAATGAGAGGTGGTACGGCAAACGTTACTGTAATTTTAAGTGATGATCGTATAAATTCGCCTGTTTTAAATGAATTTGATACTGCAATTATATTAAACCAACAATCAATGGATAAGTTTGAAAGTATGGTAAAACCAGGTGGCTTATTGCTTTATGATCCTAATGGAATTTCACATCATCCCAAACGAAAAGACATAAAAATTGCTACAATTGAAGGCGCAAAAGAAGCTTCAGAATTAAATAATAAAAAAACTTTTAATATGGTTATCATGGGTGCATTTTTAAAAATTCACCCCATAGTTTTAATGGAAAATGTGCATAAAGGTCTGGAAAAATCTTTACCTCCTCGCCACCACCATATGATTCCTTTAAATGAAAAAGCTATAAAAGTAGGTATGGAAGAAGTAAAAGTAATTCATGATTATAAATAAATGGCTCCTGATGAATAATTTTTAATTTACATTTTTAAATGCAAATTATATTAAGAGAAGAAATTCCTGCCGACTACAAAAGAATTAGTTTAATTAATAATTTGGCTTTTAAACAGACCGATGAGAGTAAGTTAATTAAGAAATAGTAATTCATTTATCCCACAATTATCTTTGGTAGCTCAAATTGATAATGAAATTGTAGGACATATTCTTCTTACAAAAATTCAAATCATTGGTAATGAAATTTATGACAGTCTGGCTCTTGCCCCAATGGCTGTACTGCCTGAATTTCAAAATCATCAAATAGGTTCTGCTTTGGTAAGAGCAGGTTTGAAAAAGGCAAAAGATTTAAAATTCAAATCAGTAATTGTATTAGGACATAAAAATTATTACCCAAAATTTGGATTTCAAAAAGCTTCAAATTGGCAAATAAAATGTCCATTTGAGGTGCCAGATGAAGCATTTATGGCAATCGAATTAATAAAAAATGGTTTGGAAAATATTTCTGGAATAGTTCAATATCCAAAGGCCTTTGATTAGTTAATTTTTTATTAAAAAATTTGTTATTTGCAATAAATTAGTAAATTTGCAGTTAATATTTTTAAATTGCCCCTCGTATAAATTATTATAATCTAATTTACAGTACATTGTAACTGATATTTTTATTTTAAAAGAATTATGAATAGGGTAGTTATTTTTTTATTTTTTGGAATAGTCACATTTGGAATTTCAAGTTTCAATAATATTGATAAATCTCCTGATTTACCAATTGACCCTCCTTCATTAGTTTTTGACGATTATTCTGTTGTATTATATAACCAAATAAATGATTCTGATTTAAATTTTAATGCTTTTAAAACTGCTTTAAAAGGTTTTTTAAAATTACATAAAGATAAAATAGTTAATAATTCAAAATACCTATCTATTATAGATATGAGTTTATCAGCTAATGAAGATCGTTTTTTTCTCATTGACATGGAATCAAAAAAATTGATCCTTAAAAACAAAGTGGCTCATGGAAGAAATTCTGGTAATGAGTTTGCAAAAATATTTTCTAATAAGATCGGCTCCTATCAAAGCAGTATAGGTTTTTATAAAACTGCAGAAACTTATAGTGGTAAACATGGTTTATCATTGCGTTTAGACGGATTGGAATTTTCAAATAGCAATGCCAGAGACAGAGCTATCGTTATACATTCTGCCGATTATGTAAGCGATAACTTCATTTTTAAAAATGGAAGATTAGGTCGTAGTTTAGGTTGCCCCGCCCTTCCTGAAAAAGGATTTTCAGAAATAATTAAAAAAATTAAAGAAGGAAGTATCTTATATATATATTATCCTAATAAAACCTATTTTGAAAAATCAAATTTAGCTAAAAGTAAAATCGAACAACTTTTTGAAAGCTAGAATAACATCTATTTAACTAATTGATTATCAAATAATAATCTTATCACATCATCATCTTTTTTATAAACATCCCTATAAAAAATAATCGTATTATCTTTATCAGTATCGCAAACAATATATTGTATATATACAGGCAATTTTTTAGTTAACATCATTTTTTTCTCATTGCACTTCTCAACATAAGAATAAACACTGTCAATTGAAAATAAATTCTCATCATACCTCAGAACATTGTCAGCCAATTGCATGGCATCCTGAACTCTAATACAACCATGGCTATAAGCTCTTATTTCTCGATTAAAATGATATTTTGTAGGGGTATCATGTAAATAAATTGAATATTTATTATAAAAAATAAATTTCACTAAGCCCAAAGCATTTGAACTTCCTCCCCTTTGACGGAAATAAAAATTAAAATTAGATCTATTAACAGCATCCCAATTAATCTGCTTAATCGATACCGGTTCCAACTTTTTAGTGAAAACCTCATAATTATTTCTTGTCATATAATTTGAGTCTTTTTTTTGCTTAACCAGCACCTCATTAACCGAAATACTTGTAGGTACATGCCAATATGGATACGCCGCGATATAACTCAATTTACTATAAACTTCGGGCGTTTTATTTCTTAATTTTCCTACAACAACCTTATGCTCAATTTTTAAAGTATCACCTAAGCTAATCCATAAGCGATATGCTGGTATATTTACATAAATATAATCTTTTCCCCATGATGGTTTCCAACGCCATCTTTCAAGACTTGCTGCAGCACTTTGGTAATATTCATAAGGACTTTTAGAAAGAGCATAAGCCGTATTAGTACCAATAATACCATCGGGTTTTAAACCGTGTTCGTATTGAAATTTTCGCAATCCTCTTATAAAAATAGTATCGGTTGAATTTTTAGGAATATAACTGTGTATAACCAAAGCTTTTTTTGATTGAGCTATTGCTTTTAGCGAATCTACTTTATAAGTATTAACTTTAGCCCTTTCTTTTGATAGCGTAGAACTTTGTAAAAATTTTACCATTCCTTTTTGAAGTTTTTTATAACCATCCTGACTTGGTTGCAGGGCTAATAAATAATCAATGACACTATCTTTTTTATAGGCCATCAACAAATAATCAGGCATATTAATCACAAATTCTTTTCTAGATAAAGTTGTTAATATATCTACGTTTTCAATAAGACCATAATTAAGATGTTTTCCTAAAATAAAATAGTTTTTAGTTAACAATTCTCCCAATAAGGATGCTAACTCTTTTCTGTTTTTAATTGTCTTTGATTCTTTAATTATATGATAAATTCTTTGGATCTTATCAACCGAATATTGCTTTGGATCTAATCCGTATTGATTTGCATTGTGAAGTATATTTATAAAATTTTCTCCGATTTTATTCAATAAAAGTAAATCATCAAACCATATTGATTGAACAGTAGTTGCAGTATAAAAAGTATCTAAGGCTTTTAAGTTTTTAGGAAGAATTGTTGTATCGTATGCTTTAGAGGTAAACGCATACTCATTTACCAAGTTTCCAATAGAAATTGATTGGTCCAACGATTGCTTTTTATTAGCACAAGAATTAAAGCAAATAATAAATAACATGAAATAGAGGGAGAATTTCATATAATTTTTTAAATTTTAAATTAATTAAAAAAACCTTAATGAATAAAGATAACTAAAAAATTATAATGCTTTGTTAATTCTCTTCACCAATCCGGGACCTTCATAAATAAAACCGGTATATAATTGTATCAGATCAGCTCCTGCATCTAATTTTTCTTTAGCATCTTGGGCAGAATGGATACCTCCTACTCCAATGATCGGAAAAGCTTTATTTGATTTTTCAGAAAGAAAACGGATTACTTCAGTAGATCTTTTTGTTAAAGGTTTTCCACTTAATCCACCGGTCTCATTTTGTTTTTCAGATTTAAGATCTTCTCTTAAAATTGTTGTATTAGTAGCTACTACACCTGCAATTTTAGTTGTTTTTACAATATCTATGATATCCAATAATTGCTCATTTGTTAGATCGGGTGCAATTTTTAAAAGAATTGGTTTTTGTTTTGCTTTTGTTTTATTCTCGGTTTGAAGCGTATTTAATAAATTTGTTAGCGGTTTTTTATCTTGTAACTCCCTTAAATTGGGTGTATTTGGAGAACTTACATTTACCACAAAATAATCTACCACATCAAATAACTCATTAAAACAAATGAGATAATCATCAACAGCATTTTTATTTGGAGTGACTTTATTTTTACCGATATTGCCACCAATTATAATATCAGTTTTTCTCTTGCGAAGTCTTTCAGCAACAACTTTTACGCCATCATTATTAAAACCCATCCTATTGATAATCGCTTCATCATCAATTAAACGAAATATTCGCTTTTTAGGGTTTCCGGATTGCGGTTTAGGAGTAACTGTTCCTATTTCTACAAATCCAAATCCAAAATTATTAAATTCATCAAAAAGTTCGGCATTCTTATCAAATCCTGCCGCCAAACCAATGGGATTTTTAAAGGTTAAACCGAATAATTCACGTTCCAATTTTTTATCATTTACCTGAAAGATCTGCTTTGAAATATTACCGGAAAAAGGAAATTTAAAAAATGTTTTTAATATTGAAAAAGTAAAATGATGTACATCTTCAGGATCAAATTTAAAAAGTGTTTTTCGGATTACAGATTTGTACATAATATAGGTTTTTACAAAGATAGGGGATATTCAAAATCTTAAGCCTGTTTATCGCAATTCTGCATTAAACTGTTTGGCAAAAGTACCTTGTAATTTCTTCATTATCTTATCTATTTGCTTATCGGTTAAAGTTTTATTTTCATCTTGTAAAACAAAACTTAAAGCATAAGATTTTTTGCCTTTTGGTAATTTATCACCGGTATAAACATCAAAAAGATCTACATTTTTCAATAATTTATTTTCGCTTTGAAAAGCAGCATTATAGAGATCAGAAAATTTTACTTCATCATCCAAAAGCAAAGCCAAATCACGCTTCACTTCAGGGTATTTTGATAAAGCTTTTACATTCATATCTTTATTATCGATATTCTCCATAATAATATCCCAATTAAAATCTGCATATATCACTTCTTGTTTGATACCAAATTCTTTTAAAATATTTTGTTTTACAGTACCAAATTCAACCAATTTAATTTTCCCAAAACCCAAAGAAATCGCTTCAGAAAAAATATCATTTTTAGTTGCTGAAGTTTTTAATTTATCAAAGCCTAATCTAGACAGTAATAATGTAACTATTCCCTTAACAAAAAAGAAATCAGAAACTTTAGCGTCTATATTCCATGTATCTTGAGTTCTTTTTCCACTTACAATTAGCGATAGGTGTTTTGGTTCGGAATATCCGCTTTCAAATTTGTGATAGGTTTTTCCAAACTCAAATAATTTTATCGAATTATTTTTTCGGTTGATATTATAGGCAACAGATTCTAGTCCGCCAAATAATAAAGATTGACGCATTACTTCCAGATCACTGCTCAAAGCATTAAGCATAATAACACTATGATCTTCCTTTAAATTTTCTGATAATGAAACGTACTCAGGTTTGGTTAAAGAATTTGCCATTGATTCATTAAAACCTTGAGCATTTAAAATATTAGCAATAATATTTTCAACCTTCTCATTAGTCACTTTGTCAGAAAATGAAATCGAAGTATTTAATTTTGCTGAAGTATCAACATTATTATAACCATAAACGCGTAAGATCTCTTCTACTATATCAGCTTCGCGGGTAACATCAACACGATAAGAAGGAATGGTCAATCCTAAGCCGGATTCAGTTTGATTATTAATTTTAATATCCAATGAAGCCAATATATTTTTAATAGTGTCAGTAGGTATCTCTTCACCAATTAATTTATACGCCCTTTCGTATGAGAGGTGTACTTGATAATCTTCAATTTTATCCGGATAAATATCAATTACATCTGATACAATCTTTCCTTTAGCAATATCTTTAATTAAAATTGCTGCATATTTCAGAGCATAAGCAACAGTATCAGGATTGATTCCTCTTTCAAATCTAAATGATGCATCGGTATTTAAACTATGTCGTTTGGCTGTTTTACGAATCGAAACCGGATTAAAATAAGCACTTTCTAAAAATATTTTAGTCGTATTATTGGTAACACCGGAAGTTTCTCCACCAAAAACCCCACCAATACATAAAGGATTATCTTCTCCATCACAGATCATAATATCATCTTTATGTAATTCTCTTTCAATACCATCGAGTGTAGTAAATTTTGTTCCGGTGGGTAAATTCTTAACTACAATTTTATTATCTCTAATTTTTCCGGCATCAAATGCGTGCAGAGGTTGCCCTAAACCATGTAAAACAAAATTGGTAATATCAACCACATTATTAATAGGCTTTAAACCTATCGAAAGTAACCTGTCCTGCAACCATTTTGGTGATTCTTCAATTGTTAGATCAGTTATAGTAATCCCTGCGTATCTGGGTACTAGTTTATTATCTTCAACCTCAATATTAATTTTAAAAGTGCGCTCATCAACATGAAAATCACTTACCGATGGAGTTAACAATTCTTTTTTAATACTTTTTAATTGTAATAATCCGGCTCGCAAATCTCGAGCAACACCTAAATGGCTCATTCCATCAGCGCGATTGGGAGTTAAACCAATCTCAAAAACTTTATCAGATTCTACTTCAAATATATCAGCAGCGGCAGTACCTGATTTTATTTCTTCATCTAAAACCATAATGCCATCATGACTTTTACCTAAACCCAATTCATCTTCGGCACAGATCATACCATGACTATATTCACCCCGGATTTTACCTTTTTTTATTTTAAAACTTTCACCATTTTCAGAAAATAGGGTTGTGCCAATTGTTGCTACAGGAACTTTTTGACCAACGGCGACATTAGGAGCACCACAAACGATTTGCACAGGTTCTCCATTTCCCAGATCAACTGTTGTTACTTTTAATCTGTCAGCATTTGAATGTTGTTCACAAGTTAAAACTTCACCTACAACAATACCTTTCAAACTACCTTTTACAGTTTCAAACGTTTCTATCCCTTCAACTTCTAAACCCAGATCTGTAAGAATTTCACCAACTATTTCGATATCAAGATCTACTTTTAGAAATTGTTGTAACCAATTGTATGATATTTTCATTTTTATTTTTTATTTAATTTCGATTTTTCGAAATGCAAAGGTAAACATTTGAATTGAGTAGCGTTTAATACAAATCTAAGATTTTATTCAAAAAAACTTTTTGTAATTCAACCAAATTAATTATTTTGCAGTAAAATAAAATATTATGGCAATAGAAATAAAACGTCTCTTTGATTTTCCTTATTATCAACTCGAAAAATATAACCTTGAAAAATCATTGGTATCCAAAGTCAATGGTAAATGGGTTGCAACCTCAAGTCAAGAATTTGTAAACAAAGCCAACGCTATTAGCAGGGGTTTATTGAGGTTGGGAGTCAAACCAAAGGATAAAATTGCTGTAATTTCTACAACAAATCGTACTGAGTGGAATATTTTAGATATTGGCATCCTACAATTGGGAGCTGTCAATATTCCTATCTACCCTACGATCAGTCAAAATGATTACAAATATATTTTTAATCATGCTGAGGTAAAATATTGCTTTCTATCAGATGAAGTATTATTTGAAAAAGCGAATGCAATTAAAGATGATGTACCTACTTTAAAAGGGATCTATTCTTTTGAAGATATCCCTGGTTGTAAAAACTGGCAGGAAATTTATGATCTTGGTAAAGATGAAAATAACCAAGATAAGATTGAAAAACTAAAAGATAAAGTACAACCCAATGATCTAGCCACAATAATTTATACTTCCGGTACTACCGGTGTTCCAAAAGGAGTTATGCTTTCTCACAACAATATTGTAAGTAATGTGATTGCCAGCAGACCCCGTGTACCAATTGAAGACGGAAAATCAAAAGTTTTAAGTTTTTTACCTGTATGCCATATTTTTGAGAGAATGCTACATTATTTGTATATGCAAACCGGACTTGCAATTTATTTTGCAGAAAGTATTGAAAAAATACCAGATAATTTAAAAGAGATCAAGCCACATTTTATGAGTGTTGTTCCTCGATTACTCGAAAAGATCTATGACAGTATTATCGCAAAAGGTGCTGATCTTACCGGAATAAAAAAACGTCTTTTCTTTTGGGCTGTTGAACTAGGTTTAAAATATGAACCATACGGAGCAAATGGATGGTGGTACGAAAAACAATTAGAACTTGCCAATAAACTTATTTTCAGCAAATGGAGAGAAGCGTTGGGTGGCGAATTACATAATATGGTTTCTGGTAGTGCTGCTTTACAACCCAGACTGGCTAGAATTTTTGCTGCTGCTCAAATGCAAGTAATGGAAGGTTATGGATTAACCGAAACTTCTCCCGTTGTATCAGTAAATATGTATAAAGGTAATTTATTCCAGGTTGGATCGGTAGGAACAGCAATCGATAATGTTGAAATTAAAATTGCTGATGATGGAGAAATCCTGATAAAAGGTCCAAATGTGATGCAAGGTTATTATAAAGATCCTGAAAAAACCGCTGAAGTTATGACGGGTGATTATTTTCATACCGGTGATAAAGGAGAGGTTGATGCCAAAGGGTTTTTAAAAATTACAGGAAGGAAAAAAGAAATTTTTAAAACTTCAGGTGGCAAATATATTGCTCCTGCTTTGCTTGAAAATGAGATGAAACAATCACGATTTATTGAACAAATCTTAGTAGTTGGAGAAGGACAAAAAATGGCCGCTGCGTTAATACAACCAAATTTCGATTTTGTTAAAGGATGGGCAAAACGTCATAATCTTGATATCGGAGAATCCTTTAGTGATATTGTTGCAAAAACTGAAGTTAAAGAACGAATAATGAAGGAAGTTGATGAAGGAAATAAAAAATTTGGTAAATGGGAAACAATAAAAAGAATAGAACTTACCCCCGATTTTTGGAGTGTAGATAATGATTTACTCACACCAACTTTTAAACCAAAAAGGGATGAAATTTTGAAGAAATACAAAGATCTATACGATAAGATCTATAGTTAATATTTATGTTTGATCTTATTATTTTTATTTATAAACAATGGAACATTTTATAGTATCTGCTCGAAAATATCGTCCGCAAAAATTTAGTGATGTTGTGGGGCAACAAGCCATTACCAACACCTTAGAAAATGCTATAAAGAATAACCATTTGGCACAGGCCTTACTATTTACAGGACCCAGAGGTGTAGGTAAAACTACTTGTGCACGTATTCTGGCCAAAAGAATAAATCAGGAAAGCAGTGAAAATATATCGGAAGATGAGGATTTTGCATTTAATATTTTTGAATTAGATGCTGCCTCTAATAATTCAGTTGATGATATACGAAATTTAACAGATCAGGTACGCATACCCCCTCAAACCGGTAAATATAAAGTTTATATAATTGATGAGGTGCACATGTTATCGCAGTCAGCTTTTAATGCATTTTTAAAAACACTTGAAGAACCTCCTGCACATGCGATTTTTATTTTGGCCACAACCGAAAAACACAAAATAATCCCAACTATTTTATCAAGATGTCAAATATTTGATTTTAAACGTATTGGTGTTATAGATATTAAGAATTATTTACACAAAATTGCCAAAGAAGAAAATGTAAATGCCGAAGATGATGCCTTACACATCATTGCTCAAAAAGCTGATGGCGCTTTAAGAGATGCCCTTTCTATTTTTGACAGAGTTGTTAGTTTTTCCGGTAAAGATCTAACCCGCCAAGACGTAACCGAAAATTTAAATGTTCTCGATTACGATATCTATTTTAAAATTACTGATCTGGTAATCAAAAATGATATTCCTAATGTGTTGTTAGCTTTTAATGATGTTCTTGATAAAGGTTTTGACGGACATCATTTTATAACTGGATTGGCTTCACATTTTAGAGATCTTTTGGTTGCAAAAGATAAAGCTACTATTAGCTTATTAGAAGTAGGTGATACTGCTAAAAAACTTTATCTTGATCAGGCAATCAAGGCCGATCTTCATTTTTTACTACAGGCAATTGATATGGCTAATGATTGCGATATAAAATATAAGAGTAGTAAGAATCAACGTTTATTAGTTGAACTCACATTAATGCAAATCGCTTCGATTACATTTAATGCCGAAAAAAAAAAGTCTGAACACTTTATAATTCCTGCGGCTCATTTTGCATCTTATGCTGTTGCTGAAAAATTAGATATTCCCGAAAAAGTTCAACAGGAATCTAAAACCAAAATTAAAGAAGTAACTTCTTCATTTACAGAAGGAAAAAGTACTTATTCTACAGGATCAAATATTGAAAATAAAACAAAAATCCCTCCAGAAGAAAGCTTAAAACAAACGACGGCTCCAATCCCAAAAGATCCTGAACCCAAACTCCAATATACTTCTAATAATTCAAGGAAATCCATTTTAAGTATCAAAAGCCTTGAGCGAAAAAAAGATGAAGAAAAAGCTATTGAACTGTCAAAATTAAGTAAGACTAGCAGCACGAAAGATCTGCCGAATGATCCGTTTACAAATGATACTTTTTTAGAAGTTTGGCATGAATATATCGAATATCTTCACAAAAATGGTGATAAAATTTTCGCTTCAATTTTAAATGCTGATACACCGGGTGTTAAAAACAATCTGATTCATGTTACTTACTCAAATAAACTAATGGAAGCCGAACTTAACAAGATCAGACCCAGAGCATTAAAATATTTACGTAAAAAACTAAACAACTACAGTTTAGATTTTAAAGTAACAATTAATGAAGATGAAACGAACAAAATTGCCTATACAACTCAAGAAAAATACGAACTATTAAAAAGTAAAAATAGTGCTATCATCACTTTAAGAAAAACTTTTAAATTAGATCTTTAAATTTTGATAATTCATTCCTTTTATTATCTTTAAGAAAAATTTTAAAATTTGGATATAAAAACCCTAATCATTTTACTTATTGGATTTTTGATTGTTGCTATTGCATCTAATCAAATAGCCAAAGTTTTTCAAAAGATAAAATTTCCTTTAATCACCGGTTTTATCATTACAGGAATTATTGCAGGTTCTTCCTTTTTGAATTTTATTCCTCCTGAGGCTATAAAAAAACTTAACTTTTTAAATGAAATTGCCCTAGCTATTATTGCATTTTCGGCTGGTGCTGAGTTATATTTAGATGATTTGCGCAGCAGGCTAAACAGTATCAAATGGATGACAATTGGACAATTAGTAATCACTTTTATTCTTACTAGTGTGACCGTCTATTTTCTTGCTGATAGAATACCCTTTATGGCAGATTTTGAGGATACAACAAAATTTGCAATTTCAATTCTATTTGGTACCATTTTTGTTGCACGGTCTCCTTCTTCAGCTATAGCTGTAATTAATGAAATGCGTGCCAATGGGCCATTTACAAAAACTGTAATGGGCGTAACAGTTATTAAAGATGTATTGGTAATTATTCTATTTGCTATTGTTTTTTCTGTTTCAAAAACACTTATCAATGGTAATGAAATAAATTTATCATTTTTAATTATTCTTATATTGGAATTGTCAATCTCATTTGGCTTAGGATATCTTGTAGGTAAGGTATTAGAAATTCCATTTCAACTATTTTTTAATGGTGATATCAAAAAGATTTCAGTAATATTAATAGGTTATTCTATTTATTTATTCTCTAATTTCATCAAAACAAATTCAGTAAATTGGTTTCATCACGAAATCATACTGGAACCACTTTTAATTGCAATTATCGGTAGTTTTGTTTTAACCAACAAAAGTAAACATCGCCTTGAGTTTAGAGAATTACTACATGATATAAGTCCTACTATTTATATTATTTTCTTTACGCTTACCGGTGCTTCCTTATCATTTCAAACATTAGTAAATGTATTTGGAATTGCCGTTGCTTTATTTATTTTACGCCTAATTACTATGATCTTAGCAGGTTTTTTTGGTGTTATTGCGGCTAAAGATCCTAAAAAATACCTATTTATTGCCTGGATGCCTTATTTAACACAGGCGGGTGTTGCTTTAGGTTTAGCAACTATTATTTCTAATGCATTTCCTGAATGGGGTCATGAATTTGAAACTATAGTCATAGCAATTATTGTTATCAATCAATTAGTAGGTCCACCATTGTTTAAATGGTCATTAAATATTGTAAAAGAAAGTCATCTTCGTGCAAAAATGGATCATTTACAAAGCACCAGAGATGCAATTATTTTTGGTGTTGAAAATCAATCTATTGCTTTAGCGCAACAACTCGAAAAACACAATTGGAATTCAAGGTTAGTTTCGCTTGAAGAGTGTAGCATTGAAAACACTAATAACTTTGAAGTTATTTCAAATTTCATCCCATCCGTAAAGAATTTAGAAGACTTAAGCTTAAATAAGACCGAAGCTGTTGTACTGATGCTTAACGATGACGATAATTATTATATTGCTGAAAAAATTTATGAACATATTGGAATGGAAGATGTAATTGTTCGTTTAAATCAACGTGAAAATTTTGAAAAATTTCATAAACTTGGCACATTGATTATTGAACCTTCTACTGCAATTGTAAGCTTATTAGACCACTTTGTAAGATCTCCAAATGCGACCTCTTTACTTTTAGGTATGGATGATGGTCAAGATACCATGGATATTGAAATCAAGAACAGAGATTATCACGGATTACGAATTAGAGAACTTCGTTTACCTACGGATCTAATTATTTTATCTATCGAAAGAAAGGGTCAGATGCTAATGACTCATGGTTATACTCGATTACGAATTGGTGATGTAATGACATTAGTTGGTTCTGCAAAGAGCTTAGAAGACATAAAATTTAAACTGGATACTTAACAAGTATAAAGTTAAAAATTGGAAATATTAAGTGTAAATTCTTTGGTATCAAATTTGCTTTCTCATTGTTTAAATGTATTTTTGAAACTGATTTCTTAAACTGCTATTAACCTGAACAAAATTTTGATAATTACTAATGAAATCTAATACTTTACTCTTTTTTATATTACTCCTTTTATTATCTATAAAGATTTCTTCTCAACAAAATATTGATAGAGAATTTAGAGGTGTTTGGATTGCAACCGTAGATAATATTGATTGGCCCAGCTCAAATGATCTAAGTACAGATGAACAAAAAGAAGAGATTATCAAGTTGCTCGACCTCTATAAAAGCTTAAATATTAACGCTGTAATTTTTCAAATTCGCCCTTCAGCTGATGCTTTTTACAACTCAAAATACGAAAACTGGTCGGGTTGGCTGACAGGTAGAAATGGTGATGCTCCGATTCCTTATTATGATCCTATGGCATTTATTATTAGCGAAACCCGTAAACGAGGAATGGAATTTCATGCCTGGTTAAATCCATACAGGGCTATTGTAAATTATAAAAAATTTCAATCAAATCCTCTATCCCTTACCTATAACAAACCAGAGTGGTTTATCAATTATGGGAAAAATAAATATTTTGATCCCGGAAACCCTGAAGTCAGAGCCTATACCAACAAAATAGTAACTGATATCGTTCAACAATACGACATTGATGCCATTCACTTTGATGATTATTTTTACCCTTATAAAATTAAAGATGAGGTTTTTACTGATAGCTTGTCTTTTGAAAAGTTTGGAGGAGAATTATATCCTAATAATATAGATGATTGGCGTAGAGAAAATGTAAATATTATCATTAAAGAATTGAAAACTACTATAAAATCAATTAAACCCTGGGTTCAATTTGGCATTAGTCCTTTTGGGGTTTGGCGCAATAAAAGTAAAGATGTCAACGGCTCAGATACTGAAGCCGGACAAACTAATTACGACAATCTATACGCTGATATTCTTTTTTGGTTGAAAAATGGTTGGCTTGATTATATTTTACCACAAGTTTATTGGCATATTGGTTTTAAAAAAGCTGATTACAGTAAAATAGTAAATTGGTGGGCAAAAAATAATTTTGAAACTAATCTTTATATCGGTCATGGTTTGTATAGAATGGATCGAAAAAAAGAAAACAGAGCATGGCGCAAACAAAAACCTTCAGAAATTGAAAAACAATTGGATCTCAATAGAACAATTCCTCAAATTCAGGGAAGTGTATATTTTAGTGGAAAATCATTCTTAAAAGATCCTTTAAATGTAAATGAGATCTTAAAAGATAAATATTATCAATTTCCTATCCTTCCACCGAGTACAAATACTAAAATCAAATTTATACCCGAACCCGTTTTTGATGTTAATATTGCAAAGATCAATTCAAAAAATCAAAGATTATCATGGCACTCTTTATCAGAAAATAAAGAAAAAGAAGCTATTAAATTTCTAATCTATCACTTTGATAAAGGTGAAAAAATAAACTTTAAGAATAAAACAAAAATTATTGAAATAACCGGAGAACACCATTTTGATTTCAATAAGAAAAAAATTAAAAAAGGAAGTGTTTTTACAATTATTGCAGTCAGTAGAAATAATAACAAAAGTAATCCGGTAAATATAAAAAGATAATATTATTGACCTTTTTATTATATGATGATCAGGTCTTTACTGATTTTATATAAATTAAAACTCATTTTTCTATCACAAATAAACGAATGATGAGAAAATTACCTCGTAAAGACCAATTCCGTTTCAGTTGATAAATTACCATCAAAAGCATAACCATCATAATCAAAACCAATTAGATCTTTGGCTACTTCAATATTATTTTCAATAATAAAACGCACCATCAATCCTCGGGCTTTTTTAGCATAAAAACTGATCATTTTCAACTTACCATTTTTAAAATCTTTAAAAACCGGAGTAATCAGTGGAGCTTTAAGTAATTTTTTGTTTATAACCTTGAAATACTCATTGCTAGCCAAATTAATTAAAATTTCTCCATCTTTCATTTCCTGGTTTAATGTTTTGGTTAAAGAATCTCCCCAAAATTTATAAAGATTATCTTTTTGTCCAACTTTTAATTTTGTACCCATTTCCAATCGATAAGGCTGCATCAGATCTAGGGGTTTTAAAATACCATATTGTCCCGAAAGAATTCGTAATTTTTCTTGTAATTGGTCTATTTTCTCAAGCGATATTGTATATGGATCTATGCCTTCATAAGCGGTTCCTTTAAATGCATAGATTGCTTGTCTTGCATTTGAATTGGAGAATGGCAATTGCCAGTTTTGATTACGCTGCCAATTTAATTCTCCTAATTTATCAGAAATTGACATTAAATTTGAAAGTTGTTTCGGGCTCTCTTTTCTCAATACTTCATTTAACTTTTTTGCTTGCTCTAAAAATATACATTGTGTATGTTGATCCGTTGGAATTTGAGTTTTAAAATCAAGTGATTTAGCAGGTGAAATTACTATCTTCATAGTTCTGATTTAAGAATATTATCAATTCTTTTTTGAAATTTTTCAATAAAATTCCCCACGTGATAACCATCCATTAATGCGTGATGAACTTCAATAGAAAAAGGCATTTTTAAAATATTATTGTCCTTAAAGAATTTCCCAAAAACAAATTTTGGAATACCACTTTTTTCTCTTTTAATATCCCTTGAATGCTTGATACTCGTAAAAGAAACCCAGGGAATTGATGAAGCATAAATTACATTTATCTTATCTTTATTAGAATCAAAATCAGCATTTTCCTGATGTTTTTTAAGAATTTCTTTTCCTGATTTATTAAATTTTGATATTGAAGCCTGTCTTTTAAAATAACAAAATGAAAAAGAATTATCATCATTCAATACTGTTGATCCAATATCTATTGAATCATATTCAAATATCTTATCATCAATAATTCTCAATCTAAATTCCAATATTTCATTTGCCGTTTCTATTGCAATATATAAACAAGCTAAAAAGAAAGAAATATTATTTTCTTTACAAAAATCATATAATTTGGTTACATCTAAATTTGTAGTTAAATTGAAATATGGATCATCATAATCTTTAAAAAACTCATGTTGTGCTTTTCTGTTCCATGAATTGATGTCGAATTTATTCATAATTTAATAATTCAAAATATATAGCAAATCGTTAGACCTTATCATCAATGTGAAAAAGGAATTCTTTACAACAAAAAACTACTTCTGATTAATCGTATAATTACGCCATTTTTCCAGACAAAGACGCATATCTTCTGGGATTTCTGAATTAAAACTCAAGTACTCCTTAGAAACAGGTTGCACAAATCCCAGTGTTTTTGCATGTAATGCCTGACGGGGTAAAACTTTAAAACAATTCTCAACAAATTGCTTGTATTTTGTAAAAGTAGTCCCCTTTAAGATCTTATTCCCACCATAACGTTCATCATTAAATAAGGGATGTCCAATATATTTAAAATGAGCACGAATTTGATGTGTTCTACCTGTTTCTAATTTACATTCTACCAGAGTTACATAGCTAAATCTTTCAATTACCTTATAATGCGTTACAGCATGTTTTCCAAAGTCTCCTTCCGGAAAAACATCCATTTGTAACCTGTTCTTTAAACTTCTTCCAATATTTCCTTCAATAGTACCGTCTTCATTTTCCAAATTTCCCCAAACCAGCGCATAATACAATCTTTTGGTAGTTCGTTCAAAAAACTGATTGGCTAGATTTGCCATTGCGAATTCAGTTTTAGCAACAACCAATAAACCGCTGGTATCTTTATCAATTCTATGAACCAAACCAGGACGTTCATTACTATTTTTTGGTAAATTTTCAAAATGAAATATGAGGGCATTTACTAAAGTTCCACTATAATTTCCATGTCCGGGATGCACTACTATACCGGCAGATTTATTAAGAACAATCACATCATCATCTTCATAAATTATATCAATGGGGATATCTTCGGCAATTAATAAATTTTCATGAGGAGGATGTGCTAAAACAACACGTACAATATCATGTGGTTTTACTTTGTAATTGGCTTTTACAACATGATCATTAACCAAAACATTACCAGCTTTTATAGCTTGCTGAATTTTATTACGCGTAGCATTTTCAATAAAATTCATTAAAAATTTATCAACACGCAAGGGTTCCTGACCCTCAGCAGCCGTAAATTTATAATGTTCATAAAGTTCGTCGTTATTTATTTCTTCAATAGTTTCATCCATTAGGAACTAAGTCTAATTTAACAATACTATCCATCTGTTTACCCTCTAAACCATCTCCCAAAACCAAATCAATAATTGAATTTTTAGATATTTTTTTACCGGGTTTTAGTTCTTTTCCTTTCATCTCTAACATACGGACAACATTTTTACCAAGATCGGGTATAAATCTTTCTTTACCAATTCTAAATCCAGCTGATTTCAATCTGGTAACTACCTGTCTTTTAGTTTGATCTAAAACTTCAGGGACTTCAATCTTTCGATAATCTGAGGGATTCAGTGTTAAATAGATCTTTCTATTTTTCTTTACAAAATCACCGGGCTCAGGGTTTTGTTCAATAACAGATTTTGGAGGATAATCAGGATTAAAACTAGCCGAATCTATAACCACAAATGTTAAATCATATTTATACAGTTCTCTTTTCGTTTCAAATAATGACATCTTTTCAAGATTTGGAACTTCAATTTTCTCATTGTGATGCGTGTAATGATTAAGCCAACTACCCAAACCAAATATCAATAAAAATATGATTGCAAAAATTGAAATGATCGTAACTAAAAATTCTTTACTTTTTATGTATTGAAAAAACCCCATAGAATTATTTTAATTTTCAAAGATAATTTTTTTTAGTTTAACTAAACATATATGGTTTGTAATTTTGAGTATTTCATATGTTTATATTGAAAGTTATGGCCAAATAAAAAACATTTTGCTACTTTCAACATACTAGTCAGAAAATATATTCATTGTGGAAAATAAAAGAATAAATCTTATTCTATTCCTGTTAAGTTTATTGTTATTGATAGGAATCGTTTTTGGTTATTACGAAATAGTAGGAAGAAAAACTGTTATTGATGTATTTTTTATACCTTCCTTTATAATAGCTTCTAGCTTGACTTATCTACATTTATAGAAAAAACAATCAGTAAATCAAGTAAAAAAGCCTAATTATTACCTCCTATAGGCTTAATGATATTCCAAACTTTGATCTCATCATCTAAAGATATTCCTTCCTTCACTTGTACGTTAATACCATCACTAACACCCAACTCAACTTCTCTTCTTTCAAATTGTTGTTCTCCGGTTTTCACCTCTACAAAAGGTACTTTAGTTTTAGGATCAAATTGAACCAAGGCTTCCTTAATCGATAAAACACTATCTGCTCTTGCCAAAATAATTGAAGCATTTGCACTTAGACCAACCCTTATAAACGTAGTATCTTGTTTTGTTAATGTTCCTTTTATTTCAAATTGGATAGCTCCATTTTCTAATTTTCCTTTAGGAGCAATATAATCTAATACCGCACTAAAAGTTTTATTTTCAATTGCTCCAACAGTAATATCTAAAGGGAGTCCTTCTTTAATTTTACCAACTTCCGATTCGTCAACTTTACCTTCAAATATTAAATTATTTACATCTGCCAAAGCAGCAATAGTTGTTCCTTCATTAAAAGTATTCGATTCAATTACCTGATTACCAACCTCAACAGGCACATCTAAAACCATTCCATTAACAGTTGATCTTATCAAAGTATTGGCCGAACTTCCCAAACCACGAGTAGATCCTGTTTTTACAATATCATAGTTTTGATTGGCTGCATTATAAGCTTGTAAAGCTTGTTTATAAGCAACTTCTACCTTTTCAATGTCTTGTCTGGAAATTACTCCTTTATCGAATAAACTTTTTTGACGATCATAATTTCGCTTCTCATCATCTAAAGAAATCTTAGCTTTTTGGATGTTATTCTTAGCACTATTTAAAGCTGATAAATTAGGAATCACTCTAATTTTGGCAATCAGATCATTTGCTTTTAAGTTATCTCCACCTTCCACATAGATTTCTTCAATAACTCCTGAAATATTGGGTTTAATAAGCACTTCTTCTAAAGGAAGAATACTACCTGTGGCAACAGTTTGTTTAATAATAGTTTGCTTTGAAGCTTTTTCAGTTTTATAAACAACCGGATCTTGAGCATTCTTTGTATACAAATAGTACATCGCTCCTATAAAAGTGACTGCTATAAAAATTAAACTAAAAATTATTACTGACTTCTTCATTTGTAAATATATTTTTTAATTAATGTTATTCTGTTCTAAGAGCATCAATTGGTTTTACTCGTATTGCATTTTGAGCAGGAATTAAACCGGCAAATAAACCCGAAATTACTAAAATAGCTAAAGCGGCTGTTATAACACCCAGGTTTACACTTGGGTTTAGAAACATGTCTATCGGTCCGCTTAAATCTAAAATATAGTTAATTATATATATTAAAAAAGCTCCTAAAACGATTCCTCCCATACCCGAAATAATGGTTAAAAATACAGATTCAGTTAAAATCTGACTTCTTATTATAGCCGGAGAGGCACCTAAAGCTCTTCTTATTCCAATTTCTTTTGTTCGCTCTTTTACTACAATTAACATGATATTGCTAACACCAATAACACCTGATAATAAAACTAAAATTCCTACAAAATAGGCAATCACTCTTATTGCCAAAAATAAACTTTCTACTCTATTGAATTGTTCAAATAGATCAAAAAAACCAACTGCTCTTTCATCATCCGGGTGAATTTTATGATTCTTTTTAACGATATCAAATATGTTTTGTTTAATTTTTGTAATTGGTGTACCATCATTAGCTGTTATTGCCATCCAACCAACTCTATCGGCCATATTAAAAGCTTGTGAAAAAGATGTAAATGGAACAAAAATTTCTTTTTGACCTTCTTCATTATCACCTCCAGAACTTTTTTTCTTATAAGTACCAATAACCTTAAAATTAACTCCTTGAATTTTAATATAAGTACCTATAACTTCTTCTCCTTTATCATACAAACTACTTCTAACACCTTCACCAATAATTGCAATTTTTCTTTTTTCATTGATATCACCGTAATTTATAAATCTACCAGAAGTAATATCCATAGGTTCCTGTTTAATTATTTCAGGATAATCACCATATACGTTAAAAGCCCCTGTTTTTAGACCTCTTACAACATTGTTATTACCATTAAATCCGCCAAGCTGATTACGTGGAGAAATATACCTTAAATTGGGGATGTTCTCTCTTATATCTTCCACATCACTTAAACGATAACTATACCTTCTCCCCTTTGGCATCCCCTGATAAGGCTTTGTAACTGTACGTGTCCACATAAACATGGTATTTGTAGCTATATCACCAAAATCCTGCTTTATTCCATTTTCAAGTCCTTTACCAGCAGCAAGTAACAGAATTAGAATAAAAATACCCCAAAAAACGCCAAATGCAGTCAACAGAGTCCTTAACCAATTACTGGTAAGTGCTTCTAATATTTCGTTCCAACGGTCTCTGGTAAACATATTTTTTTATTTATTCGTCACTTAGAGCTTTAATTGGCTGAATGTTTGCTGCACGCCAAGCCGGGAAAAAACCTGCCAAAACTCCAGCTATTATCAACAAAAAAACCATAGAAATTGCCATTGTAAAGTTTACAGAAGGATTTAAAATATAATCTACTTCAACATTTGGACCAACAATTTCAAGAAGCCCCATGCTAAAGATCAATCCTGCAAATCCTGAAACTGCAGTTACAAAAACTGATTCTTGTAATATCATTCCAATAATTGACCAAGGTTTAGCTCCTAATGCTTTTCTTATACCAATTTCACGTGTACGTTCTTTTACAATGATCAGCATAATATTACTTACACCAACAACTCCTGCTATAATTG
This sequence comes from Flavobacteriaceae bacterium, assembly GCA_029938265.1. Lineage (GTDB taxonomy): Bacteria > Bacteroidota > Bacteroidia > Flavobacteriales > Flavobacteriaceae > Namhaeicola. The sequence continues at coordinate 5,389 of JAOZVI010000007.1, read as the reverse complement.
TACAAATACCAACAAACCAGAAAAAGAAAGCTATATTATCCGTTAAAGTATAAAAGCGCTTAGCTTCATCAAGCATATTATGTACATTTATTGCACTATTATCCTCTGGAGAAACAGTATGTGATTGTTGTAAATATTGTTTTATATCTGCTGTAAACTTATTAGATACTTCAAGGGCTTTTTCAAAACTCTCTTCTGGTTGAAGTGTAAAACCCATATTGGCAATTCTATTGGAACCGTTGAAAACAAATTGAGCAGTAGTCAATGGTACAAAAATTCTATTCTCTTCTCGCTCACCTCCTTCATCTGTAAAAACCCCAATAATTTTAAAATTTATTCCGGAAATCTGGAGATATTCATTTAAAGGATTTTTGACATTTTTCATCAATTCTCGTTTGACCTTGTTGCTTATAACTACTACCTTATTACGATTATCCATATCAGCATAATTCAAATAGCGTCCACTTACCATTTTTTGATTTTCAAGTCGCTGATAATCAGGGCTCACGCCCTGAATACTATATGCACCTGATTCTTCTTTATAATTAATTGTACCACCTCGTACCCTAAATAATCCTGATCTACTTTCTAGTTTATCAATATAAACTGATGTTATATGATCATAATTAGCATTTTGTAATTCAATTCGTCTTCCAGGATTTAAACCTTTGTATTCTTTAGTAGTTACTTGTGTCCATATCCAGATACGATTTGATGCATCTGCTTCAAATTCTTTACGGATACCGTTTTCCATTCCCTGGCCAAAGCCTAATAAAATAACCAATATAAATATTCCCGATGCTACCGAAAGCCCCGTTAAAAAAGTTCGCAACTTATTTTTGCGTATTGAGTCAAATATTTCCTGCCAGCGATCGAAATCGAACATTTAAATAAATTTTCTGAATTATAATATAATATTAGTAATCAAACCATTTCTTTAATAGACGCGCAGAAGTACATATTTGTTACAGTAAAAAAGGAATAATCTTTTCATCTTTTTTTGTATGTTTGTGTTATTAGAAAATTAAATCAAATGAAAAAAAATATTGCCATTATTATGGGAGGATATTCCAGTGAAGTTGAAATTTCACTACAAAGTGGCAATGTGGTTTACAATAATTTAGATAAAGAAAAATATAACTTATTTAAAGTTCTGATTTTAAAAGATAAATGGGTCTATATTGACGAAAATAATACCGAGCATCCAATAAATATTCAGGATTTTACTACAACTGTAAACGAATCTAATATTAAATTCGACTGTATTTTCAATGCAATTCATGGCCATCCAGGTGAAGATGGTACAATCTTAGCATATTTTGAATTACTGGGATTAAAACATACCTCTGCTCCTTTTTATCAAATGGCAGTGACTTTTAATAAACGTGATACATTAAGTTTTGTAAAACCATATGGAATTAAAGTTGCCAATTCGTATTATATCAACAAAGGTGATATTTATGATGTCAATAAAATTATAAAAAAAGTAGGATTGCCTTGTTTTGTCAAACCTAATCATGGAGGTTCAAGTTTTGGAATATCTAAAGTTCATACCCTTGAAGAATTGATTCCGGCAATTGAAAAAGCATTCAAGGAAGATAATGAAATCTTAGTTGAAGAATTTTTAGATGGTATTGAGGTCTCGGTTGGAATTATACAATATCAAAATAAAATTAAAGTATTACCTACAACAGAAATAGTAAGTGAAAATGAGTTTTTTGATTTTGAAGCAAAGTATCTGGGTAGATCTCAAGAAATAACGCCTGCAAGAATAACCCAAATACAACGAAAAAATGTTAAAAAAGCTGCTGAAAAAATTTATAGATCACTTAATCTAAGTGGCTTATCAAGAGCTGATTTTATTATTGTTGGAGATATTCCTTTTTTTATTGAAATGAATATGGTACCGGGAATAACAAGCGAAAGTATTTTACCTAAACAAGCACAAGCCGCCGGTATTAGTTTAAAAGAATTATTTGGAAATTCCATTGAAATAGCACTTAAAAACTAATGGTTGTTGGTAATAATTATCAAACTTAATCTATTTTAAATCTTTAATTTTTAAATTTGAGAATATGAAACGAGCAGTATTTCCCGGATCATTTGACCCACTAACTTTAGGGCATACCGACATTATAGACAGAGCATTACCTCTTTTTGATGAAATTATCATTGCAATAGGTACAAATTCTACGAAAAAATATATGTTCTCATTAGAACAACGTAAAGAATTTATTAACAAAACATATTCAGGTATTTCAAAGATCAAGATAGATACCTATGAAGGTTTAACAATAGATTATTGCAAAAAAAATGATATCGATTTTATACTGCGAGGTTTGAGAAATCCTGCCGACTTTGAATTTGAAAAAGCGATTGCCCAAACCAATCGAAAAATGTCAAAAATTGAAACCGTTTTTTTACTCACCAGTGCTGATACTTCTTATATCAGTTCAAGTATTGTAAGAGATATTATAAAAAACAAAGGTGATGTTTCTTTATTGGTTCCTAAGTCAGTTATTATAAAATAATATGCAAAGACTCATCATATTTTTTTTTCTAAGTTTTACTTTATACAGTAATGCTCAAGATTTTGAGACCGAATTTGAAAAAAGTAATGGAATTAGAACTGCAACTTACCAGCAAACCATTCAATTCTATAAAAATTTAGCAAATAATTATCCTGAAATTTCCATCCAGGAAATTGGAATGACCGATTCAGGTAAACCGCTACATTTGGTTATTTTTAATAGAAATTCGGAAGCTCAAACTACAAAAAATACAATTCTGATCAACAATGGTATTCATCCGGGAGAACCTGACGGAATTGATGCCAGCATGATGATGCTTAGAGATATTGTAAAAAATAAAAACTTAAATGAACAATTTTCAAACATCACGATTTGTATTATTCCAATTTACAATGTTGGTGGTAGTTTAAATCGTAATTCCTATTCAAGAGTTAATCAAAACGGACCAGAATCTTATGGTTTTCGTGGAAATACCCGAAATTTTGATCTCAACCGCGATTTTATCAAAAATGATACTAAAAATTCAAAAGCATTTTCTAAGATTTTTCATTTGGTAGATCCTGATATTTTTATTGATAATCACGTTAGTAATGGTGCAGATTATCAATACACTTTAACACATTTATTTACACAACACAATAAATTAGGCGATGAACTAGGTATATTTTTAAACGAAAAAATGATGCCTGAAATAGAAAAAGATCTAAATAAAAATAATTTAATCATAACACCTTATGTAAATGTCTTTAATCGGGTTCCCGATAGTGGATTTTCACAATTTTTTGATAATCCGCGTTACTCAACCGGATATACAACACTTTTCAATACTTTAGGATTGATGGTTGAAACTCATATGTTAAAACCCTACAAACAACGAGTTAAAGCTACTTATGAATTGATGTTTTCCGCATTAGTTTTTTTAAATAAAAACGGTAAAGAAATAACAATATTAAGAGATCAGGCAAATAATAAACTTCCATTTTATAAAACCTATCCCATTCAATGGGAAATTGACAGTACTCAAACTTCAATATTACAATTTAAAGGTTATAATGGTAGTTTTGTAAAAAGTGAGGTTACAGGCTTAAAACGTTTAAAGTACAACAGAAATAAACCTTTCACAAAACCAGTAAAATATTACAATCATTTTAAATCAAAAAAAAGTATCGTTATCCCCAAAGCCTATATCATTCCGCAAGGTTGGTGGAAAATAATTGAACGATTAGAACTCAATCAAATTCAATTTCAAACATTAAAAAAAGATACTTTATTGTTTGTAGAAGCTTATCAGATCGACAAATACAAAACAACTGGAAGACCATACGAAGGACACTATAACCATTACAATACCGAAATAACCAAAGTAAATATTCAACAACAATTCAAAAAAGGTGATCTGTATATTCCAACTGATCAAAAAGGATTTAGATATTTAATTGAAACTCTAGAGCCAGAAGCACCTGATTCATTTTTTAACTGGAACTTTTTTGATTCAATCTTACAAAAAAAAGAAGGTTTTTCGCCCTATGTTTTTGAAGATCTTGCATTAGAGATATTAAATAAAAACCAACAATTAAAAACTGATCTTGAAAAATTAAAGGTTAAGGATAAAGACTTTGCAAACAATTGGTACGCACAACTTAATTATATCTACAAACATTCAAAATATGCAGAAAAAGCTTATTTACAATATCCTGTTTATAGAGTAGTAAAATAGTATTATCTATTCTAAAAACACTCCATTTTCTTGTTGATCCTTTAATTAAACCGCTCCGGATTTTCTACAATATGATATCTTGGATCATCAATAGAATCAATAATGATCTCTTGAAATTTTAAATTGTTTTTGTTTAAAAGCAATTTACATTCTTCGCTAAGATGTTTTAAATTAATCCTTTTTCCGACTTTTTCATATTTATCAACAATATTTTTAATTGCTTCCATTGCAGAATGGTCGCTAACCCTAGATTCTTTAAAATCAATTTCAACATTTTCAGGATCATTTTTTACATCAAACTTTTCATTAAAAGCCGAAATTGAACCAAAAAATAAAGGTCCCCAAATTTCATAAACCTTAGTTCCATCATCTTTAAAATGTTTTCTGGCTCTAATTCTAACAGCATTTTCCCATGAAAAAACCAAAGCACTAACAATGACTCCCGCAAGAACAGCTATTGCAAGATCAAAAATTACAGTCAAAGCCGAAACTAAAATCAATACAAAAACATCAGTTTTCGGAATTTTATTTAATATTCTAAAACTACTCCAGGCAAAAGTTCCTATCACCACCATAAACATCACACCTACCAATACAGCAATAGGTACACGCTCTATTAAACCTGACGCAAAAAGTATAAAACTTAAAAGCATTAATGCCGCAACTATGCCTGATAAACGACCTCTACCACCTGATTTTATATTGATGATCGATTGACCAATCATCGCACAACCTCCCATGCCTCCAAATAAACCGGTAACCATATTAGCACCACCTTGAGCGATACATTCTTTATTTGCATTTCCACGAGTTTCCGTTAGATCGTCAATTAAATTTAATGTCATTAATGATTCGATCAAACCAATGGTTGCTAAAATCAAAGCATAAGGTAAAATAAATACAATTGTTTCCCATGTAAATGGTATTTTTTGAAAAGTTTCTAAATGTAATGTAGGTAAACCTCCCTTTAAACCTTCTCCTCCACCTTCTTTAATAAAAGAACCTACCGTTGCAACATCTAAATTAAATGCGAAAACTATAGTTGATACAACTATGATAGCAATCAATGCCTCGGGTAATTTTTTAGTGAACTTAAAATTACTTAAACTTACCATTATCAGCATAGTCAAACCTACCAAAC
>JAOZVI010000164.1 GCA_029938265.1 Flavobacteriaceae bacterium | reverse complement strand
AGACAGTGATTTTTATCAAAAAGACAATGTTTTTCCAAAAGGAACTATTGAAGGCTTTATTAAAAAATTAAAAAATTATGAAGATAAAGATATGAGTGAACACTTATATAACAAAAAAGATGAAATTAAAAAGTTAGTGGATAAATATATACATTGTATGTAAGAAATTCACCGTAAATATTAACGTATAACGAATTTTCAACAGTTTGTTACGTTTTCCTTTATTTTGAAAATGATATTATTTATTGAATTTTATATTTTCAAAAAGTGAAAAAGATTCGCAAATTCTTTCGTTAATATATTTATCTCCATAAAATTTAGTAGAGAACAAATAATACTCATCGGGTTTATATAAAACATATATCTGTACTAAATGGTAGTCAAATTTCAAATTTACTCCTTTAGCGTAATTAAAATACATGGGTAGATCTTTAAAATTTCCATAACCTGAATTGATTGCTTTTAATTTTTCTTTTGATAATTTGTCATTTATTTTCTTTTCAAAATCATCATTGAAATTCAATTCCCCTTGATGCCAAGCAACATCAATAATATAAGTTTTTGAAAGTTGTTTTGTTGTATCTGCACTATAGAGTTCAGATTGGTATTCATCATAGTAAAGATTCGTTTTCCATTTTTTTGGAATACCAATTTTAAAATGTTTTAAGACATCTTCATAGGTCTTAGTATTTGAAAAGTTAACTTCTGAATTACACTGAAATGATTGTTCTATTTCGCTTTTTTTACAACTTATATTAAAAGCTAAAGCAATAGTTAGAAGGAGTATTAGTACTTTTTTCATTAATTAAATTTTAATTTTGATATGATCTCATTTCCTGACAGCCAAGCGGTATTATTATCTACAAATCTAATAGAATAATATTTTTTGTCACTTATTTTTTTCCAGGAACTTCCACTGTTATTTGAAAGATAGATGCCTTCAGTAGAAACTGAAACAATCTTTTTACCTTGAGTATTTGGTACATATTGAGTACAACTTATATATCCGGGTGCCTTTTTATTGGCAACCAATTCCCATGTTTTTCCACCATCATTTGTAAGGGCTTTTGTAGCATTAAAGTTAGATTTTTCTTCCCAATTTCCGCCCATGATAATGCCTGTATTTTCATCATAAAAATCTACGGTAAAAATACCGGTCATTTTATTGCCTTGTATGATAGGTGTTTCATAAACATCCCAGTTTTTACCTTTGTTTTTACTGTTAAAAATCCTTGCTCTTAACCCACCTGTAACAATCCAAATATTATTTTTATAAGTTGCAATATTTGTATTACTGGCGGCAAAAGCACCTTCTCCATCCAGAACTTCAGGTAGATCAGTGCAATCTATTTTCTTCCATTTATTTCCTCCATCTTTTGTAATAATTACAGATAAACAATCCTCAATCGGATCACCCATTGCTATCCCATTTTTATTATCAATAAAAGTCATTGAATTATAAAATGCTTTTTCGTGTGCCTCACCGTAAACAATATAAGGTCTTTTAGAGAATAAAGCACTTGCCTTTTTCTTATATATAATTGTTGGATTTTCAATACTCATAAAAAAAATATCGACTCCATTATAAGCAATTGATCTGAAATTTAAATATTTATCATTAAATGCAATTGAATCAATTTCAATTAAATTATTCTTAATTCTGCCAAATTTTCCATTTGAACCGGCAAACCATACTGTTGAGTCATCGATAACTTCAATTGCTCTTATACTGGTATTCTTTATCGTAAAATCTTCAAAATTTAAGATTAAGCTTTTTTCACTTTGCGAAAAAAGCTGTAATGATATGAAGATATTAATGAAAAAGATTATAACTATTGATTTATTCGCCAGCGAGGCAGGTATAACATTCATATAATTATTTTTGTGTGTGACAATATTTTTGGTCATGAATGTTTCATGGAATGATTTTTTATAATTTCCAAAAATAAATTTTTTATAAAGAAAAATGTAATTTTTTTTAATTTTCTGCAAAATTGCGAAATAGTATGGATTGAAAGATGTTGAAGAAATTTTAAAAAACAAGCATAAATCTGCTACTTAATTTTTGGTTATATTTGAAAATGAGTAATAAAGTTCCAAATAATTCTGTCTCTTTTCATTATTCATTCTATGTAAAACCTGAAGATATTGATGAGTTGAAACATGTTAATAATGTAGTTTATTTAAAATGGGTAAATGAAATATCAGGAAAGCATTGGGGAATCTTATCTACAAAAGAGATCAATAAAAAATATTTTTGGGTAGTTTTACGCCATGAAATCGACTATTTACAATCAGCAATATTAAGTGATAAAATAACGGTTTACACATGGGTTGGAGAATCTAAGGGTGTTAAATCAATTAGGTATGTTCATATTTATAAAGGAGATACGTTATTAGTGAAAGCTCAAACTACCTGGTGTTTGGTAGGTTCTAAATCATTAAGACCATCCAGAATTAACCAGGAAATATTAAACGTTTTAGAGAAATAAAAAAACTGCATAATATATTCATGCAGTTTTTTTAAAAATCCATTGAAGCTTCAGGATTTGGACTAACAAGATCGCCATACAAATTGACCGGGATGATGAACGTTTGTTTGCGTATCAGAGATACTAGGATAGGAGATCATTTCATTACAGGAAATTAACGCAGATTCTGCAATTAGTAATAAAGCAAGAAATTTTAATTTTGATTTCATTGATTAAGATTATTTGATTAATGATTTGATTATTTATTTTAAAAAAATAAATATTAAATTAATAATAATTTAGTCTAATGTTAAATATTTGTTAACTTTATTATAAATTTGTCATCAAATGGCTAAACAATTACAATTCTTATTTTTAATTATTATCATTATAAATAATCACTTATTATATTGTCAGAGTGATAGTTATGCCAGTAATGATGTTAGTTTTAATCAAAATATTGATACCAATTCTAATCCAAATTTTGATATTAATCCTGATAATTTAAAAAGTTTTGATACTGATTATAATTCTTTGATTCAGTATTATCAAAATATCGATTTAAATTATATCAAAAAAGGCGAAGTATCTTTTTTTGATCTAGATCTTAAACCTATTGATGTTGATATAAATTCTGTTGAGTTTTTAGTTAATTCACGCGATTCTACAATTTTGTTAGATAAAGCGGTATCACCGGAATCTGCCCAAAACTTATTTGTTCTAAACGAGCAACAATACATAAATACGTATAATGGTGATGATTTCTTATCTGCAAAGATCAACAGTTATAAAAATTTAATATTTTCAACAGAAAAATTACGATATTCAAAAAAATATTTCCAATTTTGGGATTGGAAAAGTTTAAATCACCCACCTTTAAGAAAATTACAATACCCCCTTGATTTTTATGATAAAAAAAGGACTGTTATAGATTATGATGCAATAAAATCACCTTTTTTTAATCCTGATTTTCATATCCTTCTTGACAAAAATACCAATTCAAACCTGACTTTTGGAAATCATTTAGAGTTGTTAAGAAATGGTTATTCCTATCAAAAAAAGATGGAATTAATCAAAAAAGCTAAGTCAAGTATTTTGATTTCTGTAATGTCGTATTACAATGATGAAAGTGCTACAAAAATGACAGAAGAGTTGATAAAAAAAACAAAAGAGGGTGTAGTGGTATATCTTATTGTTGAAAAGGTCTGGACAAAATTAATGATGAAAAAGGCAATGAGAAAATTTATAAATAGTGATGTTGTTATTATTTATGCAGATGACCTTATGAATATTGAGAAAAATACAGTAGCATTATTTCATAACAAAATTTTTATTTTTGATGGAGAAACTGCAATTGTTGGCGGTCAAAATATACTCGATAGTGATAATATTTCCAGCGGATATAATCATCAAAGCCATGATACTGATCTATTAATTGAAGGGTCAGTAGTAACCGATATAGCCAGGAGTTTCATTGATTTATTAGAAAGATATAATTATGATAAAAAGGCAAATAAGCCTCAAATTAAATTGATTAAAGATTATCAGGATCAAATTCAAAACAGATTAAAATTAGAAAAAGAACAAAAACTAAGAGGTCAGGAGAATTATAAAGAAAAATTACAAAATAAAGAGACAAGAATGGATGGTGTATGTAGATTTGTAGTTCAAGGTCCGCAAGTAGATAGATATGCAGTTTCTAAAGCATTTTTATTTTATTTTAAACACGCAAAAAATTCAATTGATCTGACTACTGGGAAGATTAGTATTGATATGGAGGATGAAATAAAAATAAGTAATTATGAAGGTTGGTCAAAACAAATATGGAATCAATTGTTTAAATCAGCAGGGGAAGGAGTTCATATTAATTTAATTCATAATGGGATAGATGGAGGAAATGGTGAATTATCAAACTTTGTAAAGAGAAAAGTTTTAACAGATCCCGACAATAGATTTATTAAAAAATATTTTCCGCCACTTGCAGATAGACTTGATCTAAAAGCTGCAAGACGAAATTATCCAACTTTGAGTTATATACAAAAACATAAAAATATTGATGTATGGATGTATTTTCAATACATGCATTCTAAAACATTTTTGATAGATAGATTTGTAGTATCAATAAGTAGTTTTAACCTTGATAACTGGTCTTCTGATAAAAGTCAGGAGTCAGCCTTGATCTGTCAAGATAAAGAATTGGCAAAGCAGTTTGAATACTATTATATCTTAGATGAGGTTAATTCAACGCCAGTACCGTTAAAAAATTGAT
>JAOZVI010000047.1 GCA_029938265.1 Flavobacteriaceae bacterium | reverse complement strand
ACAATCATCACCATGAAGGACATTGTCATCACAATCATGGTGAAGGAGGTTGTCATCATCATCATTAATCAATCGTTTTGGGATAATAAAATTTACTTTTTATAGATATCAAATATCTTTAAATTCTCCAGAATTATTTATAATTAGAAAATTTAAGTTTTTGTTTTTATCTAAAATAATGATCCTTACTCTTTGTTGTATCTTTATATAAAATACTGCAATGACACAAATGCATTAAATATCAAAGCTTAAACCATCGTAAGCCAAAAAAACATTTTTAGGCAGTATTTTTGAAACTTCTTCATGAAAACCTAATTTGTGACTAATATGAATTAAATATGTTTTTTTAGGCTGAACTTCGCTAACAAGTTGTAGAGCTTCTTCTAAATTAAAATGAGTGGGATGCCTGTCAATTCTAAGAGCATTTACGATCAAAACATCTAAATTTAATAATTTTCTTTTTTCTTCTTCAGAAATCATCTTTGCATCGGTTATGTATGCCATTTTATTAAATCTGTAACCAAATATATTTAAATTGCCATGGTTTACTTCTATCGGATCAACTTCCAAAGAATTTAATTGAAAAGGTTTTTTTTCAATTTCATTGATGGTCAAACTGGGAGCCCCAACATATCTGTTCACGGTTGAGAAAATATAATCAAACCTTTCTTTTAAGCTGTCTATCACATCTTTTTTAGCAAAAATAGGTAAGCTTCCATAACGCTGTGTAAAGGGTCTGATATCATCTAAACCCGCGGTATGATCAGCGTGAAAATGCGTAAATAATAAGCCACTGATTTTTGTGATTTTTTGATTGAGCATTTGTTGACGAAAATCTGGTCCGCAATCTATTATATAGGTATTTTCATCATGTATTATTGCAATAGAAGATCGCAATCTCTTATCTTTTGTGTCTTTAGATATACATACTTCATGCGTACATCCTATTACCGGAATACCTTGTGAAGTGCCAGTACCTAAAAAGATAATCTTCATTATATTTAATTTTAAACAAATCTAATATTTATAATTGTCATGATAAAGAAAAAAATAAATTGAAATTAATTATGTAATAATGGTTACTAAAAACAAAGGTTTATCAACTAAGTCAAAATATATTATACTAACATACTGCATGTTAACTAATATACTTTTCCACATTTTAATGAAGATACTTAAAAGATGATTTAAATCATAAATTAAAGTAGATTATTAAAATATTTTTGTGCCAAATTTAAACTTTAGGTCAGTAATGAGTACTACTAAAAATATTCCAGCCTTAAAACGAAAATCTACTATCGGTAAATTTATCCATACTTTCTTAGTAATGTTTATTATTTGGTTAGCCTTTACCACATCATTAGAACCAGCAGAATTGATAACAGGCGCAATAGTTAGTCTGATTCTCGCTTTTTTTACAGATAGAATTTTTTCTTGTTGTGGACTTAAAGTATTCAGGCCAATTAAAATACTTTATTTTGTTCAGTACTTTTTTGTTTTTATGATCGCTTTGATAAAATCAAATTTAGATATTGCAAAAAGAGTAATTTCTCCTGATCTACCTATCAATCCCGGTATCGTAAAATTTAAAACTAAACTTACCAACGGATTTGCTAGGCTGGTATTGGCCAATAGTATAACCTTAACTCCGGGTACATTAACAATTGATGTTATAAATAATAATTTTTATATACACTGGATCGATGTAAAATCTGATGACCCTGAAAAGGTCTATAAAGAAATTGCCGAACCATTTGAAAAAATATTATTAAAGATTTACGAAGATTAAAAAGAATATTATGAACATTATTTATATCATCGTTTTTTCACTTATGGCAATCGGATCTGTTTTAACTTTTATCCGGTTTGTAAAAGGACCCAGATCCGCAGATAGAGCTGTAGCTTTAGATACTTTATCTATTATTTTAACCTCAGCCATGGTTTTATTAGCGTTAATTTTTGACAGATACATATACATTGATGTTGCTTTAATATACGCAGTATTAGGTTTTGTTGGAATAATAGTAATAGCAAGATTTATAGAAAAAGCTTTATGAAAGATATTATGGAATACATTGGTATGGCACTTATACTCATCGGAGGAATTTTCCTTTTTTTAGGTGCTTTAGGTATTTACAGAATGCCAGATATTTATACAAGATTACAAGCCGGAACAAAAGCCTCTACCCTAGGAGCGATGAGTACAATTTTAGGTGTAGGTTTTATACAACCCGACTGGTTAGTAAAAGTAATTATAATTGTAATATTTATCGGATTGGCCAATCCTTTAAGTTCCCACGCTTTAGCGAGATCTACTTACAGAATGGGTGTTGCACCAAAATTAAAAAGTGGCATAGATGCCTATAAAAAGGCTTTTAAAAAACAAATAAAAAAACATACTTCATGATAGCAGTAATCATTATTATCATAATGGCAGTATTACTATTAGCTGCCGCAATTTATTCCGTTATACATAGAGATTTACTCTTTGCTGTTTTAGGAACTGGTATTGTAAGTTTGATCTTATCTCTTTTCTTTTATTTACTGCAGGCTCCGGATGTGGCGCTAACTGAAGCAGCCATTGGTATCGCTTTAACTACAATAATCTTTATTATTACTATAAGAAATACAACAAGAGATGAAGATGAGATTATTGATAAAGAAAATGAAAAACTATAGTTATGAAAAAAGTCTTAGTGATCATATTATTAGTTATTATAGGTTATTTTTTAGCCAATACTTTTATTAATATCCCTTTTGGAGAAAATAGAATAGGTGATATAAATGCTGAAAAACCTACTGCTGCAGGTTATTATTTAAGCAACACTAAAGAAAAATCTAAAGTTGCAAATATTATTACTGCAATTGTAGTTAATTATAGAGGCTTAGATACTTTAGGAGAAGTAACTGTTTTATTTTTAGCTTCAACTGGTATTGCCAGTGTTTTATACAGAAGAAAAGAAGAGGAAGAAGAAACCGAAAGATTAAGTCTGCCCTCTTCAACTATAATAAGATCAGGGGCTAGAGTATTGTTTCCCATTATAGCCTTATTAGGAATTTATGTATTTATTCATGGTCATTTAACTCCGGGTGGTGGTTTTCAGGGAGGTACTATTGTTGCCACCGGTTTTTTGCTCATGCTTATTTCATATAAAGGTTTTAATACCAATCATAATAGAATGACCTGGATAGAAAGTTTAGCAGGTTTAACCTTTATATTTCTAGGAATATGGGGATTGATAGCTGACAATACCTTTTTAGGAAATATACCCGAAGTAGGTAAATTAAATTCATTGCTCAGTGGTGGGTTGATCCCTATAATTTATATCGCAGTTGGTTTTAAAGTCGCTGTTGAATTAACCGGAATATTAGATATTTTATTAAAAATTAAACCAAAAAAATAATGCAAGAAGAATTTAATGAAATATTTTTAAAATATCATGATATAATCTCTTTAGGAGTTTACGGAACTGCAATTGGATTGATATTAATAGGCTTATATGCTGTATTAATGAAAAAGAATCTGGTTAAGATCGTTATTGGTTTAACAATTATCGATGCTGGTATTCACTTACTTTTTATTGGTATTGGCTATATCAATGGCGGTACAGCTCCCATTTTTTCACCTGGGTATGAGGATGCCGCAAAAAGAATGGTTGACCCGATTCCTCAGGCTTTGGTTTTAACGGCAATTGTAATTGGATTTGCAGTTACGGCTGTTGCGTTATCACTAGTTATCAGGCTGTATAAACATCATCATACTGCTAAAATTGATCAAATAAAATCTTTAAAATGGTAATAACTCCTATTCATTATATAGTTGTGCCGCTTATTGCTGCATTTGCAATTCCTTTATTATCAAAAATACATAAGGAATTATTTCGAATCGTTCCGGGTATTGTAATGTTTTACAATATTATCATCTCTTTTGTACTAATGAAAGAAGTGAACGAAGTTGGTTATATTTCTGAAATTATTGCTGGATGGGAAGCTCCCTGGGGTATTAATTTGATGATCACTCCTTTTAGTGGGTTTTTAGCTTCTTTAATTTCTGTACTTGGGTTCTTAATTTGGCTTTATCAATACAGATTTAAAAAAGTAATTGATGTTGATGAGATAAAATCCTATGGAATTTTGCAAATGATGATGATAACAGGTGCTATTGGTATTATAATTACCGGTGATATTTTCAACCTATTTGTATTTATGGAAATTGTTGCTATAACTGCCGTGTCTTTAACTTCGTTTTATAGAGGTAGAGATGGTGCCGAAGCCGGATTTAAATATTTACTTATTGGTGGATTTGCTTCTGCATTGATCTTACTTGCAATCTTAATCTTATACACTCAGGTAGGGACTTTAAATATGGCTGAGATCGCCGAAAAAATGCATACAATTCCATTAGGTATAAAATCAACCATATTAATTCTGTTCATTGTTGGATTTGGTATTGAAGCCGAAATGTTTCCATTAAATGGATGGGCACCAGATGCATATTCACAAGCTCCCGGCCCTACAAGTGCGGCTTTTGCAGGTATCGTTGTAAAAGCAGGAATTTATGGTTTAATAAGAGTTATCTATACATTATTCGATATAGAAGGTGCTTTTGACTTTTTAATTATTGCTGGTTTGGTTACCATGATCATTGCTGAATTCTCAGCGGTTAAACAAAAAAACTTAAAAAGAATGCTGGCTTACTCAAGTATTGGTCAAATGGGACTCGTTCTAATTGCTTTTGGTATAGGTACTAAAACTGCTGTTTTTGCTGCTTTGTTTTTAATGTTCAATCATGCAATAATTAAAAGTTTACTATTCATGACCGGAAGTATATTAATGTATAATTCAAAAGATAAAACTATTTCATCCATTCATGGAATAGCTAAAAATTTGCCCTTTGTTTCAATAATGTTTGCAATAGGTGCTTTTGCAATAGTTGGTCTCCCACCCTTTTCAGGATTTTGGAGTAAATTATATGTTCTTACAGCTGCAGCTGATAAAGAAATGATTATGTTGATTATTGCAATATTAGGAGTTAGTATTGTTGAAATTGTATATTATTTTAGAGTGGTTAACAAATTATATTTTGCTACAGATATAGAACACCTTGATATTTTTAAACCATCTAATAACTCTTTAATAGCAATGGGAATTCTAACAATTACCATCATAGTAATAGGTTTTTATCCTGATTTAATTACGGGTTATTTACACAATGCTGCCGATATTTTATTAGACAGATCTTCGTATATAGATTTTGTTCTTAAAGCTAATGTACCCATACAATAAATATAAAAATTGAAAGACATGAACATCTTCTTTTTAATCATATTAATATTTTTCTCCGGAGCTATATTATCATTTATAATCAATAGAATCGCACCTAAATTTAGCGGTATTACAACATTTGTGACAATAGCTGTTGTAAGCTTTCTTTTTTTTACTCAGGTTGAGATAAATAGTATTACTCAATTTTCTTTAGGTGGAATTCAAATGCAATTTGGTGTTAATAATTATACTTATATTTTCGCAATACTGGTTTTAGGATTAAGTCTATTAGCTTCATTATTTTCTATAAAATATATGCAAGATAATGACCGCTTGGGTTATTTTTATTCAAACTTTATCTTGTCAATTGCCGGTATGGTTGGCATCATTTTTAGTCGTGATTTTATTAGCTTTTTCATCTTTTGGGAAATCATGACATGGTCATCCTATTTAATTGTGATCTATGATGGTGCTCGTTCAAGTAGATCTGGTTTAAAATATATGATTTTTAGTGCTATTGGTGCTTACGCTATGTTAACAGCCATAGTTTCAATAAAAGGTAGTTATGGTACTTTTATAATTTCAGAAGCAATTGAAAATGGTGCTTTTAATTTTACAGATCATATTTATATTCCAATTATGTTGTTGGTTGGTTTTGCAGTTAAAGCCGCTTTAATGCCTTTGCATGTATGGGCGCCAAATGCTTATTCAAAATCTCCTATGTCATTTACTGCGATCTTTTCGGGAGCAATGTCAAAAATGGGAATTCTGGGAATGGGATTGGTCTTGGCAAGTGTTTATTCTCATTCAACTGACGAAAATGCTTTTAATGTTTTAATATTAAGACAAATCTTAGGTTGGTTAGGTGGTATTACTGCTGTAATGGCAACTATTTATGCATTAATTCAAACTGATGCTAAAAAATTATTAGCCTATTCTTCTGTTGCCCAATTAGGATATATTATTGTTGGTTTATCCACAGGAACAAAACTAGGTGTAATGGCAGCTTTATTTTTAGCCATTATCCATGCGGTTTTTAAAGGAGCTTTATTTATGGTAGCCGGTGCAGTTGAGCGACAAGTAGGCACAACCGATATGACAAAGATATCAGGATTGATCAGGAAAATGCCTTTTACATTTTTTACAGCCTTAGTATCAATTATTGCCTTAGCAGGTATCCCTCCTCTTGGAGGTTTTGTTGGAAAATGGATGTTGTACGAAGCATTGATCACCGAGTCAAATAATTATTTCTTGGTTATTGTAATCTTTTTTTCAAGTACAGCTGCATTTATGTATAGTTATCGATTTTTATTTGGATTATTCCTCGGACAGGAAGAAAAAGAAATTGAACACGTTAAAGAAGCGCCTGTTACTATGATCATTCCTATGGTGATCCTGGCATTGATCTTAATTGTTACCGGTGTTTATCCCGGTATTTTATTTGAACCAATTGCACAAGGAATGCAATATCTTGGTTATAGCGATGTGAATTGGGATATGTCTGTCTTGGTCAATGTATGGGGTGAAGAATCTAATATGGCATATATTAATTTAACTATTGGAGTTGTTTTTGTTGTTATTTTCATATTCTTAACACTCAAAAATCTTAAAGGGACCCGGTATGTTGGTACAAAAGATATTTCAACTTCAGGTGAAATTCCTACCGAAAATGAAAATCTAACTTTTCAATTAGACTTTTTTAAACCTTTTCAAAGGGCTGCTGCACCACTTTACAAACGCAGTATGGATAAGATTTGGAATGATTTAGGAAATGCATTAGAAGCGATATTTGATTTTACACGAAGGATATATACAGGTAATGGACAAACCTATGCATTATTTGTAATTATATTTTTAGTGATTTTATTAATATTTAAAAATACATTATTTACCAATTAATCAATAAACTAAAGGAATTTAGCATATATAAATGGAAGATTTAGGATTAAAAATATTCGGAGCAATTTTAACAACTATATTAGGTTTCACAGTTGGTATGACCTATGGGGGTATTGTAAGAAAGTTAACTGCCAGAGTACAAAATAGATATGGACCACCTTTTTATCAAAACTTCTTGGATCTACTCAAATTACAAGTTAAAAAAACCAATATTGCTCATGGTTTTATGGGACATATGGCACCTGTTTGGATTATTATTGCGGCAGTAACAGTATTATTGTTTATACCAATATTAAATGGCAACTTATGGTTTCCTAATATGTCATTTCACGGTGATTTGATATTCCTGTTATACATGATGGTATTTGGATCACTTGGTATGGCTTTAGGCGCCGGTCAATCAGGAAATCCTAATTCTGCTATTGGTGTTAGCAGAGGTTTGAGCCAGATGGTTGGATTTGAAATTCCATTTGTTTTGTCATTGGTAGCTTTAATGATCCAATACGAAACAACTTCAGTTCAAGAGCTCACTCAAATTCAACATGAAACTGGTGTATGGAATGCTATTTCTAATCCTTTTGCATTTTTAGCTGCACTTTTTGCTTCTTTAGGAATGTTTAGATATTCTCCATTTGATATTGTTGGCGCTCCTGCGGAATTAGCTTCGGGTCCGGTTTCAGAATTTGGCGGTAAATATTTAGGAACCATGATGTCTGGTGGGGCCATTTTTGCATTTATAAAATTGACATTATATGTACACTTATTTTTAGGTGGAGCGGGAAATCCCGATAATACGGGGATCATTGCAACACTGTTGGGTTTAGGTGTTTTACTGATAAAAACTTTTACTTTATATATGGTACCGGTATTTTATGGATGGATCAATCCTAGATACCGAACCGAACAGGCCATACAATATTTTTGGAGATGGCCAACAGCTTTGGGAATTATTGGTGTTATTTGGGCTGTATATTCATAAACTAAGAAACTAATAAAATGATTAACGATAAAGATTCACAAAAAATAGTTGATTATATTCAAAATTTTGCCAGAAAGCAATCCTTGTTTGTTATGGCATACGGTACTGGATGTGGTGCAATTGAAATTCCTGCAACCATGACTTCTCGTTATGATGCCGAACGTTTTGGAATACGTGGTGCTGCTACGCCACGCCAGGCTGATGTTTTATTGATCACTGGATATTTGGCAACAAAAACATTAAAACGAGTTATCAGAGTTTATGAGCAAATGCAGGAACCAAAATATGTAATTGGATTTGGTTCATGTACGATAAATGGTGGAATGTATTTTGATAGTTATAATACCATAAATGCACTTGAACAATATATACCTGTTGATGTATATATAAATGGATGTATGCCTCGTCCGGAATCTGTAATTTCAGGTTTTGTTAAATTACAAGAACTAATTCAACAAGGTAAAGCTGATAATGGAAAAAAATATCGAGAAAACCTTGAATGGTATCGAACAAATCAAAAGAAAATAATTAAAAACTGGAAAATGCCGGATTACAATTGGTAATAGGATAAAGAATTAAATTATGACTGAATTAATAAAAGAACAACATTTACTCGATAGTTTAACTTCGGCCTTTAAAATTAAAGGACGTGTTATCAGAGATCGTCGTGTTGAAGTTTTTGCTGATAAAAAAATGGTATCCGGTATATTACTATTTGCAAAAAAACAACTAGGATTTATCCATTTGGCACATATGACCTGTATTGATTGGATAGATGAAAATAAATTTGAATTGATCTATACAATTTGGTCACCAATCGAAAAGATCCACCTTTTTGTAAAAACAAAAATCGAAAGAGAAAATCCAGAAATGGAAAATATTGATAGTATTTGGGATCAGGCAAATACTTATGAACGTGAAATACGTGAAATGTTTGGTATCCAGTTTCCTGGCTTGATCGGCGAACAGGATTTTGCATTAGAAGATTGGGATGAAATGCCTCCAATGCGCAAAGATTTTGATACAAAAAAATATGCTTTAGAAACATATTATCAAAGACCCGGAAGAGAAGATGCAAAAGACGTTAGAGAAACTATAAGTGAACGCAGCGGTACAAAAGTACCAGATTTTGCTAAAAAATATTCAAGAGAGAAATGATACGTGAAAAAGAAACTACTTTATATTTAGGACCACAACATCCGGGAATTACCGGAAACATGATGGTTAAATTAAAAGTTCAGGGAGATACTGTTGTAAAAGCAACTACACATGTAGGTTACCTGCACAGAGCATTTGAAAAATTGATCGAACAGCGTAATTGGTTGAATGCCTTTACCCTACTCTGCCGTTTTTGTGTTCCTGAACCTGATCCGATGGAATTAACCTACGCAAGGGCTGTAGAAGAATTAGATAATAGAGAAGTACCTGAAAGAGCCCAATACATCAGAGTTATAGTAATGGAATTGGCCAGATTACAATCGTTTATGCTTTGGTATGCCGGTCAGGCCGGATCTGCAGGTTTATATACTTTAGGACAATGGTCGGTTGGTGATAGAAATTATATTCTCGATCTGTTTGAAGAATTAACAGGAGGTAGAATTTATCACATGTATATTTGGCCGGGAGGTGTAAGAAGAGATGTAACTGATACGTGGAAAGACAAAGTATTAAAAACTATGGATTATCTTGAAAAAAGACAAGATGATTACAATCAATTGATGTTTGATAATACAATTTTTCAGAAAAGAGCAAAAGGTGTTGGAATTGTACCTAAAGATAAAGCGATTGAATGGGGTGTTGTTGGTCCGCCACTTAGAGGTGTAGGTATTAAATCGGATGTTAGGATTGATGAGCCTTATGAAGTTTATGATAAATTAGATTTTGAGGTTCCAACTGCTGAAGGTGGTGATATTTGGGCAAGAGCATTAGTGAGAAAAGAAGAATTTAGACAATCAATTAGTATCATCCGTCAGGCAATTGAAAAAATGCCAAAAGGAGACTATTATAATAAAGTACCAAATCCTATGAAATGGGTAGTTCCTGAAGGTCAGGCCTGGGCAAAAACAGAAAGTGTTCGTGGTGAAATTGGCTTTTACGTTGTTAGTAATGGTACTAATAAACCTTATCGTGTTCATGCTAAAGGTGCAGCATATACCCATGGTGTAACTGTATTAGAAAAAATATTACCCGGACAAAATATTGCTGATATTTCATTTATAATGAATTCATTAGGTGTTTGTCCACCTGAAATTGAAAGATAAAATCAATTTTAAATTTTATATTTAAAATTTAACAATAAAATAAAAGCGGATATTATGAGCTTTATCGATTTAAAAGGAATTTTACAACCATTAGGAGCACTAAAACAGTTAGGGAAAAAACCGCATACAATTCAATTTCCTGCTGAATCAATTGAAGCCTCTGATAATTATCGTGGTTTACATTTTAATGATTTAGATGATTGTATTGGGTGTGGAAATTGTTCAACTATTTGTCCAAATGAAGCTATTGATATGATTGATCTTCTGAATATTAAAGAAAAAAAAGGAGATAGTAGTTTAAGGCCAAGAATTGATAATGGAAGATGCTGCTGGTGTGCATTGTGTGTTGATGTTTGTCCAACAGGATCATTAAGCCTGACCAAAGATTATATTTTTGTCACTGAAGATCCTAACGATTTTTTATGGACACCCGGTATTGATAACAAAGATGCAGCAGATAAAATTTCCTATACATCTGATGTAAGTACTTCTATTTCAATGTATGATAGGGTTCCAATGCGTGAATTAGAAGGCAAAGAAAGAGTAAAATCATTTGCAGAAGTTGTACTTGGTTATTCAGAAGAAGAAGCACGTGCAGAGGCACAACGTTGTATTTCATGTGGTTTATGTGTAGAAGTTTGTCCCGAAAATATGCATATACCCGAATATATCAACGCTATCGCACAAGCAAAAGATAAAGATGCTTTACGTATTATTTACGATAATAACCCATTGCCGGAAATGTGCGGTAAAGTTTGTACAAGACTTTGTGAAGATGTTTGTGCGATGCAAGTTAGAGGTGATGCTGTTGCAATTAGATGGTTAAAACGTTATGCAACAGAAACTGCTCCAACAGTTGAATTGATCAAAGAAATTGTAGATCCTCAAATTGAAGAACCAAATGGATTCTCTGTTGGGATTGTTGGTGCTGGTCCTGCCGGATTAACAGCAGCCTATTATTTGGCTTTAAAAGGATATGATGTCACTATTTATGAAGCACAAGCCCATGCAGGAGGTATGATCATGTACGGAATTCCAAAATATAGATTCCCACTTGAAAGTATTGACAAACAGATACAATACATGGAAAGTATTGGTGTAAAAATTAAATACAATACCAAAGTTGGAAAAGATATTTCTTTCAAAGAAATATATAACAATAATGATGCTGTTTTTGTAGGAATTGGATTACAAATACCATGGAATATTGGAATTAAAAATGAAGATTCTCCGGGTGTAATTCCCGCAATTGATTATCTTACTATAATCAATAGTGACGGTAAATTTGATGTTGGAAAAAAAGTAGCTGTTATTGGTGGTGGTAATGTTGCCATTGATGGTGCTCGTGTTGCAGCCAGATATGGAGCAGATGTTACCATTTTATATCGTCGTAGAGTTGAAGATATGCCTGCAGATTGGGAAGAAATTGAAGGTGCAGAACACGAAGGTGTAAAAATTGTACCTCAGGCAATACCTACTAAGATTATTAGGAATAAAGAAGGTAAAGTAAAAGGTGTTGAGTATGTAATGGCAAAAATGGTTGCTCAGGATGGTGGCAGACCACGACCTGTTGCTATTGAAGGCTCTGAAACTATTTACGAATGTGATACGGTAATTGGCGCTATTGGTCAACAGGCAGATTTTGATTGGTTACCAGAGAATTATAAAGAAAAGGTAATCATTGAAAGAGGAAAAATTCAGGTAAATAACTTACGTCAAACAGGAGATAACAAGATATTTGCCGGAGGTGATGCTGTTAAATTTGGAAATTCTGATGCAATTTCGGCTATAGCTGATGGTTTTAATGCCGTAAAAGGTATTGATAAATTGCTTTTAAATAAATAAATAAACAATTCATAACTAAATATAAATGAATAAAATTATATCAAAAGAGTTTTTTTCTGAAAATGTTTTCAAAATGGTTATTCATGCACCGGATATCGCGCAAAGCAGAAAGCCGGGAAATTTTGTGATCATAAAAATGGGAAAAAAAGGTGAAAGAATTCCTCTCACCATCGCAGGTGCTAACACAGATGAAGGAACTATAGATTTAGTAGTACAAATTGTGGGTGTAACATCTCACAAACTATCTAAACTTAATGTGGGTGATACAATTACAGATATTGCCGGACCATTGGGTGAAGCAACACATATAGAAAAAGTTGGAACTGTACTTGCAGCCGGCGGAGGTGTTGGAACTGCTCCATTACTTCCCATAGTTGAAGCTTTTAAGAAAGCTGGAAATAGGGTAATTACCGTTTTGGCAGCCCGAAATAAAGATCTGTTGATATTAGAAGATCAAATTAGAGAGAACTCTGATGAAGTAATTATTATGACAGATGATGGATCCTATGGAACAAAAGGATTGGTAACTCATGGTATGGAGGAAGTAATAAAAAGAGAGAAAATTGATCTTTCCATTATTATTGGTCCGGCTATCATGATGAAATTTGCAGCCTTAACCACCAAAAAATACAATATTAAAACATTAGCTAGTTTGAATACCATAATGGTTGATGGAACTGGAATGTGTGGTGCTTGTAGAATAACAGTTGGTGGTAAAACAAAATTTGTTTGTGTTGACGGCCCTGAATTTGATGCACATCAAGTTGATTTTGACGAAATGATGATGCGACTTTCGGCATATAAAGAAGATGAAGCTGTCGCTTATGAAAATCATATTGCCAGTTTGACCTAATTTTCAACTCTAAAAGAAACACAGATGGATATAAAAAAGATTGATATAAAACAGTATTATAAAGATCAGCGAAGAACTGAGTGGAGAACTGATATTAGAAAAACCATGAAGACAAAAGAGCGAGTTGCTATGACTCGTACAAAAATGTTGGAACAGGATCCTGAAATCAGAAATAAAAATGGTTTAGAAGTCAATTTAGGTCTGACAGAACAGTTGGCAATGCAGGAAGCCCGAAGATGTATTGATTGCCCGGATCCGACCTGTATTTCGGGTTGTCCGGTAAATATTTATATTCCGAAATTCATCAAAAAAATAGAAATTGGTGACTTTTTGGGAGCTGCAAAAATAATAAAAGAAACAAATTCATTACCAGCAGTTTGTGGTAGAGTTTGTCCACAGGAAAAACAATGTGAAGCACAATGCTTTTATAGTATTAAGTTAAACCAACCACCGGTGGCCATAGGTTTTTTAGAACGATTTGCTGCTGATTATGAACAAAATAGTGGTCAAATGGCTACGCCGGAAGTTGCTGAAAGTAATGGAATTAAAGTTGCTGCTATAGGTTCTGGTCCGGCTTCATTAGCATGGGCTACCGACATGGCTCGTATGGGTTATGATGTAACCGTTTTTGAGGCCTTACATGAAATTGGTGGTGTTTTAAAATATGGAATACCTGATTTTAGATTACCAAATTCGGTTGTTGATGTTGAAATAAACAATGTCAAAGCAATGGGAGTTAAATTTGTTACTAATTTTATTGTAGGGAAAACTGCCTCAATTGAAGTTCTCAGAGAACGAGGTTTTGAGGCGTTCTTTGTTGCAAGTGGTGCAGGTCTTCCTCGATTTATGAATATTCCCGGAGAAAATTTTAATGGTATATTTTCATCCAATGAATTTCTAACCAGAGTAAACCTGATGGGAGCTGCAAAAGATGATTATGATACGCCCGTTTCTTTGGGTAAGAACATTGCGGTTATCGGTGGTGGTAACACAGCAATGGACTCTGTAAGAATCTCAAAAAGACTTGGAGCAGACAGAGCCATGATCATTTATAGACGTACTCGTGAAGAAATGCCGGCACGTCTTGAAGAAGTGGAACATGCATTAGATGAAGGAATTGAATTTATGAACCTTAATAGTCCTGTTGAATATATTGCAGATGCCAATGGTAGAGTTAAAGAAATGGTGCTTCAAAAAATGGAATTGGGTGAACCTGATGATTCAGGAAGAAGACGCCCTATCCCTATTGAAGGATCAGAATATAAAGTTCCTGTAGATGTAGTAATTGTAGCTGTAGGAGTTTCTCCGAATCCATTGATTCCAAAAAGTGTTAAAGGACTTGAAACAACCAAATGGGGAACCATTGTAGTAAATGATGATTTTCAATCTTCTATTGAAGATATTTTTGCAGGAGGTGATATTGTAAGAGGAGGCGCAACTGTTATTTTAGCAATGGGAGATGGTAGAGATGCAGCAACCGGAATGGATAAGTATATACAAAACAAAATCAAAAAATAGAAAATATGACTGATTTAACCACACGATATCTAGGATTATACCTAAAAAATCCTTTAATCGCTGCAAGTTCTGGCTTTACATCAAGTATAGAACATTTGAAATCACTTGAAAAAAATGGAATTGGTGCAATAGTTTTAAAGTCAATTTTTGAAGAAGAGATTATTAATGAATTTCATGACAGACTCAATTCAGATGACCGTTTTGGAAGTAATATTGAATTTCTGGATTATTATGATTATGATTTAAAAGAGGAGAGTCTGGATAAATATATCCAACTGATTAAAGATGCAAAAGAAGCACTTTCTATTCCTGTCATCGCAAGTATAAATTGTGTTACTTCCCAGGAATGGACAGATTTTGCTGTCAAACTTCAGAAAGCAGGTGCTGATGCCCTTGAACTGAATATTTTTATTATGCCTTCTGATACAAAAAAATCAGGAAGAGAAATTGAAGAGGAATATTTAAAAATCTCTAAAAAAATTAATGATACCGTATCTATACCTGTTGCTATAAAAATGAGTTCTTATTTCTCAAATGTATCAGAGATGATCCAAAATTTAGATAAAACAGGTATATCAGGATTAGTACTATTTAATCGTTCCTACAGTCTAGATTTTGATATTGAAAAAATGGATATAACCTCATCTTCTAATGTTTTAAGTAAACCGGAAGAATATACTCTTCCACTGAGGTGGATTGCCTTAAATTCTAATAAAGTCAACTGTTCTTTAGCTGCTTCTACCGGCATACATGATGGTAAATCTTTAATAAAAATGTTATTGGCAGGTGCTACCGCTGTTCAAATAGCATCTGTAATTTATCTTCATGGACCTGAATCTATTAATTCTATGCTTACAGAATTAGAAGAGTGGATGCAATCAAAACAATTCTTAAATATTGATCAGTTTAGAGGTAAATTAAGTAGAGATGAAGTAAAAAACCCTGCAGAATTTGAAAGAGTTCAGTTTATGAAACATTTTAGTAATAAAAAGATGTAATTTATATCAAAGATATCACCCCAAAAGAGCTGTTCTAATAAAGAGCGGCTCTTTTTATTTGTACTGAAATGGGTCACAAGTCTACTGTATTAACCTGTGATTTTCAACCACTAGTCAAGAGAGCAAGTGTCTTAATTGTGATAAAGAATCTGTAAAAACCAAATTTAAACCATTTTAGCCTTATCAAAATAGTGAGAATTATTGAGAATACAATTTTTGATTCTGTAAATCTTAATTATATTTGCATAAAAGCTGACTAAAGATGACTTTATTAAAAGGTGATACTCAATTAAAACATGTTCCTTCAATTAAACAAAAAGCGCTTCGCATAAATTTAAATAAACACATTTACGGCACATTTGCAGAAATTGGTGCCGGACAAGAAACTGTACGTCATTTTTTTAGAGCCGGTGGTGCAGCTCAAACGATTGCCAAAGCCATGTCAGCTTATGATAAGAGTTTTTCAGATAAAATTTATGGTGTAGAATCAGACGGGCGTTATGTTACTGAATCAAGATTGCACAGGATGTTATCCTATGAAATTAACTTAATAGAAGAAAGGTTAACTCGGGATAAATATCCTGATAAATTGTTTTTTTCTTATGCCAACACTGTAACTACTATTGATTTTGCAAAAATATACAAAGGACATGGATGGGTTGGAATTAAATTTCAGATGAATCCGTCAGAAGATTATAATGAAATTGTGCTTCATGTTCGTTTTAAACAAACAGATGCTAAATTACAACAGGAAACATTGGGTATATTAGGAGGAAATTTGATTTATGGAGCTTTTTATTTGAATGACAAACCCAAAAAGCTACTTACATCTTTTTATGACAATATTGAAATGGATACCATTGAAATTGACATGGTTA
>JAOZVI010000163.1 GCA_029938265.1 Flavobacteriaceae bacterium | reverse complement strand
CCTCTTTTACCGTCTTTCATTAATGGAAATTCGGCAATATTATAAGGTTTTTTTCTTATGGCCTTGGCAACACCAAGGTAAATATTTGCCATAGCATCAAATATTCCTTCCGGATGACCAGAGGGTAATTTTGTTGCATTAAGTGATAATTTACTGTTGTAAGAATTTCCGGGTTTTAATATTTGAAGTGGTTTGTCTTCGGTTAGATAGTAAAGGTAATTTGGATTTTCCTGTTCCCATTTTAATCCACCTTTCTTGCCATAGATTTTAACTTGTAATCCGTTTTCTTCACCAGTTGCAATTTGACTTGCTCTGATAACACCTTTTACTTTGTCGGAAAAGCGCAATAAGACGGTTCCATCAATATCGAGCATATTATCTTCATATAAGAAATTAAGGTCTGCTAATATTGATTTAATTTCTAATCCACTAAGATATTCGGCCATTTGAAATGCGTGTGTACCAATATCCCCAATACAACAACTGATACCAGACTTTTCAGGGTCGAGTCGCCAAACAGTTTTGCGAAGTTCTTTATTGTGAATTATTGGGTTTATCCAACCCTGATAATATTGTATGTCAACTTTTTGAATAGTTCCTATTGCTCCATCTTTGATCATCTCGCGTAATTGACGTACCATGGGATAACCCGTATAAGTATAGGTAACAGCAAAAATAGTATTTGAAATCTTTAGTGTTTCTTCTAAAATATTTGCTTCATCTAAAGTAGTGGTCAATGGTTTTTCACAGATGACATGGAATCCGTTTTCAATCAATTCCTTTGCCATAGAAAAATGCAAAAAATTGGGTGTCAATATTGATACAACTTCAATTCTCTCCTCTTTTGGTAAAGCGACCTCTTTTATTATAAAGGTCTTAAAATCAGGATAAACTCTTTTTGTGTCAATGCCAATCTCTTTTGCAAATTGAATATTTTTATCCCATTTTGGATTAAAAACAGCACCAGTAATTTCATAATTCTCATTGATATAAGATGCAATTCTGTGCAATACACCGATCATTGAATCGCCTCCGCCACCAATAATTCCGAGTTTGATCTTTTTATTCATTTTTTATTAATGTGCTAATTTGAAAATGAGTTAATGGGATAATGAGTTAGTTTTTTAAGCTAGGATAATCTTTTACCAGCTTTTATTAACAGATCTCGTGTGAGTTCAATACCTTTTTCTTCACTCACTCTCGCATCGTTTCCTTCGTACTCAATTCCTACATATCCTGTGTATCCGGATTCTTTTACTAATTTCATTATTCTGTAATAATCAATATTAATTTCATCACCATTGGCATCAAATACATTTGATTTAGCACTAACTGCTTTGGCGAAAGGTAATAATTCTTTCATGCCAAGATAACGATCATAAGAATCAATACATTTATTGTTTTCTCTTTTTATGCAAAAGTTACCAAAGTCGGGTAGTGTTCCGCAATTTTTGTTTTTAATCTGAGAAAAAACACCGGTCATCCATTTTCCGTCAGAAGAGAATCCTCCATGATTTTCAACAAGGATATTGATGTTTGATCCTTTTGCAAAATCTGATAGTCTGTCTAAAGAATCTATACTGGTTTTGGTGGCTTCAGTTTTATCTTTTCCTCCTCTAAGGTTGACACGTATAGCATGACAACCTAAAAAATGAGCTGCTTCTACCCATTTGTAATGATTTTCAATACCTTTTAATCTCGCTTTATTATCGGTGTCAGCAAGGTTGCCTTCACCATCGATCATGATCAATACATTTTTTTGATTTTCCGACCTGGCTCGATTATTCATTTCTTTTAGGTAATTCATATCTTTAGCCTTGTCTTTAAAAAATGAATTAACATATTCCAATCCTTCACAACCCAAACTTCTTGATTTTGCTGCAAAATCCAGATTATCCATTTTTTTATCAAACAGACTTTTATGTAAAGACCATTGCGCAAGAGAAATTTTAAAAAATAAAGAATTGCTGGTTGCAAGATCAAAAGAAGATAGACCTAGTGTTGATAAAAGTAATCCTGATTGTGCTGTTTTGGTAATAAAATCTCTGCGTTTCATGATAGAATATTGATAGATTAAAATATATTGAAAAAATTTAACTGCAAATTAGGAAATAATTGATAAAAACCTCTCATTTTTACAATTTTATAAATAAAACATATATTTTTAATTGTTTTGATTTCATTTTCTTGAAATTCAATATAACAATTAAAGAATATTTGAAAATACATAAATGATGAGTAAAAACTCTAAATCAGGTGATCCCAAACAATATGATGCTATTGTAATAGGAACTGGAATTACGGGTGGTTGGGCTGCTAAAGAACTTTGTGAAAATGGTTTAAAGACATTAGTGCTTGAACGAGGCAGAATGGTTGAACATGTTAAAGATTATCCTACAATGTTTAAGGATCCCTGGGATTTTGATTATCGTGGTTTTGTAAGTAAAGAAGATAGAAAAAGACAAGAAAAGCAAGCTCGTACCGGATATACTACAAGTGAGGATAGTAAACATTGGTTTGTTGATGATGTTGAACACCCTTATAGCGAAACCAAAAGATTTGATTGGATAAGGGGTTATCATGTAGGTGGCAGATCGATTACTTGGGCAAGGATGTCATTTAGATGGAGTGAAATGGATTTTGAAGCCAATAAAAAAGATGGACATGGAGTTGATTGGCCAATTCGATATAAAGATCTTGTGCCATGGTATGAGAAAGTTGAACAATTTGTTGGTATAAGTGGAAAAGCTGAAGGACTTTCACAATTACCTGATAGTATTTTTATTCCACCTATTGAATTGAACTGTGTAGAAAAAGAATTTCAAAAAGGTGTGGCTGATAATTATAATGACAGGCAAATTATCAATGGAAGAACTGCAAATTTAACAGCAGGAGAAGTGAGAGACGGTCGCGCAAGTTGCCAGTATAGAGACAGATGTATTAGAGGTTGTCCATTTGGAGCTTATTTTAGCAGTAATTCTTCAACTTTGCCGGCAGCCCAAAAAACAGGAAATATGACCTTGATACCCGATACTATAGTTCATGAAATTATTTATGACGAAGATAAAAAGGTGGCTAAAGGAGTTAGAATAATAGATGCAAAAACCAAAGAAAAAAAAGAATATTTTTCGAAAATCATTTTTTTATGTGCCTCAGCAATACCTTCAACGAGTATATTATTACAATCTAAATCTAAGAGATTCCCTAATGGATTAGGAAATGATAGTGGTGAATTGGGACATAATTTAATGGATCACCATTTTAAAGTAGGTGCTACAGCTGTTTATGATGGGCATAAAGAAGATTATTATAAAGGAAGAAAACCGGCGGGATATTTTGTGCCCAGATTCAGAAATCTCAATAAAGAAAGCAAACAAAAGAATTTTGTTAGAGGTTATGGTATGCAAGGTAGTGCCGGTAGGATCAATTGGGTAAGATCTGTTGGAAAAATGAGTTACGGTGAACAATTAAAAGAAGAATTATTAAAACCGGGTGATTGGAAAATAGGTATTGAATGTTTTGGTGAATGTTTACCTTATCACAAGAATAAAATGACTCTTGATTACAGTAAATTAGATAAATGGGGATTACCTACAGTAGATTTTGATTGTGAATATAAAGAGAATGAATTTGAAATGAGGAAAGATGCTGAAAAACAAGCAGTTGAAATGTTGAATAAATCAGGTTTTAAAGATGTTAGAGGCTATAATAATCCTTGTTATCCCGGTAATGGAATTCATGAAATGGGTACTGCAAGAATGGGAAAAGATCCAAAAACATCTGTTTTAAATAAATTCAACCAAATTCATACGGTACCTAATGTTTATGTAACTGATGGTGCTTGTATGGCATCTTCAGCTTCTCAAAATCCGTCATTAACTTACATGGCACTAACTGCTAGAGCAGTAGATCATGCGGTAAAAGAATTTAAAAAAAATAATAATGTAATAGATGGATAGAAGGACAGCACTTAAGAATTTAACTTTAAGCTTTGGATATGTAGTTTCAACACCCACTATAATGGGTTTATTGTCATCTTGTACAAATGATGAAATAATTTGGAAAACGGAATTCTTATCTGATCAAGAAAAACATATAGTATATCACCTGGCAGAGATTATTTTACCTGTATCAGATATTCCTGGAAGTTTGGATGTAAATGTTCCGCAATTTATTGATAAAATGTTAAAATATGTTGAAACTGATGTTAAACAAATCAATTTCCAAAAAGGAGCTGCAATATTTGGAGAACGTTTTAGAGAAAAGTTTGGCAAAAAAATTGTTAGAGGAGATAAAGAAGAAATACAAAAATTATTTACTGTGTATTTTGAATTATCAAAAGATGAGACAAATCGAGTGATAGATGAACAGAATATTCCGGAGAATGAGATAAGTAAAGATAAAAAAGACCAGTATCTGATGTATAGATTTTTATTTTTAGTTAGGAATTATACTTTATTCGGATATTATACTTCAGAAAAAATTGGGGAAGAAGTTTTAAGTTATGATCCGAATCCTGGGAAATATGAAGGATGTGTTCCTCTAAAAGATATTGGAAATGCCTGGTCACTATAATTTTTTTATATCTTCTTCGTTAAAGAACAAGAAATAAGCAAAGAAAATTTATGTTGAAAGTCTGAAAAATATACTTGGTGAATGAGAGATTGAGAGACAGAATGAAACATTGATCAGGGACGTGCAGTTGTTAATCTCTAAGTAGCATAGATCTATATTTATCAATATCAATTTGGATTCTTGCCGCGCATTTGCATCATTTGTTTTTTACGGAATTCAGATAATAGTTTAC
>JAOZVI010000046.1 GCA_029938265.1 Flavobacteriaceae bacterium | reverse complement strand
ATACTGGAATTTAGATCTTTCACAAAAGTTTATCGGAAGAAATATAAAATTAATTATTTTTTTTCTGGATTTCCTGAGCGATTTTTTGTACTTCATCTAATACTCGTAGCAAATTTAAACCCCAAAGTTTTGCAATTTCCTTTTCGGTATAACCTCTTTTTACCAATTCGTAAGTAACATTAAAGGTTTCCGAAGCATCGTTCCAACCGCTTATTCCACCACCACCATCAAAATCAGAGCTTATGCCAACATGGTTGATGCCGATTAATTTTACCATATAGTCAATATGATCAACAAAATCAGACACATTTACCGGAGGAGATTTTTTTACCGCTTCTGCAATTAAAGGATTGGCTTGTGTTTTAATTTCTTTAAGTCTGTTATTATAGATATTTAAGTCGGTTTTACTCAATTCATTCCGTTCTTTCCAGTTTAAAATATCAAATCCATTCTCTTCAGCTATTTTTTCTAAAACTACTTTTTTTGCATTTCTGTAGGCATTATTCTTTTCAATATTTACATATCCGGCAAAAGCAACTGTCTGAACAACACCACCATTTTCTTTTAAAAGTAAAAGCTGTTCATCATCTAGATCTCTACTGTGATTGCAAAGCGCTCTTGCTGAGGAATGTGAAGCAATTAATGGGGCTTTTGAATATTTGATCATGTCCATAAAAGATTCTTTTGAAGGATGAGACACATCTATCATCATTCCGAGTCTATTCAATTCTTTTACAGCCTTTATCCCAATTTCACTTAAGCCATTATGAAGCCAAATATTATCTTTTTCCCCGGTATTTGAATCACAAAACTGACTGTGGCCCTGATGGGACAGCGACATATATCTGGCGCCAAGATCATAAAACTTTTCGATATTTGAAAGGTCAGTTCCAACAGGATAAGCATTTTCAACACCGATCATGACTACTTTTTTTCCTGATTTATGAATTCGTTTTACATCTGAAGAATTTAATGCCAACTCAATTTTATCAGGTGCATACACCTCTGCCAATCGGTGAATAGCATCAAACTTAGCTATGGCCTCTTTGTAAACTTTAGCATATTTTTTTTCATCTAGATCTCCTTGCCCTGTATATACTATTAACCAAGTAACGTCCAGACCTCCTTTTATCATTTTAGGTATATTTACCTGAGAGGATAAGTTTTGAGTATAATTTCTGTCCTTTGTAAAATTATTTATATTGATATCGTCATGCGTATCAATTGTAATAACTTTTTCATGAATCTGTTTTGCTTTTTTGTAAAGTTTATCAGAAGAATTTTTCTCTTGTCCTATCAAATTATTTTGAAAAATAATTATAAGGATTAATGACATTATGGTAAATTTCATAATTTTTTCTTGATTGTATTATTTTAATAAAATTGGGTTATTGATAATCAATTCAATTTTTTTGATAATTATTGTTATCTGATCCATTTGTTCTTCAATATTTCTAAAAAACATACTGATATCCCTGTCTTTCCAGCTCTCGGAAATTACCCTTGCACCCAGGCTAATTCTTAAAACAGCAGTTTCTTTATCAGATTTGTGTTTAACAGTTACTGCTTGACCGATATGACATTTTTGAGAAGCAATTCTGATAGTTTCAATTGGTGATTTATGAAAGTAGTTTGAAATATCATAATTTAACAAGAGATAGAGCTTCTTGATCTCATCAATTTCTAAAACTCTATTATCTTTATGTATGAAGAAAGGGAATATAGTACGAATATTTCTTAGTCCAAATTCTTCACTATTATAAGTGCTTATTTTTGTTTCTTCATCAAATAATGGTTCTAAAAAAGGAGCTTCTTTGATAGAGTCTTCAACAAAATTACAAAACATCTCAATACCAAGATTCCTATATAAAATTGGTGTTTTAAAGTACCGATCCATTTCAGCTATAGCAGCATTCCATCGCATATATGTGCCATAATTAAAACCATCGGAAAGTTGTTTTGAACAAAACCAGCATGTTGGCCAATCTGAACGATTATAGTAATTGGTCAAACCTTTTGGTAAAACATTTTTAACAGATTTAATTGAATCACTAATACTTTTCGGCACAATTAATGCACCGGAATACGGAGGTCCGGTAAAATATTTACTACCTGTAATTGTTACAATATATCCTTTGTTTAAATAACTGTTAATATCTTTAGGATCTAATCTAAGTTGTGCTCCATCTACAATTATTTGCATTGATAAATTGTTGCGTTTATCTAATTTATGCATCAGTTCTTCACTAGGTGATTGATAACCTAATTTTGATTGATCCATAATATGTAAAACTATATATTTTCCTAGATCTTTTGCTTTTGTAATTGCATTTAAAACTTCTTCATCGAGCTTGGATGTAGATTTCAATGATCCATTTTCATCTCTTAAAGGAACTTTTACCAATTCAACATCTCTAAACCCGTCAATTCTGTCTCCCTTTTTAACCGGATAATTTAATGCTGTTGTATTTTCAAAATGAAGTCCTTTTAAAGCAGCAGGTACACCACTTCCTGTTTCCTCTGATGCTACTAAAATATGTATTATTTCCTTTTTAGAAATAACTTGAGTTAAAGCAGCAATTTGAAGAGAAGAATCAGTACCTGAAGGTGAAAAAATTATTTGACATTCTTTATTTATTTTTAAAGCTTTCCTCAGATTATTTTTTAACAATTCTGAAAATCCGCTAGTTGCTTCATTTAATCCTTTTGCAATATTTCTTTTAATTAAAATAGCTCTTACGATTTCCGTTTTGTCAAATGCAAAATTTGAAACACTTGTAGCTGTTGATGAGGCAAATGTATAGGCTTCAGGCCTAGGAAACGGTCTGCAACCATATTTATTCAATAATTTATCCTCATCGATATTTAATCGTAAATCACCGCCTGACATTAACAAATATTCTGTTGGTTTTGCAAGTTCTTCAATGATTGGTTTCCATGATTTTTTAATTTTTTTGTCAAAATTATTCAATCCATGAAAAAATTGAAGTTTTGTCATTAATTCAATATCATTTGTTAAAGAATCAATATTAATTTTTTCAATATTTTGAATAAATTCAGCAAGAAAATGATTACTTTCTTTTAGTTTAATCTTATCTTCTTTTGGTAACAGATTAAAAAATATGTGAGTAACTTGAAGTGCGGCTATATCACATAAAATTGGGTGTGATTTATTTTTACCTAATCCTCTGTACCAAATCTGCCATTCAATTCCATATCTAAGATAAATTAAAGCTACAATAGGATTGTTTAAGAAGTTTGCACCTATTTTAATTGATTTACCGGGTATAATTTTAAAAAGATCTGGTTCATCATTAGATGTAATAATATTTATACTGTTTATCTTAGGGATTGTACCAAAGCGAGTTAGTATCCTAATCAGCTCATTTACATTTTCTTTTTTGAATAAACTTGTTCTGTTGTATTGATCTTCAATAGGTAAATTTTTTATCATCTTGAGAAGTAGTTATAAAAGTATTATAAATATACTTTTTACTTAAGTCGTAAAATTATAGTTTTTTTAGGAATAATAAAGAAATACGCTAATAATTTATGTAACTATTGGAACCTTTAGATAAAACTAATTTGTAATATTTAGATATTTTCAGAATATTTTATATAGAAGATTAAATTATTAAAATAATTGAAATATTCAATTTTTTAAAGATTGTATTTTTAGTATTTATTACGATTATTATATTGTTAAAGAAATGATTAAATATTAGCGGTATATAAAAAAATATAGCTTGTTTTTTTAAAATAAGAAAATATAATAATACTTTTTAGATATAAATATGTCAATTTTACATTTTATATAGTTGTTATTATCTCTTGAACATTGTAATAATTGATCGTAAAATAAAGTACTAATTTTTTGTTTATTGTTACTTTTGTTTCCTTTTGTTAAAAGTTACAATAATTTTTATTAAATATAAAATAAATCATGAGCAAAACATTATTTGATAAGGTGTGGGATACACATGTTGTTAAAAGTATTGAAGATGGTCCGGATGTTCTGTTTATTGACCGACATCTAATTCATGAAGTTACTAGCCCTGTTGCATTTTTAGGACTCAAAGAAAGAGGAATAAAAGTAATGTATCCAGAGAGAACTTTTGCAACGGCTGATCATAATACGCCAACAATTGATCAACATTTACCTGTAAATGATCCTTTGTCTGCTAATCAATTAAAAGCTTTGGAAAATAATTCTAAAGAACATAATATTATTCATTGGGGTCTGGGACATAAAAATAATGGTATTGTACATGTTGTTGGTCCGGAAAACGGAATAACATTACCAGGTGCAACAATAGTTTGTGGTGATTCACATACTTCAACTCATGGGGCTTTTGGTGCTATTGCTTTTGGTATCGGAACATCAGAGGTGGAAATGGTTTTAGCATCGCAGTGTATTATGCAACCCAAACCTAAAAAAATGTGTATCAATATTGATGGCAACCTGTCAAGTGGGGTTACCCCTAAAGATGTTGCATTATACATTATTTCAAAATTGACAACTTCAGGTGCTACAGGTTATTTTGTTGAGTATGCCGGAGATGTTTTTGAAAAAATGAGTATGGAAGGAAGAATGACAGTTTGTAATTTAAGTATTGAAATGGGTGCTCGAGGAGGTATGATCGCGCCAGATGAAAAAACTTTTGATTATATACAAGGTAGAAAATTTACACCAAAAAATGATGATTGGGATATAGCTATGAATTATTGGAAAACATTAAAAACTGATAATGATGCAGTTTTTGATAAAGAATTAAATTTTGATGCAGCAAAAATCCAGCCGATGATTACTTACGGAACAAATCCGGGAATGGGGATAAGTATTTCTAATCAGATACCTCAGGCTGATGAGATTCAAATAGGCAAGACAACTTATGAAAAATCATTGAATTATATGGGATTTAATGAAGGTGATGCAATGATAGGTAAAAAAATAGACTATGTTTTTCTGGGAAGTTGTACCAATGGTAGAATTGAAGATTTTAGAGCTTTTGCATCTATTGTAAAAGGTAAGAAAAAAGCCGATGATGTTATAGCTTGGTTGGTACCCGGTTCACATAAAGTAGAAGATCAGATAAAAGAAGAAGGTATTCTTGATGTTTTAACTGATGCAGGATTTAAATTACGTCAGCCCGGATGTTCAGCTTGTTTGGCCATGAATGATGATAAGATCCCTGCTGGAAAATATTCAGTAAGCACATCAAACCGTAATTTTGAAGGAAGGCAAGGTCCCGGTTCAAGAACTTTATTAGCTAGTCCTTTAGTGGCAGCCGCTGCAGCGATTACTGGTAAAGTTACAGATCCGAGAAATTTAATTTAATCATAAACTTTTCACCCTTTAGGGAAAAATTCTGAAGGCAGTGGGGTAAACAATAAATTTTAAAAATGGCATACGATAAATTTAGCAAACTAATAAGTAGCGCATATCCACTATCGATAGAAAATGTAGATACAGATCAGATAATTCCAGCTCGATTTTTAAAAGCAACCGAAAGAAAAGGTTTTGGTGATAATCTTTTTAGAGATTGGCGGTACAATAATGATGGTTCTCAAAAACAAGATTTTGTTTTGAACGATCCTAAATATGGTGGAAAGATTTTGGTAGGAGGAAAGAATTTTGGATCAGGATCTTCTCGTGAGCATGCGGCTTGGGCGGTTTACGATTTTGGTTTTAGATGTGTGATCTCAAGTTTTTTTGCGGATATCTTTAAAAATAATTGTTTAAACATTGGCGTACTACCGGTACAGGTAAGCGAAAAATTTTCACAAAAAATATTTGATGCTATTAAAAATGATCCACAAACTGAATTAGAAATTGATCTTACAAAACAGAAAGTAACTTTAATTGCAACAAGTGAATTTGAACTTTTTGAGATTAATAGTTATAAAAAAGACAATATGCTTAATGGATTTGACGATATAGATTATTTGCAAAATATTAATAACGATATTCAGGAATTTGCTGGATCAAGACCGTTTTAAAAACTTAAATTTTTATACTTTGGCTTTGGTTCAAAATTAATTTCAATTAATTTTTCAACTATGAAACGAAAAATCGAAATAATGGATACAACCCTCCGTGATGGTGAACAAACCAGCGGTGTATCTTTTTCAGCAAAAGAAAAATTAACCATTTCGCAACTTTTGTTAGATGAATTAAAAGTAGATCGAATTGAAATTGCTTCTACAAGAGTTTCTAAGGGTGAATTTGAAGCTGTTAAAATTGTAACTGATTGGGCAGCAAAATATGGTTATTTAAATAGGGTTGAGGTTTTATCATTTGTGGATAAAGGTTTATCAATTGATTGGATGAACAAAACTGGAGCAAAAGTTCAAAATTTATTGACCAAAGGTTCATTGAATCACTTAAAACATCAGCTTAAAAAAACTCCTGAAGAACATTTTCAAGGAATTGAGGAAGTAATTGTATTAGCTCAAAAAAATGATATTGAAACCAATGTTTATTTAGAAGATTGGAGCAACGGAATGAGAAATTCATCTGAATACGTATTTCAATTTTTAGATTTTTTAAATACGCAACCCATAAAAAGAGTTTTATTACCTGATACTCTAGGGGTTTTATCACCAACTGAGACCTATAAATATATAGCTCAAATTCGTCAGAAATACCCTGAAATGCATTTTGATTTCCATGCACATAATGATTATGATCTTGGTGTTGCCAATACTATGGAAGCAATAAAAGCAGGAGCAAATGGTATTCATTTAACATTAAATGGTATGGGAGAAAGAGCTGGGAATGCTCCTTTGGCAAGCGTTGTAGCTGTTATTAATGATTTTTTACCGGATATTGAAATAAATGTAAATGAAAAAGCACTGTATTCTGTAAGTAAATTGGTTGAAACATTTTCCGGATTTAGAATACCGGTTAATAAACCTGTTTTGGGAGAAAATGTATTTACACAAACAGCAGGTATTCATGCAGATGGAGATAAAAAGAATAATTTATACTTTAATGATCTCTTACCGGAAAGATTTGGTAGAAAACGGCAATATGCTCTTGGAAAAACTTCTGGCAAAGCAAATATTCAGAAAAATTTACAAGAATTAGGCTTGCATTTAAGTGATAATGATGTTGCTAAAGTAACTCAGCGAATTATAGAATTAGGTGATAAAAAGGAGGTTGTAACCCAAGATGATCTACCTTATATTATAAGCGATGTGTTGCGTAGTAAAATGTATGAAGAAAATATCAAAGTAAACTCTTATGTCTTAACACATTCAAAAGGGTTGCGACCATCTACAACCATTTCTGTAACAATTGATGAAGAAATAATTGAAGAACATGCACAAGGAGACGGACAATACGATGCTTTTATAAATGCTTTAAGAAAAGTGTATGATCAAAAGGGAATGGAATTACCAAAATTAACTGATTATATTGTAAGAATTCCACCAGGCTCAGCTTCGGATGCACTTTGTGAAACAGTTATTACTTGGAAAAAAGGAGATAAAATATTTAAAACTAGAGGTTTAGATTCTGATCAAACAGTGTCAGCAATTGTTGCTACTCAAAAAATGTTGAATATTATATAGAATTGAAAATTAAAGATTAAAAATTTAAAAAATTATTTATTAGAAAAGTTTAATAATAAATTTTATCAAATTAAGATTTGCTAACTTTTTAATTTAAACTTTAAACTTAAGAATATGAGATTAAACATAGCACTTTTAGCCGGAGATGGTATAGGTCCGGAAATAACTGAACAGGCTGTAAAAGTTTGTGATGCAATAGCAAAAAAGTTCAATCATAAAATAAGTTGGATACCTGCTCTAACTGGAGCAGCAGCAATCGATGCTGTTGGTGAACCTTACCCTGATGAAACACATGAGATTTGTATAAAAGCAGATGCAGTTTTATTTGGTGCGATTGGCCACCCCAGATTTGATAATGATCCTACTGCAAAAGTAAGACCTGAGCAGGGTTTACTAAAAATGCGTAAAAAATTAGGTTTATTTGCCAATATTCGCCCCACTTTTACATTTCCATCTTTAATTGATAATTCACCTTTAAAAAGAGAAAGAATTGAGGGTACAGATCTGGTTTTTTTACGTGAATTGACCGGAGGTATCTATTTTGGAGAAAAGGGAAGAAAAGAAAATGGCAATGTTGCTTACGATAATTGTGTCTATTCAAGAGAAGAAGTTACCCGTTTGGCAAAAAAAGGTTTTGAATTGGCAATGACAAGATCAAAAAAATTGTGTTGTGTTGATAAAGCAAATGTTTTGGAAACATCTCGTTTATGGCGAGAAACAGTTCAGGCAATGGAAAAAGATTTTCCTGAAGTAGAAGTAAGCTACGAATTTGTTGATGCTGTAGCCATGCGGTTGGTCCAATGGCCTAATAGTTACGATGTTTTGATCACAG
This sequence comes from Flavobacteriaceae bacterium, assembly GCA_029938265.1. GTDB lineage: Bacteria > Bacteroidota > Bacteroidia > Flavobacteriales > Flavobacteriaceae > Namhaeicola. Next base: position 8,190 of record JAOZVI010000046.1, on the reverse strand, counting down.
AAAATTTATTTGGTGATATTTTAACCGATGAGGCATCAGTAATTTCGGGATCTATGGGATTGATGCCTTCAGCTTCGGTAGGAGAAAAATATTCTTTATACGAACCAATTCACGGTTCATATCCGCAAGCTACCGGAAAAGATATTGCCAATCCGTTGGCAACTGTTTTATCTGCAGCTATGATGTTTGAAGATGCTTTTAATTTACCAAACGAAGCCAAAGCTATTAGAGATGTTGTAAACAGATCTTTGGCAGAAGGAATTATAACAGAAGATCTTGCAGGTGAATCTAAGGCTTATAAAACAAGTGAAGTAGGGGATTGGTTGGTAGAAAATTTATAAATAATTTTTAGTTTAAGATTGTAAATAATATTGGAGTTAAAGTCAATTTAAATCTGCTTTAACCATTCTGTCATTTCCAAAAATATCTTTTCTCAATTCAATATTTTTATAACCTTTTATCTTTAATAATTGAACCATTTCTTTACCAAAAGCCTGATTAATTTCGAAAAATAAAAGTCCATTTTTATGAAGATTATTTAAAGCAAGATTGGCAATTTTATCATAAAATATAAAAGGTTTATGATCTTCAACAAATAAAGCCAAATGTGGCTCATTTAAGAGGATATTATTTCTCATTTTACTTATTTCATGTTGTTTAACATAAGGTGGATTGCTTACAATTATATCAAATTTTAAGGGTAATTTTCTTGTTTTGAGAATGTCTTTATTTAAAAACTGAATATTAACATTGTTTAATATAGCATTTTCTTTCGCTATTTTAAGGGCATTATCCGAAATATCAAGTGCCCAAATATCAGATTCGGGTAGTTCTTTAGCCAAAGCGATAGCTATACAGCCACTTCCTGTACCAATATCTAATATTTTTAAACTTGATTTTCTTTGATTTTTTCTTTCAACTTTATCCTTTATCGTTTTCACTTCATTTAAAACCCAGCTAACTAATTCTTCGGTCTCAGGACGGGGAATTAAAACATTTTTATTTACTATAAGTGTCAGTCCATAGAATTCTGTCTCGCCAATTATATATTGTATGGGTGTTTCGTTTTTAAGTTTCGCTAATGCGGAAATAAATTTTTCTTCATTAATTTTATCAATCTCATATTTTGGCTCTAAAGCAATATCCACTCTCTTCAAATCCATGAACGCTTCTGTTAGGAGATAAAAAAAACTATCAATTTCTCGATTTGGATAGATGTCTGTAAGTTCATTTTGAAATATCTTTTTTAGATTGTTGAAAGTCATTTTAGTTTTTTTTTATAATACCTACTAGTTTTAAATATCCACTCTCTATCAACACTTTTATAACTTCTTCAACATCCATACATTACACGAGTAATGGCATGTATTACCTAATGCGTGATCAATAATTTTAAATCCATTTTTTTTGTATAATTCTATAGCTGCGATCATATTTGGAAAAGTTTCCAAATAACATTTTTCATACCCCGATTTTTTAGCAAAATCGAGACATTTGAAAATTAATTGTTTTCCAATTTTTTTACCTCTTGCTTTTGGGAGCATATACATTTTTTGTAATTCGCAAATATTACTTTTCCCATCTTTTAAAGGATTGATGCCGCAACCTGCTATAATTTCATCATTTAATAATGCGATATAATAAATAGATTTTTCAATTGCATAGGCATCAAACATAGCTGTAGTTTCTTTATCTGTATAAGCAGTTCCTTCAATAGCAGCATCAAATTCTTCTAAATTAGTTTTAATGATTTTAGCTATAAAAGGATCATCTTCTTTTGTAATTGGTCTAATGACAATTTTAGCGTTCATATACTTGTGTATAACTTCATTATTTTTTTCAAATTTAAACATTATCTTTTTTTATTTTAGTGAAAGAATTTTAATTTAATTATTCATGCAGAAAAGTGTTCACAAATTTTATATGCGGAGATGCTTACAATTAGCTTCAAAAGGCTTAGGATTGACTTATCCCAACCCTATGGTAGGTTGTGTAATTGTATGTGATGGAAAGATAATTGGAGAAGGCTGGCATCAAAAAGCAGGCGAAGCTCATGCCGAGGTTAATGCAATTAATAGTGTAAAAGATAAGAGTTTGTTACCTAAATCAACTATGTATGTAAGTCTGGAGCCTTGTTCTCATCATGGTAAAACACCACCTTGTACAGATTTGATTGTAAAGGTGAATATTAAAGATGTTGTAATAGGTACAATTGATTTTAATAGTGAAGTACATGGAAAAGGTATTGAACACTTGCAAAACAAAGGATGTAATGTAACTGTTGGAATACTTGAAAAAAAATGCAGAACCCTGAATAAACGATTTTTTACTTTTCATCAAAAAAAGCGACCTTATATTATATTAAAATGGGCTGAAACAAAAGATGGCTTTATCTTTCCTGAAAAGGAAATTATAAAAAATAGAAAACCAATCTGGATATCTAATACATATTCTTTACAACAAGTTCATAAATGGCGTACCGAAGAGCAAAGTATTTTGGTAGGTACAACAACGGCAATTGCCGATAATCCGAAATTAGATGCAAGAAATTATTTTGGAAGCAATCCTTTACGATTGGTTATTGATAAAGATCTAAAAATTGATGATCATTTCAATTTATTTGATGGAAGAATAAAAACCATTGTGTTTACGCAAAATAAAACAAATTCTAATTTTAAAAATGTTGTTTATAAATCAATTAATTTTACTAAAAATGTTGCCAATCAAATTTGTGATTATTTGTATGATGTTGAAATACAATCTGTTATAATTGAAGGTGGCACAAAGACTTTACAAAGTTTTATCGATGAGAATTTATGGGATGAAGTAAGAGTTTTTACAGGAGATCATTTTTTTAAAAAAGGTGTAAAATCGCCCGAAATAATAAAAAAACGAGTTCATGCTACTGAAATTCCTTCACCAAAGGGACTGATGAATAAAAATATATTGACAATTTTTTCAAATGATTAAGAATATAATATTTGATCTTGGTGATATTTTTATCAACATTAACGAAAGTCATGCGATAAATGAATTGAAAAAATTAGGATTAAAAATGTTTACTGATGAAATGTTGGAGATCAATAAACAATTTGAAAAAGGGTTGATCTCCACAGATAATTTTTTAAAATTTTACAAATTAAAATTTAATGTAGAAAGCGAAGAAAGATTAATAAAGATTTGGAATTCAATTCTAGTTGATTTTCCATTATACCGATTAGAGTTTTTAGAAAAAATCCAGAATGATTATAAACTTTTTTTGTTGAGTAATACAAACAAATTTCATATTGAACATTTTAAAGAATTAGTTGGGCAAGATTTTTATAATAGATTTTACAATTGTTTTGAAAAAGTATATTATTCGAATGAAATTAATATGAGAAAACCTGATCTCCAAGTTTTTAATTATATTTTAGATGAAAATAAATTAAAAACTAATGAAACTTTATTTATAGATGATAGGACTGAAAACACTGATTCTGCAAAAAAATTAGGAATAAGTATTTGGAGATTGGACCCTTTAAATGAGGATGTGGTTGATTTGTTTGATAAATTCCCTTTATTAAGAGTGAAATAAAATGAGAATAAAGAATTTACTTTAAAAATTTAAATTTTGGAAAATAATTCTGATAAATATAAAACTATAGATAAACCCTCAGAAGAAGCAATTTTTAAAGATAGAGGGAGCAAATTTATTGCTTATGCTTTTCCTGTAAGTTCAGAAAACGATGTTAATCTTTATTTACAAAGTCTAAAAGAAAAACATCATAAAGCCAGGCATTGGTGTTATGCCTGGAGGATAGGTATTGAAGATCCAAAATATAGGGCTAATGACGATGGAGAACCTAATAATAGTGCAGGACAACCAATTTACGGTCAATTACTATCATTTGATCTAACAAATATATTGGTTGTTGTAGTTAGATATTTCGGAGGAACAAAATTAGGTGTTGGTGGTTTGATAAATGCCTATAAAACTGCTGCTAATTTAACTTTGCAAGATGCCAAGATCGAACAAAAAACAATAAATGTCTTGTTTGATCTAAATTTTGATTATAAAGACATGAATAAAGTTATGCGTTTGGTTAAGGGGAAAAACATTAAGATTGAAAAGCAAGCCATGAATTTAGATTGTAATTTTACGATATCGGTTAGAAAAAACGATGCAGATCAAATAAAAAGAGCTTTTAAAGAACTAAGATGTGTGAAAATAACGGAAGTTTAGATACTACAATATATTTTATCTAATAAAAACTGGGGTGCTTTTACAGGTTTATTTTTTTTTATATCAATAAAAACCAATGTAGTTTCTCCGGTTGTTAATAATTCTTTTTGCTCATTAAAAATCTTAAATTCAAATTTAATTTTAACCATAGGTTTATTAATCACATCTGTTACAATGGTTAAAAGATCATCGTATTTAGCTGGTTTTAAATAATCTATATTCATGTGTGTTACTGGCAGCATAATTCCTGATTCTTCTAGACTTTTATAACTAATACCCAAACTTCGCAGCCATTCAACACGCCCAACTTCAAAATACTGTGCATAATTACCATAGTAAACATAGCTCATTTGATCAGTTTCACTATATCTAACTCTAATTTTTATTTCATTTTTAAACATTTTTTTTGTAATTTGCAAGTGTTACAGTTTAAGGAAAAAATAATTAATAATCAATAGCAAAAGTATTTTTTTATACAAAACTTTATTCACACTTTTGTAGTATGAAATAAGGAGATAGTTAATCTGCAAAAAAAAGAAAAAGTATAATACAAAATTACGATTTTATAAATGACACAAACCGCTGACACAGTTTGGAAGAATTGTTTACTTTTCATTAAGGATAATATTAAACCACAAGCATATAAAACCTGGTTTGAGCCTATTAAGCCTGTTAAGATATCTAAAGATATTTTAACAATTCAGGTGCCTAGTAAATTCTTTTTTGAATGGTTAGAAGAGCATTATATAAAACTGTTAAGAGTTGCTTTGGTTAGAGAATTGGGTGAAAAAGCTAAATTAGTTTATGATGTAAAGATGGAGAATTCTTATAGCAGTAAAAAACCTCATACCGTAAAATTCCCAAGTTCCAATAGAAAACCTTTCAATTCGCAAGGTGTAACAATTCCACTTGATATTGATAGGAGAGAATTGAAGAACCCTTTTGTGATTCCCGGAATTCAAAAAGTTAAGATAGAATCTCAATTAAATCCAAATTATAATTTTGATAGTTTTATTGAAGGAGATTCTAATAGGCTAGCCAGATCGGCAGGAATGGCGGTTTCTAACAAACCCGGAGGTACTTCGTTCAATCCGTTGCTTATCTATGGCGGTGTTGGGTTAGGTAAAACACATTTAGCACAGGCTATTGGGGTTAGAATAAAAGATAAATATCCTGAAAAAACGGTTCTGTATATTTCTTCAGAAAAATTCACACAACAGTATATAGATTCTGTTAGAGGAAATACCCGAAATGATTTCATTCATTTTTATCAAATGATTGACGTTTTGATTGTTGATGATGTGCAATTTTTATCTGGTAAGTCGAGTACTCAAGATGTTTTCTTTCATATATTCAATCACTTACATCAAAATGGGAAACAGGTTATTTTGACTTCTGATAAGGCACCTGTAGATATGCAGGATATCGAACAACGTTTATTGTCGAGGTTTAAATGGGGATTGTCAGCTGAGTTAATGCCTCCTGATTATGAAACCCGTATTTCAATTCTACAAAATAAAATGTTTAGAGATGGTGTTGAAATTCCCGATGATATTGTTGAATATATTGCAAAAAATATTAAAACCAATGTTAGAGAGTTAGAAGGAGTTTTAATTTCTTTGATTGCTCAGGCTTCATTTAATAGAAAAGAATTTACAATTGCACTTACCAAACAGATTGTAGATAAATTCGTAAAAAATACCAAAAAAGAAGTTTCTATAGATTATATCCAAAAAGTAGTATCAAAATACTTTGAGATGGATGTTAGTACGCTTCAGTCAAAAACCCGAAAACGTCATATTGTTCAGGCACGACAATTAGCGATGTATTTCGCTAAACGTATGACCAAAGCTTCATTGGCAAGTATAGGTTCGCAAATTGGCAGTAGAGATCATGCAACGGTTTTACACGCTTGTAAAACAGTGGATAATTTAGCAGAAACTGATAAAAGCTTCCGTAAATATGTTGATGAATTAACAAAAAAATTGACTTTTTAATTTTATATTATGATTAATGTATTAATGGTATGCCTGGGTAATATTTGCAGGTCACCATTAGCTGAAGGTATTCTCAAATCAAAAGTAAATGTCGATCAGGTTTTTATTGATTCTGCCGGAACAGGAAGTTGGCATATTGGTGAATTACCCGATATCAGATCTATCCAAGTAGCAAAGAAAAATAACATTAACATTACAAATCAAAGGTGCAGGCAGTTTGTTGTTGAAGATTTTGATGAATTTGATTTAATTTTTGTAATGGATAATTCAAATTATGAAACCGTTATTTCATTAGCCAGAAATGACAGTGATAAACAAAAAGTTAATTTGATATTGAATCAAATATATCCCGGAAATAATTTAGATGTGCCTGATCCTTATTATGATGAGAGCCGTGGATTTGATCGTGTTTTTGAAATGTTAAATAATGCTTGCGATAGAATAGCTGAAACTATTTAAAAAATGTCACAAAATACCGGAAAACTTTATTTGATACCCACAACTTTAGGTGAAAATGAACCTTTGGAAGTTTTACCTTTATCGGTAAAAAAGATTGTAGAAGGACTTACTTTTTTTATTGTTGAAAATGAAAAATCTGCAAGAAGGTTTATTAAAAAAATTACACCTCGAAAATCACAATCTTCATTAAAATTATTTTTGTTGGATAAGTATACTGATGATTCTGAAGCAATAAAATATCTTGATCCTTGTTCACTTGGAGCTGATGTAGGTATTATATCAGAAGCAGGAGTTCCTGCAATTGCAGATCCCGGGGCAAGTATTGTAATGATGGCGCATAGAAAAAACATTAGGGTTGTACCACTGGTAGGACCTTCATCAATAACTATGGCTATGATGGGTTCTGGAATGAATGGTCAAAATTTTGCTTTCAATGGATATTTACCAATAGATAAGAATGATCGTAAAGAAGCCATAAAAGAGCTTGAAAAACTATCGAAAGCAAAAGATCAATCACAGATATTTATTGAAACACCCTATCGTAATGAAAAAATGTTTGCTGAACTTAAGCAAAGTTTAACACCTTCAACATTACTTTGTATAGCTTCAGATATCACCTTGAATTCAGAAATGATCAAAACTATGACCGTAAGTGATTGGAAAGATCAAACTATTGATATTCACAAACGACCAACAATTTTTATTATTCATAAGTATTAAGAAAAATAAAGCTATAAAAAATTTAAGTCTGATAATTTTATATGATTATTGTAGGATCTTTATCAGGTTTAATAAAGGATGTGTCAAAACCGGAAAAACGTTTCATATAATGCTGTACATTAGTTCCGTAAGCATCACTAAAAATTTCTTGACCATTACTGCGTAAGTATTTCTTAACACTTCCGGCACCAGCGAGGTGTGCTGCTGCTAGAATTCCTGACTCAGTAATTTCAATACCATTAATTTTTCTACCCACATTTTTCTTAATATAGTTTCTTAATTTATATTTGTTAAGTGAGAGTAGTGCAATGAATGCCTTTTCCTGTAATTCAGGATCTTTTAAGAATTCCTGAGTATTGTAGATCTTAAATCTTTGTAGCGTAGTTCTTCCAAATTGATATTTACCTAAATAACCTAAAGTGTTTGTTATGTGATATTTTCCTCTGGATTCTTTAAATCCTACAGCCTCTCTAAAACCAATAAATGATTTACTGATTGTAGGTGTATAATAAAAATCAAATGGATAAACATCTTTGGTTACTGTAACAATAGCATTTGCTTCAGGCAAGTTATATTTTACAGTTTTAGGTATTTCGTAATTTGAAAAACCTTGCGGAGATTGGGTATATAACAATATTAAACTAAATATTATTATAATATTTATGTTCCTCATCTTTTTCATAAAGATTTAGTTATTACTTAAAATAATACTAAACCAATTTTTAATTTGCGGTGCAAAGATAAGCTAAAATTTAGAAGGAAAAAAACTTTAACAATTTATTAAGAAAT
>JAOZVI010000045.1 GCA_029938265.1 Flavobacteriaceae bacterium | reverse complement strand
AATAATATTACTTATTTGTTGTGAAAATTATGTGAAAATTAAGTGCACATGACTGGACTCGAACCAGCACGTTCATAATCGAACACCAGCCCCTCAAGCTGGCGCGTCTACCAATTTCGCCACATGTGCTTTGCAATAATAAATTTAAAAAAAATCCCGCTGGAGCGGGATTTTTTTAGATTTGTGACCTGGCTGGGGCTCGAACCCAGGACCCTCTCCTTAAAAGGGAGATGCTCTACCTACTGAGCTACCAGGTCAAATAATTTCGGATGCAAATATACTATCATTTATTTATTAAACAATATATTTTTTAAATAATTTTTTAAAGATATTTGCAAAATAAAAATATCATTCTTTGCCTGATTCTTTTATGAGAAATCATTAAAATGCAAATTATAAAAACTTAATTAAATGAAAATTATTTTACTGGGATATATGGCAAGTGGTAAGTCAACAATTGCCAATAAATTAGCTAAATCTTTAAGTTTACAATCTATTGATCTGGATGATTTTATTGAAGAAAATGAAGGTTGCAGTATCAAAACAATATTTAGAGATAAAGGTGAAATATATTTTAGAAATAAAGAAAATTCTTATTTAAAAGAGTTGGCTAAAAATAATGAAGAATTTGTACTTGCTTCAGGAGGTGGTACACCTTGTTATACTAATAATATTGATCTGATAACTGAAAATGGAATTTCAGTATATTTAAAAGCATCGATACAAACTTTATTTGACAGATTGGTTTTAGAAAAATCTCAAAGACCACTTATTTCTGAATTGAGTGATGAGAAGTTAAAAGAATTTATTGCAAAGCATTTATTTGAACGGACACCATTTTACGAAAAAGCACTACACACTATTGTAATTGATGGTAAGACTACTTATGAAATAGCAAATGAAATACTCAAATTAATCTAAATAAACAATAGCACCTTTTTTTGTAACTTCAAATGTTATGTGTTCTTGTAAAGAAGTGGAAAGAGAGATTCCTTTAAAATCGGCTTTAATTGGATATTTTTTGTGATTTCTATTGACTAAAACGGCAGTTTTAAACTGTTTTAATGGAACATCTAAAAAATGTTTAACAGCATACATTAAAGTTGTTCCGGTATTTAAAACGTCATCAACCAAAATAAGTGATTTATTTTTATAAATATCAGGTTCTATTGAAGTTGTAATTACCTCCAAAGGATTTCTTTTATTGATTTTTACCTCACATAATTCTACTTTTATTTCAGAGATATTTTCAAGAACACTTTTTATTTTTTTTGCAAAATAATAACCATTTTCACTAATTCCAGCAATGATAATCTCTTTTTCATCAATGTTATTTTCATAAATTTGGTAGGCAATTCTTCTAATTTTAAAAGAAATTTCTTCGCTGGTAAGTATAATAGACTTTGTCATTTTAATTGATAATTTACTTTTCAAAGATAATAAAAAGTTCTCTTTCCATTCATGGGATTATTAGTAAAAGTCTACTAATAGCCATCGGTATCTAAGGAATATTAAAATAAACTTAAAATAAAAGTTGAATCCATCTCTAGTGCGGCATTTTAATCCCGCTATTTTCTAATGGAATATGTGTAGATATACTTCTGGACTTCAGGTTAAATACTTTTTTTATTGATCTATATCTGTTGTATAATCTTCCAGATCTCTTCTGTCTTTTTTGGTGGGTCTTCCAGATCCTTTTTTTCGATAATAATCTTTGGCAAATTTTAATACATCTTGATTTTCAAAAGCTTCTGTTGGTGTAGTGTCTTTTCTATATAGATCAACAATCTTGGCGCCAACCCTATTTTTTGGAATATCCAATACCTCAAATTGATAATTGATCTGATTTTTTCTTACGGTTATCGTTTCTCCACCAAAAACTTCCTTTGCTGGTTTAATATTTGACCCATCAATTTTTATATGACTTTTTTTACAAGCTTCAGTAGCGATACTCCTGGTTTTATAATAACGTGTACACCATAAATATTTATCAATACGCATTTTTAGTATAAGTCGTTAGTATTTTGATCAAATTCTTGAGGTAAAATATACATTTCCTTGGAAAGAGGTTTTTTATCTAAAGAATTAAAAAATTGTTTACCACCAAATTCAGGTTCTTTTAGATTGTATAATTTTGATGATTCACCTGAAATTACATTTAAAGCAGCTTTAAGTAATGGTTCTTCAAGATCACCAAAGGGTTTCATCTCTGAAACATATTCTACTACTTCATAATCAGGTTCAAATCCGTTTGTATAATCACTTTGATCTAATTTATTAAAGATTTTAAAAGTAATGGGTTGCATTGCATTTTTATGGGCCGGATTTATATTTTTATTATCAAAATCAGGAGAATCATATACAGTATATGAGCCTACATTCTTTCCATAAGTTGTTTCGCCAATCTTAATAACAGTCATAAATGGCGATAAACCATTTAATATCATTTCACTTGCAGAAGCTGTTCCTCCGGAAGTAATAACATAAATTTTACTTAATGTATTTAACCTGTTAATAGAAACATCGGTTCCAGTATAATCACCATCTTGATTATAAACTCTTGCATCATTGAAAAATGGATAATTTCCATTTTCACCAGACATTTTACTATTGTGAACTAATTTTGCAAAAATTTCGGCTGTTGATGCATTGGCATAGATCATACTTGCTAAATAAGCAGAAGTTAAAACAGAGCCACCTCCATTATATCTTAAATCTAAGATCAATTCTTGAATATTTTGAGATTTAAAATCACTAAAAATATTATTTAATTCTTCATGAAAAGTGTATTTAAAACCATTATACACAAGATACCCTATTTTTGTTCCCTGACTATTAGTAATGATATCAGAATAAAATACAGGATTTTCAATAACTTCTCTAATTGTAATTGAAGCATTAACTCCATTAGGTTTGATTTCACCATCTTCAATTGTTGCAAAATCCATAGAAATATTATCATCTGTATAATAGGCATTTACAACTCTATAATTATTAACATCTAATTCAACATCATTGAATTTATAAAAAATATCACCCCTTTTCATATTAGCATCAGCAGCAGGAGAATTTGGTACAACATATGTGACATAACCAATAACTTCATTACATGATTCGCACAATATGGCTAAACCAAAATCAAAACCAAAAGAATCTGTAACACCTCTAAATGATGCATTTTGTTCTTCATAATCTTCAATAAACCATGAAAATCTGTCGGTGAGACCTTTTTCAAACAACAATTTTTCAAATAAATGATCAGGTTCAGAATATCCATTTAAATAGGTGTGGTATTCATTTTTATCATCGTTTTTTGTGTTGGCTAAGTTAGGTACACTTTCTTGCCAGTAATATACTTTATTCATGCCCCTCCAAACAAAATCATTGATTTCATTGTTTAATTCAACATCATTATTTGGCGGATCAGGATCAGGATCAACATCATCACTACTGCAATTAATAAAAAATACGACACTAAGGATTAATAGGTATGGTAAAAACTTTTTCTTTAAGATCATTTTTATTTTTTTAATTTAATGGCGCAATTTACAAAATCTATTGCATATAATAATAGTGTGTAACAAATTTGTAACTTACTCGTCGTAATGTTGTAGATCGAAATGATTTTTGATAGTAATAAAATGAATCAATCAGAATTTTTAAAAATAGTTTTACCTTTTAAAGATAAAGTATATCGGTTGGCAAAACGCCTATTGGTTTCGAGGGATGAAGCTGAGGATGCAACACAGGAACTATATTTTAAACTGTGGAAGAATAGAACTAAGATCGAAACATATGACAATGTTGAGGCATATGCCATGAGGATGACAAAAAATTATTGTTTAGATCAGTTAAAATCAAAAAGAGCTTCAAATCTAACGCTGGTACACAATAACTATAAGGATGAAAATACATCTTTACAAAAAGAGATCGAGTATGGTGATAGTGCAAATATTATAAAAAAGATGATTGATAATTTGCCAGAAAAACAAAAAATGATTGTACAACTAAGGGATATTGAGAATTATGAGTACCCGGAAATTGGAAAAATAATGAATATGAAACCTACCGCGATCAGGGTTGCATTATCAAGAGCTAGAAAAACATTAAGAGATAGTTTTATAAAAAAACAGAATTATGGAATTGTTTAAAATAGAAAAATTAATTGAAAAATATTTAAATGCAGAAACTACTTTGCAAGAAGAGAAAGTCTTAAAAAAGTTTTTTTTACAAGATAACATCCCTACACATTTAAAAGAGTATAAATATTTATTTAATTACTTTTCAAACAGTAAATTAGAACGTGTTAGCAAATCAATTACTTTACCTAAAAAACAATATAATTTACGATGGTTATCTATAGCTGCAGCTTTAATATTAATGATTAGTATCTATACATTTCATCAAAATAATGTAAGAGAAAAAGAAGAGGCCAGATTAGCCTTTATGGAAACTCAAAAAGCTCTAAATCTAATTTCTTATAATTTGAATAAAGGCAATAAAGCAGTAGCACAATTAAAAACATTTGAAAATACACAAAATAGAATTTTTATAAATAATAAATAGAATCATTTAAAAAAACAGAATCATGAAAATAAGAAAATTAATATTAGTAGTCATATTTGTAATAGCGCCGATGGTTACATTTGCCCAGTCACAATTTGATAAATTTGAAAATATAGATGGAGTGACATCAGTTATTGTTAATCAAAAAGCTTTTGCATTGATGAGTAAAATTGGTGCCGAATCGGATGAAGAATATTTAGATCTGATAAAAAATATTGAGACTTTAAAGGTATTTGCAACTGAGGATGCATCCGTTGCCAAACAAATGCAATTTGAGGCACAGAAGTATCTTAAAAATGCAAAATTAGAAGAACTGATGCGTGTTAAAGATGGAGATGATAATGTAAAAATTTATGTAAGAGAAGGAAGTGACGATAATTTTGTTAAAGAGTTATTTATGTTTGTCAATGATAGTTCAGAAGAAACGGTAATCATTTCATTAACGGGTAATATTGATCTAAGACAAGTATCTAAATTAACTGATAAAATGGATATTCCTGGAGGAGATGAATTAAAAAAAGTTAAGTAAATTTTTAAATATTAAATAAATGAAGAAGTTTATCATAGTATTATCCCTAATAATAGTTTCGGGATTTGTATTAAAATCTTGCAATAAAGAACAAAGTTTGCAACAATATTATATTGAAAAGCATGAAAGCAACAATTTTATATCAATTGATGTTCCTGCTAGTATCATTAGTTTAAAGGAAGGTGTAAGTTCTGAAACTTTAAACACATTTAAATCTCTTAAAAAATTAAATGTATTGGCTTTCAAAATAAATAATGAGAATAAAGCCAAATTTAAAATAGAAACTGAAAAAGTTAAACACATTCTCAAAAACAAAAAATTTAACGAATTGGTTCGTGTAAAGCATAAAAATGCAAATGTTATTGTAAAATATTTGGGTGATGATGATGCAATTGATGAACTAATTGTTTATGCATCAGATAATGAAAAGGGTTTTGCTTTAGCGAGAGTTATTGGTGATAATATGCAACCTGATAAAATTATTAAATTGATTGATAATATTGATCGTATTGATGAGAATAATCCTATCTTTTCTCAGTTTGAAAGTATTGTAAAAGATATCAATTAAGATTATTAGAATAATATATAACCCACTAAACTGGTGGTTTTTAAAGTAAAAATAAAATATTTAAGCTGTTTTAGAACTATTCTAAAACAGCTTTTTTTTAACCAATTTTTAACGGTTTTGTTTGCTTGTAAAAGTATATATTTGTCTTTTTTTAATCAAATTATTAGTATGATGAAGATTCAAATTATATTGCTATTTACTTTTTTGAGCATTTTTGTTATAAATGCTCAGGATTCAAAAGAAATAAATACTGCTTACAGGACCGAAAGAGAAAAGATCAATACATTGGTCCATACAAAATTAAAAGTCGAATTTGACTATACAAAACGTCATTTGTTAGGAGAAGCCTGGCTAACTTTAAAACCTCATTTTTATACAACAAATACACTTACGCTTGATGCCAAAGGAATGTTGATCCATAAAGTATCAAAAAATGGAAAAGATTTGAAATATGAATATAATGGTAAAGAAATAAAGATTAATCTGGGAAATACTTTTGACAAAGATGACAAATACAATATTTATATAAAATATACAGCTCGTCCTGAAGAAATAGAACAAGAAGGAAGTGCTGCGATCAATGATGCTAAAGGTTTGTACTTTATTGACCCTGACGGTACAGATCCTGATAAACCTACTCAAATTTGGACACAAGGAGAAACAGAATCGAGTAGTTGCTGGTTTCCAACGATAGATTCTCCAAATCAAAAAACAACTCAAGAAATTTTTATTACTGTACAAGATAAATATGTTACATTATCAAATGGTTTATTGCTAAAAAAAACAAAGAATAAAAATGGAACACGTACAGATTATTGGAAATTAGATCAAAAACATGCACCTTATTTGTTTTTTATGGGAGTTGGCGAATACAGTATAATAAAAGATAAATGGAAAAATATTGCTGTTGATTATTATGTTGAAAAAGAGTATGAGCCTTATGCAAAAGAAATCTTTGGATTGACTCCTGAAATGATACAATTTTACTCTGATTATACAGGTGTGCCTTATGTTTGGCCCAAATATGCGCAAATTGTTGGAAGGGATTTTGTGAGTGGAGCAATGGAAAATACTACTGCGGTTCTACATAATGATATGGCATATCAGGTATCTGGCCAGTTAATTGATGAAAATACTTGGGAATATACGATAGCACATGAACTATTTCATCATTGGTTTGGTGATCTGGTAACTACTGAGAGCTGGAGTAATTTAACGATTAACGAATCCTTTGCCAATTACAGTGAATATTTATGGATTGAATATAAGTATGGCAGTGATCAGGCTGATGCCCATAGACATGATGAAATTGATGGCTATTTAGCTGGGGGAAATGAATTAAAAGATCTGGTACGTTTTCATTATAATAGTCGTGAAGACATGTTTGATGCAGTGTCCTATAATAAAGGAGGTGCAATTTTACATATGTTAAGAGCATATATTGGAGATGAAGCTTTTAAGGCAGGTTTAAAATTATTTTTAGATGAGAATGCTTATGGTACAGGTGAGGCACATCAATTGCGATTAGTATTTGAAAAAGTTACAGGTAAAGATCTTAATCAGTTTTTTAATCAGTGGTACTTTAATAATGGACATCCTATATTAGATATTACTTATGATTATAATGAACAAGGAAGTATTGTAGCTGTTAGTATAAAACAGACTCAAGATGAAATGTTTGAGTTTCCATTAGCAATTGATGTATATGAAGGAGCGAAGCCAAAAAGATATGATGTTTGGGTAGATGAAAAAAACAAGTCATTTTCATTCAAAGTAAAATCTAAACCAAATCTGGTGAATGTTGGTGCTAACAAAACGCTTTTGGCTGAAATTACCGATCATAAAACAGTTGAAAACTATATCCATCAATACAATTACGCACCTAAATATGAAGATAGACGTGAAGCAATAATAGGTTTGTCAGAAAATCAGAATAATGATGAAGTATTAAAAACATTAACAAAGGCTTTAAACGATAAGTATTACGGTTTAAGGATATTGGCAATTGAAAAATTTGATATATCTAAAACCAATTCTAAAGAAGCACTAAAAACAATGGAAAAATTAGCTGTTAATGATCCAAAAACTTTGGTTCAGGCTGCTGCTATTAAAAAGTTAGGTTTATTGGAAGCCAAAGGTTATGCTCCGATATTTACTAAGGCTTTAGACAGCAAGTCATTTGCTGTTAAAGGTAGTGCACTTAATTCGTTATATACTATTGATAAAACTACTGCTGTGGCCTATACAGGTTCAATTACTGATGAGACTGTAAAGAATCATATGAAAGATGCTTTGATTCCTATATACATTAAGGATAGAATGGAGGAACAAATGCCTTTTGTAGCTGAGAATTTAGTAGAAGGTATGTTTTTAACTGAAGATAAAAATACACAGAATATTTACAAGGAAGGCTTTCAATGGGTTGTTGGAAGTGATAATAAAGATGCAACTCAAAATCTGGTAGATAATTTTGTTGAAATAGGTATTAAATACAAACAATATGGCGCTGATAAAATGGCCAATCAGGTTTTGAATCAGGTTTTAACAGCAAAAAAATCATCAAATTCTGCAAATAAAGATACTTTGGTTAAAATTGTTGAAGATGGATTAAATAGAATTAAATAAAATAATTCCATAAGTTTTAAACTTTGTAGGTTATGCATTTACTCATCTACAAAATCTTTATAATGCTTAAATCTGTAAAAAATATCATTAACATAATTATAAGGCTCACTACCTCTAACATAGCCTGATCTTACAACAGGATCACGATAATATTTAGGTTTTGATAATTTTAAAATAAACTCATCAACTCCATTATCCCAGTTCAATGTATCTTTTTTGTGCTTTTTAGCCAGAGCTTTAGCATCAATTACATGACCATAACCACAATTATAACTTGCCAGTGCAAATTTGATACGTTGAATAGAATCGGGAACACTGGACCAATAATTATATAATTTATTGAGATATTTTAGGCCTCCTTTGATGCTTTGTTCCGGATCATGAACATTTTCAATGCCTAATCCTTTTGCAGTTGCAGGCATAATTTGCATTAACCCTCCGGCTCCGGCCCATGATTTAATATTTGGTTCGAACTTTGATTCCTGATAAATAACAGATTTCACCAAGCGCCAATCCCAACCTATTTCAGTTGCATATTTTTTAACCAAATCATCATAAACGCTAATTTTTCCGGTTGTTTCAGTATAGTAATCACTACTAATTATTTTATTGAATTTTCGTCGGTTTTTAAAGTATTTGTTATAGATGATATTATACTCTTTAGAACCTTTGTAATTTTTAATACTTTTGTTTAATTCTTCAAGTAGGTCGGGCGAATTCTTTCTTACAGCCCAGGCAATTCTTTGTGATAGACTAACCGGTGTTTCTACATAAAGATCAGGGTAATAACTTTTATGAATAGAGGCTATATTGTTATCAGCAATAGTATATTTTATTTTACCATCATTAACCATTTTAATAGTTTCTTCAACAGTTAAGTATCCAGGTAAAATATTAATATAAATTGTATCGCCAAGTGTTTGAGATAAATTGACCAATTGATCATAAAATGAAGTTTTTTTTCTTACGGATACAGTATCTCCAATCAAATCAACTACATCAGTAATCAATTGTTTTTTAATTCTGTCAATTCCCATTTTTCGCCAGTTTGCCGGTTTTTTTTGAATTAATGTTTGATGCGTTATCAAATATGGATCAACAAAATTTATTTGTTTTTTTCTCTCAGCGGTAATGGTATAGCCGGTTGAAATAATGTCGCCTTTACCCTGATTTAACATGGGTATCAATGAATCAATATCATCTGCCAAAATAATTTCTAAACTAACATCAAGTTTGTCGGCAATTCTATTGAGCATTTCATATTCAAATCCTAAAGTTTGTCCTCTGTATAAAAAATAACCGGTTGGGGAATAGGTAGTTATTGCTTTTAATATGCCAGATTCTTTTATCTGTTTAAGATCTCTTTTAAAAGATTCTGGTAGTATTGTGTTTGGATCTTTTTCCTTACTTTTTGGTTGTTTTGAACAAGAAAACAGTAAGAGAATTACCAGAGAAAAATATAAAATTCGTTTAAAAAAACTGAGCATATTAAATATTAAAATGGAAATATATAATACTAAAGTAAAGAAAAAAAATTAAATGGTTATTCAGATGATGACTTAGAGCTTTTCTATTCATGAAGTGATTATCTTCATACCGGATATATTCATATTATGCAAAAAGGGCTTCACATTTTGTGATGCCCTTATAAACTCTTTTAAAAAATCATAAAAATTTACTCTTTAGATTTTTTTTTATGTTTTTTGATCTTAATTTTTAATTGTTCTTCTTTTTCATCCAGATCCATAAAAATTTCATCATTTTCACTTAATTTTGAATTTACAATTTCTTGTGCCAAAGTATCTTCAATATATTTTTGAATGGCTCTTTTTAATGGTCTTGCGCCATAGTCCTTATCAAATCCTTTATCAGCTATATAATCTTTAGCTTTTTCACTTAAAGTCAATTTATAACCCAGATCTGAAATTCTGGATAATAATTTTTCTAATTCAATATCAATAATTGCATGAATATCTTCCCTTTCTAAAGGATTAAATATAATAACATCATCAACCCTATTAAGAAACTCAGGAGCAAAGGTTTTTTTTAAGGCATTTTCAATAATACTTTTTGTATTTGAATCGACTTGCGATTTTTTGGCAGCTGTACCAAAGCCAACACCTTGTCCGAAATCTTTTAACTGACGTGATCCAATATTTGAGGTCATAATTAAAACAGTATGCCTAAAATTGATCTTTCTACCTAAACTATCAGTTATATAACCATCGTCTAAAATTTGAAGTAGCATATTAAATACATCAGGATGTGCTTTTTCAATTTCATCTAGTAAAACAACAGCATAAGGTTTTCTGCGTATCTTTTCGGTTAATTGTCCACCTTCTTCATAACCCACATAACCTGGAGGTGCACCGATCAAACGAGAAATTGCAAATTTCTCCATGTATTCGCTCATGTCAATTCTAACAAGCGCATCAGAACTGTCAAACAGTTCAGTAGCCAGTACTTTTGCCAATTGCGTTTTACCTACACCGGTTTGGCCTAAAAATATAAAAGAGCCAATGGGTTTATCAGGATCTTTTAAACCAACCCTGTTGCGTTGTATTGCCTTTACGACCTTACTTACTGCTTCGTCCTGACCAATTATTTTTCCTTTGATCAATTTTGGAAGATCTCTTAAACGTTCACTTTCTGCTTCAGCTATTCTGTTAACAGGAATTCCGGTCATCATACTTACTACTTCAGCAACATTTTCTTCAGTAACAGTTTCTTTATGCAATTTTGATTTTTCTTCCCATTCTAATTGAGCCAATTCAAGTTCTTTTTCCAGGCGTTTTTCATCATCACGTAATTTGGCAGCTTCTTCGTATTTCTGACTTCTTACAACTTTGTTCTTTAGTGCGGTTACTTCTTCTAAGTTTTTTTCGAGTTCTAGAATTTGCTTAGGAACCACTATATTTGTTATATGAATTCTTGAACCAGCCTCATCTAAAGCATCAATTGCTTTATCTGGCAGATATCGTTCTGTCATATATCTATCAGTAAGTTTTACACAAGCTTTTATAGCATCGTCAGTATAAGTTACATTGTGATGGTCTTCATATTTATTCTTGATATTCATCAAGATTTCAATAGTTTCTTCTACAGAGGTAGGTTCTATGATTACTTTTTGAAAACGACGTTCTAAAGCACCATCTTTTTCGATATGTTGGCGATATTCATCAAGCGTTGTGGCACCAATGCATTGAATATCACCTCTTGCCAGTGCCGGTTTAAACATATTTGAAGCATCTAGTGAACCTGTTGCTCCACCTGCGCCAACAATAGTATGAACTTCATCAATAAACAATATTATGTCATCATTTTTTTCAAGTTCATTCATCAATGCTTTCATTCGTTCTTCAAACTGACCCCGATATTTTGTACCTGCAACTAAGCTGGCCAGATCTAATGAAACAATTCTTTTATTGAATAGAATTCTAGAAACTTTACGTTCTATAATACGCAATGCCAAACCTTCTGCAATAGCTGATTTTCCTACCCCGGGTTCACCAATTAAAACAGGGTTATTCTTTTTACGGCGACTTAAAATTTGAGAAATACGTTCAATTTCTTTCTTTCTACCAACAACTGGATCCAATTTACCGTTTTCTGCCATTAAAGTTAGATCACGACCAAAATTATCCAATACCGGAGTTTTGGTTTTCTTGCTCATTTTACTTTTTGGCGGACCTTCAAATGGATTTTTTTTAGGTTCATTGAATTCTTCCTGATGAGGTAAATCTGCTCTGGGTTCTTCACTTTTATCAGAATCTACAAATAACTCTTTAAAAACATCTTTTACATCCTCATAATAGATATCAAATTTGTGTAAAATCTGTGTAGTTGGGTCATTCTCATTTCTTAAAATACACAGTAATAAATGTGCAGTGCTAATACTATCACTTTTATATAATTTAGCTTCTAAAAATGTTGTTTTTAAAGCTTTTTCTGCTTGTTTTGTTAAATGTAAACTCTTTTTATTACTTACATTTTCAATGTTAGAAATTGGATTTAACAATTCAATCTTTCTACGTAGTTCAGTGAAATTTATTTCAAAAGAACTTAAAATGTCATAAGCATCTCCATTTGCCTTCCGCAAAAGACCTAACATTAAGTGTTCTGTACCTATAAATTCATGACCTAATCGCAAAGCTTCTTCTTTACTATAAGCTATAACATCCTTTACTTTTGGTGAAAAATTATCGTCCATTCATATTGTATTTATGTTGTAAATTTAGTAGAATTTTTGATTAATTCATTACAAAAGTTATAAGCATATTTAAACAACATACTAATTCATTAAATAATAAGCTTTTACAATAGCAATTTTGTTGATAAATTATGTTAATAAATAATGTGTTAAGACATTATAAAACATAGAATAATTGTATATTGCTGCTTCTTAAAAAATTAAAAAAATACAATAAAAAATATGGCAGAAAATGATAATATAATCCCTATTAATATAGAAGATGAAATGAAGTCAGCATACATTGATTATTCAATGTCTGTTATTGTTTCTCGTGCTTTACCAGATGTAAGAGATGGGCTAAAACCTGTTCACCGCAGAGTTTTATTTGGAATGCACGAATTGGGAATAAAAGCTACAGGAGCACATAAAAAATCAGCCAGAGTAGTAGGAGAGGTTTTAGGTAAATATCATCCTCATGGTGATACATCAGTTTATGATGCTATGGTTAGAATGGCTCAGGATTGGAGTATGCGTTATGAATTGGTTGAGGGCCAGGGAAACTTTGGTTCTCCTGATGGTGACAGTCCAGCTGCAATGCGTTATACAGAGGTAAGAATGCAAAAGATTTCTGAAGAAATGCTAGCTGACATTGATAAAGATACAGTTGATCATCGTTTAAATTTTGATGATACATTACAAGAACCTGTAGTTCTGCCAACACGCATCCCAAGTTTATTGGTAAATGGAGCTTCAGGAATTGCAGTAGGTATGGCAACAAATATGGCTCCTCATAATTTATCGGAGGTTATAGATGGCACTGTTGCATATGTTGATAACAACGATATTGAAATAGCCGAATTAATGCAATATATTAAAGCACCTGATTTTCCTACCGGCGGTACAATCTATGGTTATGAAGGGGTAAAAGATGCTTTTTTAACCGGAAAGGGTAGGATTGTAATGAGGGCTAAATCAAATTTTGAAGAGGTAAGTGGTCGTGAATGTATCGTTGTAACAGAATTGCCATATCAGGTAAATGGAGCTGATCTGATGAAAAAAACAGCCGACCTGATAAATGATAAAAAAATAG
Organism: Flavobacteriaceae bacterium; assembly: GCA_029938265.1. Taxonomy (GTDB): domain Bacteria; phylum Bacteroidota; class Bacteroidia; order Flavobacteriales; family Flavobacteriaceae; genus Namhaeicola. The sequence continues at coordinate 3,082 of JAOZVI010000045.1, read as the reverse complement.
ATGGTATTTCAAGTATTCGTGATGAGACCAGTAGAAAAGGCAGAAGATTGGTTTACGTGCTTAAAAGAGATGCAATACCAAATATCGTATTAAATAAATTATATAAATATACAGCTTTACAAACTTCGTTTAGTGTTAACAATATTGCTTTGGTCAATGGAAGACCAGAGATGTTAAACTTAAAAGATTTAATTAAATACTTTGTTGAACATCGTCATGATGTTGTTGTTCGTCGTACAGAATTTGAGTTAAAAAAAGCAGAAGCCCGTTCTCATATATTAGAAGGTTTGATTATTGCAAGTGATAATATAGATGAAGTTATTGCCTTGATAAGAGCCTCAAGTAATGCTGATGAAGCAAGAGAGAAATTAATGGTAAGGTTTGAACTGACTGAAATTCAAGCCAGAGCTATAGTTGAAATGCGTTTAAGACAATTAACAGGCCTTGAACAAGATAAACTTAGAGCAGAATATGAGGAGATATCTAAATTAATTGAAGATCTAAAAGAAATTCTGGGTAGCGAAGACCGTAGAATGACCATCATTAAAGAAGAATTAATAAAGGTCAAAGAAAAGTACGGTGATGAAAGAAGATCAGTAATTGAGTATGCCGGAGGAGATATGAGTATTGAAGATATGATACCAGACTCTAAAGTAGTGATAACTATTTCTCATGCAGGATATATAAAACGTACCGACCTATCAGAATATAAAATTCAAAATAGGGGAGGAAGAGGCCAAAAAGGTGTTGCTACGCGAAATGAAGATTTCTTAGAGCATCTTTTTGTTGCAACCAATCACCAATACATGTTGTTCTTCACACAAAAAGGAAAAGTTTTCTGGATGCGCGTTTATGAAATTCCGGAAGGAAATAAAACATCTAAAGGTAGGGCTATTCAGAATCTGATCAATATTGAAAATGATGATAAAGTAAAAGCATTTTTAGTAACCAAAGATCTTAAGAATGAGGAATATGTAAATAATAATTATGTTGTGATGGTTACCAAAAATGGTCAAACCAAAAAAACATCTTTAGAACAATATTCCAGACCAAGAACAAATGGTATTAATGCAATTACGATTAAAGAAGGTGATGAATTATTAGAAGCAAAATTGACAGATGGTAATAGTCAGATTATGATTGCAGTTAAATCGGGTAAAGCCATCCGTTTTGAAGAAAGTAAAACACGCCCAATGGGTAGAAATGCATCTGGTGTTAGAGGCATCAGATTACAAGATGATCATGATGAAGTAATAGGTATGATTTCAATATCTGATAAAGAAAGTGATGTATTGGTTGTGTCGTCAAAAGGTTATGGAAAACGTTCTAGTCTAGATGATTATCGAATCACTAATAGAGGTGGAAAAGGTGTTAAAACTATCAATATTACTGAGAAGACAGGAAATTTAGTTGCAATTAAAAATGTAACTGATAAAGATGACCTAATGATCATTAACAAATCAGGAATTACCATAAGAATGGCAGTTTCAGATCTGAGAGTAATGGGAAGGGCTACACAAGGCGTTAAACTGATCAATATTAAAGAAAATGACTCTATTGCTGCAGTTGCTAAAGTGATGCATGAAGATGAAGAAGTTAGTGATTTGTCAGAATCAGGTAAAGAAATAAAACCTGGTGAAAATCATGAGAATAACGAACAAATTTCATAATTTTGCAAAAATTTTAATATATAATAAATTTAATTAATTCTAAGATGAAAAAACTATTATTAGTGTTGTTCACATTATTTTTAAGTGTTACAACATTTGCTCAAAAAAATGAGTTGAAAGCTGCTGAAAAAGCGATTAAGAAAAATGATTATGCAACAGCACAAGCCTCTATAAAACAGGCAAAACCATTAATTGAAAATGCTGATGATAAAACTAAAGCCAAGTTTTATTACTTACACGCAATGACCTGTACAGAATTATCAAAAACAAATCCTGCGCTGTATCCCAGTGCTGCCGAAGCTTACAATAATCTTTTTGAAATAGAAAAGAAAATGGGTACAACAAAATATACAAAATTAGCTGAGCCAGAGTTGAATATTTTAATTAGCGACATATCAGCTAAAGGAATAAAATCGTATCAAAATAAAGATTATGTTAAAGCTAAAGATGAATTGTATCAGGTTTATTTGTTAAGTCCACGTGATACTGCTTATCTAGAATATGCTGCAAATTCTGCCTATTTAGCAAAAGATTATGAAGGAGCATTAAACTATTTTACTCAATTAAAAGATGTTGGATATACCGGTATTACAACTGAATATTCAGCAAAAAATGCGGAAACCGGTAAAAAAGAAGTATTTTCTTCAAAACAACAAAGTGATTTGATGAGAAAATCAAAAGCATACACTGATTTTAAAACAACTACAACTGAATCAAAAAAACCGGCATTAATAAAGAACATTGCATTCTCACATATTGAATTGGGAGATACTGATAAGGCTTTAGCTGCTGTTAAAGATGCAAGAAAAATTGACCCTAAAGATGTTGGATTGATCTTAACTGAAGCTAACTTACATATTAAATTGGGAAATAAAGATGAGTTTGCCAAGTTGATGAAAGAAGCAATTGAATTAGATCCAAATAACCCAACATTATATTATAATTTAGGTGTGATAAGCGCAGAGCAAGGTGATGTTGAAAAAGCTAAAGATTATTATCGAAAAGCTATTGAAATGAATCCTGACTACACTGATGCATATGTAAATTTAGGATCTGCTATATTAGAGGATGATAAGAAGTTGGTTGAAGAAATGAATGAAAATTTAAATGATTTTGATAAGTATGATAAAATCAAAGCTAAGCAGGTAGTGCTATACAAAGAAGCAATTCCTGTTTATGAAAAAGCTTATGAATTAAAACCGGATGATATTGATACGGTTAGAGTTTTAATGAGTTTATACGAAAATGCTGAAATGGATACGAAGTTTACCGATATGAAAAAGGTTTATGATTCAATGAAATAAATAACATTGTTATTTTTTAAAAAAGGCTCAATTAAAATTGAGTCTTTTTTCATTCATTTATATTGAGATAGTAGATATTACCTCCAATTCCTTTAAATTTTTCATCAG
>JAOZVI010000162.1 GCA_029938265.1 Flavobacteriaceae bacterium | reverse complement strand
GTCCCATGAACTATAGCCTGGTTTGTTGTTCTTGTTCTCAGTAATTTTGCGAACCCTACCGGAGAAGAAAACGGGATTGTTGTGAGATAACCATAGGACATCCAGCACTTAGTTCCATCTTTTATTAGTTCCCCGGTAGCGGGGTCAAGTTTCATTATCTTTGTTAGTGGTCCATCGCGTTTAGTGACACAAGAAATATTTATCTTCTCAGGAAACAGCACGACCTCAACTGACTCTATGATTGTGTTATCTGTCATGTCACCCCTAAGAAATGTTATAGGAGGCAGAGATTGTATTATCTCTGTCATAATGACCACATGCCAAACAAACCCACTTGAAGCAATTGCCACAGATATTAAAGGCTCCACACTTATAGCAGAAACCTGCACAACAGATATCACTTGCACATTCACTTGCATCCTGACCAGCCCAGACTCGCCCGTGGAGAAACTCGCCTGTAGCTTCATCGATACCCGCGATGTCATATTCCGGTGCTGAATATTTGAGAACTCTGAGTAGTGGGGTCATTTCGATAACAACCAAGCCAAAATCGTCAAAGTCTTTCGAACTAAAGAGCATGTCTAGCTTATGGGTTTCACTGGTAAAGAAGGCTGGCTTTATTTCAACAATCAGCCTAGATGCTGGTAGATAAAAGTCTGGCAGGTATGATGTTTGCCCGTCCGTTAATCCCTCTGGCTCGTATTGCCACTCCTGTTTGTTTGTGTCGCACCACTTGGCGAACGTTGATTCCGTTTTGGATCTAAACATCACGCTTTTATACAGTGCTGGGATAGCCTTAATTGTTTTTGATGCCACGATTCACCCCCCTGCATTGGTTGCTTTGAGTGTCGCAACCCTTTTTGAAGAGTTATTATGTAAACCCCTTTCCCAGTCCTCCAAGGCTGACCTAAACCAACCTCTAGCTCGTGGACCTAGGTTTACAGACTGGGGGAATTTACCATCTTTCATTAGGCGGTAAACTGTGGGTTTTGAGATATTGTACATCTCGATAATTTGTGGCAGGCGATAGATTCGTGGTTCACTTACACTGCCAGCATTGTTATTCTGCCTGCTTTCCCCTTTGCTCTTTGTTTTTCTCATGCCCATTGTAGATGTCCTTAAAAGTGTTGTTGGTATTGCAAGAAACCTTATGTTCCCCGCTTACTTATTAGGCACGACAAAATTTGTCGAGATTACGACAAATTTTGTCGGATGGCATAAAAAAACCCTGTAACTATAAGCTACAGGGTAGTGAAGTGAATAAAAAATATTATTAAATCAAGTTGTTACGTAAAATCGCTCCCCTCCTGGCGGAGGTCTGTAATATTTATCAAGCAGCAGATAGTCTTCTAAATGTTTGGCAAGTGCTATCCCACCACTTCCTTCTATCTGTTTGACACCACGGCGCAAATTCAGGGAGAACGCGTCTTTCTGCCTTGAAATTATGTTTTTGTCCGTGCAAATTCCCCAACTGATCGAGTTATCATTTTTTATATTCCCGTGATATCTTCGCACATAATTTTTTACGTCGTCTAAATCCTTACTCGCTTTATCAAGCGCTTCCGCAGAGACATCAATGGCCTCTGGCGAAAGTTCTTTCTTTTTTGCCTGTTGTGTGTCTTCTTCAGCTTGCTTTTTTTTCGCGGCTGAAGACTTCACAATCTTCTCGATATTAGCCCTATCCTCAGGGGATAATTTGTCATTCACACCTTGTGAGTACTTGGCATTATCTGGCTCAGACTGTAACTTTTCCCCATCTTCCTTGTATTCCTTGGCGGAACTAAAATCTTTTTCGACACCAGGGTGCGCGAGTCGCTCAGCAATTTCACGAAGCGGCTTACTATCAGGGATAAGGATTGTATCTCCTCCAAGGTACCTTATTCGCCATACTTTGTTTTCAAGGTGGAAGAAGTTTGAGGGAGAAGGCAGGGCGGCGTGGTTAAGCTGTTGATCATTGTTTGATTCCTCCTCTATAGGTTGGATATGACTTGCTTTTCCTTCTAATAGTTCCTCGACATCTACTCCCTCGACATCTAGTTCCTCTATGATAGTCACGTCAAGTTCTGGAGTGGGAGTGTCCTTGCCAGCCATCCAAGCGTCGATCTCTTTGATCTGTTTGCGGTATGCAGTGATCTGGTGGTCCAGGTATTCTGTCCGGGGCTGTGCTTTAATTTTTTGCATGGCCTTGATTAGGGCTCTTTTTACCATAATATAATCATATGCTGTGTCGTGTTCATGGCTCTCTTTTTCGGTGAGCGGGGGGCTGCTCAGAAATTCCTTAAATTTGGTGGTCAATCTTTCTTCGTTGTTCATCCAGCTCTCCTTAGCATTACGATTTTTCTCTGGTCTTCGTCAATCAATCCGATAATTCGCTTTATACGACGCTCAACCCGACTAAGGGCTGCACCTTTTTCCTTCAGATAAGCATGTTGATCATAAATACCTTCAACGCCCCCTTGAACGTGTCCCAGTACCTGCTCTGCGACGTGCGGGAGTACCCCTTCCCTGGACATGATAGTTCGGCAGGTTCGCCGTAAATCGTGCCCAGTCCATCCTTTAATGCCTGTTGCTTTCCGTAGCCGTCTTCGGGAGTCTTTGGTAGATTTAGTGCAACCATCTCCTTTAGATCCTTTGCGTGTGGTGTTGTATGCAGATGGAAAGATCCACTTCTCATTCTTCAGACCTGGCTTGATGATCTCCCACGCAAGCTGTGGAATTGGTAGAATATTGGCTTTGCCTGTCTTGGTCTGGGATGCTGGCACGATCCATTCCTTTCGCTCTTGATCGATATCTTCCACGCGCATAGACATGGTTTCCATGCTCCTCTGACCGAGCAGCAACAGCAGGCGGAGAATATTCCGCATATTCGGACTTTCGGCTTCCATGGCACCCCACAGCTTCTTTATCTCGAAATCTTTCAGGACACGATCTCTGGCAGATTCTTTAACTTTGATTTTTTTTAGGCTTGGGTAAGGGTTATGGTCTATGAGCTCTTCTTCATGGGCACAGTTATAGGCTCGGCGGAGAAGTTCTACTGTACGGTTTGCCATTACAGCAGATCCACGCTCAATAATCTTTCCATGAAGGTCTTTAACATCTTGGCGCGTCAAGTCCACAGCCTTCATATCACCCAGCATTGGAATGATATCCTTTTGTGTGATGCGCTTACTCTCTGAGTAGCTCTTTGTTGCCATGGGGGTTTCTTTAAAATATTGGTCCATGACATTAGTTACAGTGGCTGCAGTCCTCCTCTTTTGCTTGTTGCCAAGATGGTCAATGCCTTTGGCCGCATCTGACTTGATGTCCCGGCATTTCTTAACGGCGTCAGCCAAACTCATGTCGGGATATCCAGAAGGAAGGGTGTACTTTCTCCTCAAGTCTCCCAGGACATAATTTACAACCCATGCTTTTTTTCTGACACCTACCCGTAATATTAACCCTGACTCTTGTGAATGGTAATATTCGGTTTGCTTTTGACCGGGCCGTGGTGAGAGGGTAGCTACCTGCCTATCTGTAGAAAATCGCTTCTTTGACATTGTCATCTCCTGCACTTATTTCAAATTACGTGCATAATAAGTGCGAACTATGCGCAAGATTGTATAAACCCAACTGCTTCCTTATGATACCTCAAGATACAGTAGACATATGGATATGTCAAGGTTTAAGGGGGAAAGGGGATACTTGTTGAGACTGTATAAGTGCGTGTGAAAAGTGGAAAGAAACTGCCTTGGGAGCAGGAGGTCGTAGGTTCGAATCCTACCGCCCCGACCAGTGCATCACTATAGAAGCCGATCATTTTAAACAATGATCGGTTTTTCTTTTTTCCGGAACTAGGCCTGTGTTCCACGGCCATATTTTTCTGAAATACGGAATATTCTGACGTTCAATCCATAAAACAGGAAGAATTGGGTTCCGTCCTAACCATACTGCATTACAGAAATTTCAATTTTAACTGTGTTAACTGTACGTTGTCTTCTTTTCTTTTAGGTGGCACAATAGTTGCTATATTTTTTACAAGTGAGGAAATATCAAGAATAATTCTTAAGGAGGAAAAAATGAAAAAATTTAGTCTATTTGTGGCGGTGTCTTTTGTCTTTAGTTTTTGGGTTGTGTCGGTATCGGCTATGCCTGTTGGTTTTGATGACTTGTTAGGTGCAGTGGTTGGATTTGATAATCCAATTGATCTTCCTAGCAGTGGTGACGCAACTGAAGAAGCTTGGTTGGAGGGCTTGCTAGGTGGAATGGATGTAATAAGGACTATAAAATCTGATGCAGGTTCTCTTCCAGATGACGTCGGATTTATCTGGGATTATGCCATTGTCAAGCAGGGTGCTTGGAGTTTCGCATATTGGAACAGTGCTATTGATACTTGGTTGAACCCTGATCCAACTGATATCAGGGGAGTTTATGATCCTAACGGTATGTGGGAGCCGCCAACAGGTTCTAATCCGGACGGTGTATTTAGTCATATCAGCTATTTTGAAGGAACGACCCCAGTACCCGAACCCGCCACAATGCTTCTTTTCGGTACAGGTCTTATAGGTCTTGTTGGTGCTCGCATAAGAAGAAAAAGAAAATAAGCAAAAAAGCTGTATATCGTCCATTTTAAATAGCAGAGCCATCCCGGCTCTGCTCTTTTTATTTACACTGACCGCAGGGATTTTCAAAACGGGAATAAATAAGCACCTGACGAGCTCTCAATCAATAGGTAGCTTCAAGGTATTTGCTTTACAAGTCATTTTATTCTCAAGGAGAGTGTCATGCGTCGTGTATTCATTAATTTGCCCCTATTGCTTTTTGGGCTTATCAGTTTAGTTCTGCTTCAG
>JAOZVI010000161.1:1892-4838 GCA_029938265.1 Flavobacteriaceae bacterium | reverse complement strand
TTATTTAATTAGTGAATTTCTTTTAATTTTCTATACCTCAAGCATAAATATTAATAAATACCATTACTCTTTAAATACTCCAGACTTTTTTTACAACTTACCAAAGGTTCAAAGTTATATCGCTCAACTTCAACAATACCATACTGTAAACCGGCTTTTTCTTTAGAAGAAAATATTTTCTTAAAATCCATATTACCACTCTCACCTAATTCCTTTTCATCCTTAATGTGCCATAACATAAATCTGCCCGGATATTTATTAAAATAATCTACAGGTTCTTTTCCACCTTCCATAATCCAGTATAGATCAAGCTCAAACATCACTTTTTGTGGATCGGTTAATTCGAGCATCCAATTATAAATTGGTTTACCTTCAAATAAAGTAGTAAACTCTTTGTCATGATTATGATAACCAAATTTTATACCCTTGGCATTACATTTTTCACCAACAGCATTAAAATATTTAATATATTTTTTTAATCCCTCAAGACTACTATATCCTTCTTTGCTCATCCATGGTTGTACGATCCATTTAACACCTGCAGCAGCGTGTGCATCAATACACATATCCCACCATGCCATAGTTTTATCCCAGTTAGCTGCATCAGGAAGATTTTGACCTGTATGAGATCCTATAAATTGTAAGCCATTAGTTTCACATAACTTTTTAAATTCAAGAGGCGTCATATCATAAAATTTACCATCTTTAAAACCTGCCGCTTCCACAAAAGTATAACCCATTTCTCCTACTTTTGCAACTGTGCCTTTAACGTCTTTTTTCATATCATCTCTTACCGAATATAACTGTAAACCAATTGGTTTCTCAATAGGTTGTGTTTTCCATGATATAATTACCTGTAAGATCAATGCTATAATCCCTACAAAGAATAAAATTTTTAAACTTGACTTTTTAATATTCATAATTATTGATTTAAACTGTTAATTAAATTATTATTTTTCTTTATTTGACTTGTGTCATACTTAATTATTGCAACCAAATTTACTAATTATGTTTTATTCAATAGCCATGATATTTCAAAAATGTTGTCTAACCGAATGGTAAAGTTTATCTGCTTATAAAATTAAAAATTATCAGACTTTTCTTGTTCTCAGGTTATTATAAATTTTGAGGTTTTTTATGGAATAAAATATTTTGTAATAATTATGACACATAAAATGATTATCTTTGAATATATAACTTAAGTTGGCTATAATTAAGTGTTTCTCTATGGTTTAGGAAGAGTCCTATCTAATTTAATAATCTAAACCTGCCGACAGTTTTAAATAGAAGTTGCTTTTGCAATTCAATTTATCAGTTTTCAATGCAATAGCTACTTTCAAAATCATAGCCTAACCAATACTAGTTAACTTTTGTGGTATAATCAGTAATTGAATTTAAAAAGGTATCTATGAATGCCATAATAAATAACATCAATAATTGGTTGATAAAATACTTACACCAATCTGGTGATAGTGAGGAGATTCTTATGCAGAAAAAGATCTGGTGGCTTTTTAATGTTGCCGGATTACCTTTTTTAATATTGATGAGTATAATAGTTGGTGACAAAAAAGGCGACATAGTAGTGTTTTTAAATTTTATTTGGATCTTTTCTATACTTTTAAGTCTTTTAATATTCAATCTCCATAAAAATAATATACAAATATTTGCCCTAGCTACTCAAATTATAATTCTAGTACTTGCCGCTACAAAAGTTTATTTAATGGGAGGTCTTCTAAATGCTGGTGGTGTAATTTATATTGGATTAATCGCCCCTCTTTACGCAATAACATTACCAAATAAAAGGCATGCTATTATTATTTTTATTTTATATATGACTTCAATGTTCATGGCTACTTTACTACAACCTGATAATCCTAATACTTATTTTATATACTACCTTTTTTTGGGATTCTTTTTAGGTAATACCATGGCTTTTATCGGACTATATTATTATACATCCCAAGTAGAAAGATTAAAACAAGAAGAAAAATACAGAATGAGAGAACTGGATGAATTTAAAACAAAATTTTATACCCATATCACACATGAATTTCGTACACCACTAACCATAATACTCGGTATGGCAGACCAAATAAAAAAGAATCCAAATAAATGGTCTAACGAAGGGCTGAAAATGATAAAACGAAATGGTCAGAATTTACTTAACCTTACCAACCAAATGCTTAACCTTTCAAAATTAGAAGCCAATGCTATGCCTATCAATCTAATACAAGATGATATTTCCCTTTACTTGAAATACCTGGTTGAATCGTTTCATTCGCTGGCTGAAACAAAAAATATTCACCTTTTATTTTCAGCAGAACCCAAAGAGATCACAATGGATTTTGATCAGGATAAAATTCAGGATATACTATCTAATCTCCTCTCTAATGCTATCAAATTTACTCCTGAAGAAGGTTTGATACAGGTTTCTGTTTCTAAAGAAGATATGGCCCCAAATAGTTACTTGATTTTAAAAGTTAAAGATTCGGGTGTGGGTATTCCTCCTGAACATCTTCATAAAGTTTTCGATCGATATTTTCAAACAGAAAATCATACAGAACAATTAACAAAAGGTAGCGGTCTTGGGCTTGCTTTAACAAAGGAGCTGGTAAAATTGCTTAAAGGAGAAATTACTGTACAAAGTGAGTTATATAAAGGTTCTACTTTTATTATTCGCTTACCAATTACCAATCAGGCGAGTGATGTAAATATACCTCTATCAAAAGAAATAGCATTTTCCGGAATACATTCTAAAAAAAATGAACAGATAACTTACACTTACGCAAACGAATTGAGTAAAAAACTCGTACTATTAATTATAGAAGATAACAAAGATATTGTGCGATATTTACACACACTTCTCTCTAATGATTACCAGATTGAAGTAGCGAGTAATGGAAAAGAAGGTTTTAAAAAAGCTGTTGATATCATTCCTGATCTGGT
>JAOZVI010000161.1:0-1792 GCA_029938265.1 Flavobacteriaceae bacterium | reverse complement strand
TTTATCCGTAAACTCCGATTGATAAAAGCAAAAGAATTATTGCTCAATAGTGAACTCAACGTTACCGAAGTTGCCTACGATACCGGATTTAAAAATCTATCCCACTTTAGCAGAGTTTATTCAGAGGAGTTTGGCATAGCACCAAGTAAAGTGAAACGTTAAAATCAATATTATAATCCTTCCTCTTTTCTATACAATTTCAGATTTCTCTTCATTTTGACATGATTAGCAAAACATTTGGCACAATTAGCAAAGCCTTACACTTTGATTACAATTAATTTTATTGGTGATAAATCGACTGAGTTTGTCATTTAAACCTGATCCTTCCATCCACAAAATAGAATCAGATATTATAAACTCAGAAAATATTGTTTAACATTTAAAATCTAAATTATGAAAACGAAATATTTTTTCCTTGTGTTACTTACAGCCGTAATGTTCCAGAGCTGTGATAGTGAATCTGAGCCTGTGCAAATCGACAGCAAATTGGAACATAGAGTATTCACCAGTCAAGCCCTTACAAATAATTATATTAGAAACTCAGATTTTAGATATATGCAAATCTATACTCCGGCAGGATATAATTCTAACGGTAATATCTATTATCCGGTTATATATTTGCTTCACGGTTTACCATTTTCAGAATATGCATTTTCAAATAAAGAAATTTGGAACAAATGGATCGATCCTAACGGAGTTTTTAAAAATTTTCCCGACTTCCCCCAAGAGGGGTTTCAAGAATGGATTGACGGACTTATTCTCTCAAAAAAAATTGATCCAATGATTATTGTAATACCAAATGCTGTTAGTAAACACGGTTTTAGTTTTTATTCTAATTCGGCTTTGAATGGAAACTTTGAAGATTATATAGCAAAAGATCTGGTGAATTATATTGATAGTAATTATAAAACAATCAACAATAAAGATGGTCGCGCAGTTATCGGTTTTTCTCAAGGTGGTTATGGTGCTATAAAACTTGGTATGAAACATGCTGATAAATTTAGTGTTATAGCTTCGCATAGTGCACCATTGGTATTTGAAGCTTTTAAATCATATATACCAATGATCTTTGCTGAGAATCCTGAGGGGATTAAAGGTCCTCCTGATCCTTCAAAATTTTTAACTTATGCTTATTACGCTATGGGTGCTGCATGGTCACCAAATATAAATAATCAAAATATAATAATAGAACCTTTTTCTTATTCTGTAGATCTGCCTTTTGCATTCCCTTCCGGGAAAGTTATTGACCATGTTTGGGCTAAATGGCTTGAAAACGATCCTTTTACTATGTTAGATACTTATGGCAATGATTTTAAATCTTTGAATGGTATTTACTTTGATTGTGGAAAACTGGATGAGTTTGGTTGGGGTGTGCCTTATGAATTTTTTATACAAAAACTAGATGCATATGGTATTACTTATACAAATGAACTCCATGATTATGGCCATTTTGATAAAATGTTTTCAAGATTAGAAATTTCATTGAGCTTCTGTTCAGATAAAATGAAATAATCGATTAAAGTAATTGTATCTATCTCTACTTAGCACCTTGAAATTGGACCGTAGATTCTTATTATATCAGAGTTTCTATTTTGTTAAATTATATAAAGCGAAACCCAGATATCATTCTGAATTCAATAATAATATTGAACAAAGGTCTTTAACCCGCAATATTCATCGCAAATTATTTATATTTTGTTTAATAAACTTATATACAGTAATATAATATGTGTTTCACACTAAAATACAATACCCAATTTTGGGTGTAGCTTTTTTTATCTTTGCACATCTG
>JAOZVI010000044.1 GCA_029938265.1 Flavobacteriaceae bacterium | reverse complement strand
ATGTCAAAACCAGTTAGAGTACGCTTTGCTCCCAGTCCAACGGGACCCCTACATATTGGTGGTGTAAGAACCGCCCTTTTTAATTATTTATTTGCCAAAAAACACAGCGGTATTTTTATACTTCGCATAGAAGATACCGACCAAAACAGATATGTGGCTAATGCCGAGCAATATATTAAAGATGCGTTAAACTGGAGCGGAATTCCTTTTGATGAAGGTCCTGGAAAAGAAGGGAAATTTGGACCATATCGTCAGTCTGAAAGAAAAGATATTTATAAAAAATACGCTGATGAATTAATTGCAATCGGCAAAGCTTATTATGCATTTGATACGGCAGAAGAACTGGATGCGCTTAGAAATGAATGTCAGGAAAATAAAAATGCGTTTATTTACAACCATCACAATCGTGAAAATTTAAATAATTCTCTTTCACTTAATGCTGAAGAAGTTCAAAAACAATTGGATAATGGTGATAAATATGTGATCCGTTTTAAAACTCCTGTAAATAAAACTTTGGAAATGCAGGATATGATCCGTGGCGATATCAAGATTGATACCAATACACTTGATGATAAAATTCTGTTTAAAAGTGACGGAATGCCAACTTACCATCTTGCTAATATAGTTGATGATCATTTAATGGAAATTACCCATGTAATTCGTGGCGAAGAATGGTTGCCATCAATGGCTTTACACATTTTACTTTATCGTGCATTTGGTTGGGATGCTCCTGAATTTGCACATTTACCCTTAATATTAAAACCAACAGGTAAAGGTAAATTAAGCAAACGCGACGGTGATAAATTAGGTTTCCCTGTATTTCCGTTAGCATATAAAAATGAATCAACCGGTGAAATTTCAAGAGGATATCGTGAAGATGGTTATTTTAAAGAGGCTTTTATAAATATGTTAGCATTTTTAGGCTGGAATCCGGGAACGGAACAAGAGTTGTTTTCTTTGGAAGAGCTGATACAAGCTTTTGTTATTAGCAAAGTTGGAAAATCAGGTGCTAAATTTGATGTTGATAAAACCAAATGGTTCCAACATCAGTATTTGATCAATAAAGATGATAAGGAGTTGGCTGAGTTATTTTTGGAAGAAGATTCCCGCCTGCGCGGGACTGACAAGGGAAATGACCTTAACTATATTATCAAAGTTGTAGGCTTAATAAAAGAACGTGCAACCTTTGTAAGAGACTTTTGGGATCTTGGAAGTTATTTCTTTATTGCTCCGGTGGAATACGATAGTAAAGCTTCAAAAAAATCGTGGAAGGCAGATACTTCCGACTTAATGAAAGAAATAATACTAGTTTTAAATGAAATTGATGATTTTTCTTCTAAAAACATAGAAAATATTGTTAAAGAATGGATCACTTCTAAAGAGATTGGTTTTGGTAAAGTTATGCAACCTTTCAGATTAAGTTTAGTTGGCGCAATGAAAGGTCCTCATTTGTACGATATTACCTCACTTATAGGAAAAGAGGAAACTATAAAGAGATTAGAACAAGCAATAGAAAATTTTAAATAAGATAATTTGAATGGATAAATTATCAATTTACATTGATAATTTCATCTACTTCTTCTGCTTCTTTAATATAATGTTTTGTATCACCCAACCATGGAAAAGTTCCGTATCTCTCGATATAAGTCAGCTTTACTGATCTACCTTGTAGATTTTTTAATTGTTCAATTACTTCTTTTTTATTATCCTCAACAGAAAAATGAAATTGTAATTCATCTGATACACCCTGACTTAAAGTTCCTTCCCAGGTTTTAAAAACTATACCTCTTTGTGAGATTTTTACCAATTTACCAGATCTATATCCTTCACTGTAGGGAACAAAATAAACAAATGATAAATAGGCTATAAAACCTAAAATAACGACAATAATACTTATGGTTAAAAATTTTTTCATCTTAAATATTTTTTTGAAAGGCTAAATATAATAAAAATCTATTCCTAAAAATAATTGATAAAATTTATTTGTATATTTATTCTATTATTAATCTAAAAATAAAAAAAACATGACAACTATTATCCCTATTTTTATTATTGTTTTATTTCTTATCATATCCGGTTTATTTATTGTAAAACAACAAACTGCAGTAATTATAGAACGTTTTGGTAAATACCATAGTACTCGTCATGCGGGTTTACAACTTAAAATTCCTCTGGTTGATAGAATTGCGGCTCGTTTAAGTTTAAAAATTCAACAATTAGATGTTGTTGTTGAAACTAAAACAAAAGATGATGTTTTTGTACATTTAAAAATATCTGTTCAATATCAAATTAAGAGGGATAAAGTTTATGATGCTTTTTATAAATTACAAAACCCTCATGAGCAATTAACAGCTTATATTTTTGACTTGGTAAGAGCTGAGGTTCCTAAAATGATCTTAGATGATGTATTTGAAAAAAAGGATGATATTGCGCATGCTATTCAGCGTGATCTGAAAGAAGCAATGCTTAATTATGGATATGATATCATAAAAGCTTTGGTTACCGATATTGATCCTGATGCATCTGTAAAAGAAGCTATGAATAGAATTAACGCTGCAGAACGTGAAAAAGTTGCTGCTCAACATGAGGGTGATGCACAGCGTATCTTAATAGTTGAAAGAGCAAAAGCTGAAGCTGAAAGTAAACGCTTACAAGGAAGAGGTATTGCAGATCAACGACGAGAAATTGCTCGAGGATTAGAAGAAAGTGTAGATACTTTAAATAATGCAGGTATCAATAGTCAAGAGGCTTCTGCATTAATTGTAATTACACAACATTATGATACTTTACAATCTATTGGAAGTGATACAAATAGTAATTTAATTTTACTGCCTAACAACCCTAATGCGGCGAGTAGTATGTTAAATGACATGACTGCCTCATTATTAGCTGCTAATAAAGTTATGGAAGCATCAAATAAAGGTAGAAAAATAACACCTAAAAAATAGTTGGAAGTGTTGCACAAAAAAACCTCAATTATAAATTATAATTGAGGTTTTATATTTAATAAAAATGAGATAAAAAATTACTTTTTATCTTCAACCTTTTTTTCTTCTTCTTCCTCTTCGGTAGTGGCGTTTTTAAACTCTTTAATTCCGGTACCTAATCCTTTCATTAGTTCCGGTAATTTTTTACCCCCAAAAAGTAAAAGTATAGCAAGTCCAATAATTATCCATTGCCATGGTCCTACAAAACCTAAAAATATTGTTTGAATCATCATTATTTTCTAATTTTTTAAACAAAGATAATATATAAATTTCAAATCTATAATTTTAAATCTTTTAATCTTTAATGTATCCACCAAAAGATTCTTTTTTCTTCACCTCATTTGGTTCTCCGGTTACTTTAATAGTACCCCCTAACTTTGCATTTGCATCTACCAATTTTGATGCATTAACAGTTACATTTGCGCCTGTTGAAGAACTTACCGTGGTATAGTCGGTTTTTAGGTCATCACCATTATAAATACCACCGGTATTTCCGATAACATTTTGGTTTTCAGAAGATCCTTCTAAAGTAATTATACCTCCCGTGTAAGCTTTAACATCTAAATGAATTGTTTTTAAAATTAAATTTACCTTGGCTGCTTCTTCTGCAATAATAATAATCTTGTCTTGTTTGAATTTTTTATCAGAATTTATTACTGATCCTTCATTTCCTTCAATAATATCTATTTCATTATTATAATAAAGAAAAACTTTTACTTCATCTGCAGAAAAAGTCTCTAAAACAGTTAGTGAAATTTTTAAGACTCCATTAGTATTTTTTACAACAACTTCTTTTGATTTTTCTCCTTCAATAACAATTTTAGGAGTTCTTGCTTTAATCAATTCAACTGTTAAACCTCTATAAACTTTAACTTCATTGAAATCACCTAGGTTTTTAGTAATTATTCCCTGTGCAAAAGTAAAACTTGAAACAAAAAAGAAAAGGATTAATATTTTTTTCATATTTATTTATTTAAATTATTATTCTATTAAATTAAAATCTAAATGCTTGCGTTCTAGATCAGTATTTTTAACAGTAATGGTAACTTCGTCACCTAATTGATATATGTTTTTAGTTTCCTGACCAATTAGTGCATATTGTTTTTCGTCAAAGATATAATAATCGTTTTTAATATCTTTAATTCTTACCATACCTTCACATTTATTATCAATTATTTCTACATAAATACCCCATTCAGTAACTCCTGAAATAACACCTCTAAATTCTTGGCCTTTATGATCTTGCATATATTTTACTTGCATGTATTTAATAGAATCTCTTTCTGCTTTAGAAGCCATATATTCTCTTTCGGAAGAATGTTTACATTTTTCTTCATAAACTTCCTCATTTACTGATTTTCCATTATCTAAATAATATTGTAATAAACGATGAACCATTACATCAGGATATCTTCTAATAGGTGATGTAAAATGTGTATAATAATCAAAAGCTAAACCGTAATGTCCAATGTTATGTGTTGTGTATATTGCTTTACTCATGGAGCGTATAGTTAATGTTTCAACCATATTTGATTCGGCTTTACCGTGAACATCTTTTAATAATTTATTCAGTGAATCAGAAGTATGTTTTTTAGTGTCGGTTGTAATTTTATAACCAAACTTACTGATGATACTTTGTAAAGTTGTAAGCTTATCAATATTTGGTTCATCATGAACTCTGTAAACAAAGGTTTTCTTTTTTTGTGAATTATCATTTCTTCCAATAAATTCAGCAACTTTTCTATTGGCTAATAACATAAATTCTTCAATTAATTTATGTGCATCTTTTGATTCTTTCACATATACACTAATCGGTTCATTATGTTCATCTAATTCAAATTTAACCTCGGTTTTATCAAATGAGATCGCCCCGTTTTTCATTCGTTGCTTTCTTAAAATTTTTGCTAATTCATCTAACTTTAAAATAGCTGAAATAACATTTATATCTTTAAATTCTGATGTGTTTTCAATTATTTCCTGGGCTTCATCATAAGTAAATCTTTTATCAGAAAGTATTACCGTTCTTCCAAACCATTGTTTAATAACCTGAGCTTTTTGATCTATTTCAAAAATTGCTGAAAAAGTTAACTTTTCTTCATTTGGACGTAAAGAACAAACATTATTAGAAAGTATTTCTGGTAACATTGGCACTACTCTATCTACTAAATAAACTGAAGTTGCCCTGTTATAAGCTTCTTGATCTAAAATATTATTTTCATGTACATAATAAGAAACATCTGCAATATGAATTCCAATTTCATAATTACTGTTTTCTAACTTTTTAAACGATAAAGCATCATCAAAATCTTTAGCATCTTTCGGATCAATTGTAAAAGTTAATTCATTTCTAAGATCTCTTCGTTTAGCAATTTCTTTATCAGTAATTTGAATTGGTATTTTAGAAGCATAATTTTCAACTTCATCAGTAAATTTATACGGTAAACCATATTCTAATAAAATTGAATGAATTTCAGTATCGTGATCTCCTGGCCTGCCTAAAGTTTCAATTATTTCTCCAAAGGGATTTTTTGAATTATCCGGCCAATCTGTAAGTTTTGCTAATACTTTATCACCATCATTTGCTTTAATTAAATTATTTTTTGAAATAAATATATCAGCATACATTTTTGGATCATCTGGTATCACAAAACCAAAATTTTTACTGAGTTGTAAAACACCTACAAATTCAGTCTTGGCTCTTTTTATTATTTCAATAATATCCCCCTCTTGTTTCTTATTTTTTTTACGTTTATACACATAAACCTTAACCTGATCATTGTGTAAAGCTTTATTTAAATTTCTTGATGGAATGTATATATCATCTTCAAGTTCTTCACTAACAATATATGCATTTCCATTTGATGTCATATCAACTGTTCCATAATAATAATGACTTTCTGAAACTATTATGAATTTACCTCTTGTAATTTCTTTAATCTTTTCATTAGATTTTAAATAAGCTAACTGTTGAATGATAATATTTCTACCTCCTGCATCATTTATTTTTAGCTTTCCTGCTATTTGTTTATAATTTAAAGCCTTATTGGTATTATTATTAAATACCTGTAAAATATCTCTAGTAATTTGACTTGATATTTTCTTCTTTTTATTATTGGGATATCTTCTTTTTTTCGACATATAATATTAAATTTTTAATTTTTAAAAGTACTACATATAAAAATGTAAACCTTTGTTAATTAAATGTTATGTAAAAAATTAATATTTCAAATTGTTTATTATTATTAAATACACTTCTTTAATCCAAACTGAAATATCTTTATATTGGTTGATAGTTAGGTATTTACTGAAGAAAATTTTGCAATAAATACATAAAAATGTATTTTTACTTTTTAGTGTAATTAAATAATTTTAACATTTCTGTAACATTTTAAAATACTTATCGTCTTTATTTGTAGAGAATAGATAATTAAAAGTCAATTTTTAGTGAAAAGTTATTATAAAATAATAATTATTGTTGCAATCTTATTTTTATTAAGTATTATAATTGCAAAAATTAGTATTGATGATACTTTTAAAAAAGTTGATAAAAACCAAATATCTTCAGTAGAATTATCCAATAAAATTCTTAAAAATACAAAGAAGGTTTAGTTTGTATTTTTGTATTTCTTTTTTAATTTAAAATTCAAGTTATTAACAGTTATTATATAATTAACTATTTATTTAAAATTTTATAAAAAATATATGATGGTGTATATAGTGTGTTAATATGTGGAATAAAAAAAGCTACTTATATTTTGATTTATTATTTTTAAAAAATAATGAACATAATAAAAATATTTAATCAATTAAATATCAATATAATTTTAGATCTTATTAACAAGTGTGAATAGTTATTTTAACAATATTATTTAATAAAATTATTTAAAATAAACTTGATAACATTGTTAATTTGTGTTAATAAAATTATTTAAAATAATAACAAAAAAAGTTGCTGGTTGAAAACTTCTTTTTGTTTAAAAATATTTTTAAATAAAAAAAATAATCTTTTAATTTTTAAATAAAAATATATTAACAATTGATTGATATTATAAAGTGTTAAAAATCAAATAATTTTAAAATTTGATTAACAAAACATAATTTTTATGTTTATAACTATACAATAATGTAAATTTGTAAAAAACTTTACAATGACTATAGCAATTGGTAATGATCATGCCGGAACTAACTATAAATTTTCTATCATAAAATATTTAGAAAAAAAAGGTATAAAAATAATAAATTTTGGAACTGATACTAATGATAGTATGGATTATCCCGATGCAATTCATCCTGTAGCTAAAGCTGTAGAAATAGGTAATGCTAATTTTGGTATCATTTTATGCGGTAGTGGAAACGGAGCTGCTATGACTGCAAATCACCATCATGGTATTAGAGCAGCTTTATGTTGGAAAAATGAATTGGTAGAATTAGCAAGAGCACATAATAATGCAAATATTTTGAGTTTACCTGCAAGATTTATCAGTGAAAAAGAAGCTTTAGAATTTGTAGATACTTTTTTAAATACTAAGTTTGAAGGCGGAAGACATGAACGTAGAATAAATAAGATTCCTGTTATACAATGCTAACTTTTTATGGCACACTCACATCATCATCACTCCTCTACTACTTTATCAGGTAAAAAATTAATTATTTCAATAATATTAAATATTATTATTACAGTTGCCCAGGTAATTGGTGGAATAATTTCAGGGAGTTTAGCTTTAATTTCAGATGCTGTCCATAATTTATCAGATGTTATATCATTAATTATTAGTTATATAGCAAATATTTTAACTACTAAGAAAAAACAAACATTACATCAAACTTTTGGTTTTAAACGTGCTGAGATCATTGCTGCATTTATAAATTCCGCTACTTTAATTGTAATTGCTTTCTTTTTAGCTTTTGAAGCATTTAAAAGGTTTAAACATCCCCAGGAAATTGAAAGTAATTTGGTAATATACCTTGCTCTATTAGGAATCTTAGCAAATGGTTTCAGTGTTTTATTATTAAGAAAAGATGCTGATCATAACTTAAATATGAAATCAGCATATTTACATTTAATGACTGATATGCTTACTTCTGTCGCTGTTTTAATTGGAGGTTTAGTAATGAAATTTTATCAGGTTTATTGGATAGATGCTTTATTAACAATACTTATATCTGTATATTTATTATATATGAGCTGGAATATATTTATTGATTCATTAAAAATATTAATGCTTTTTGCTCCCAATCATATCAATATTAAAGATATTCAAAGTAAAGTTTTAGCTATTGATGAAATTAAAAATATTCACCATGTACATATTTGGCAATTAAATGATACGGATATTCATTTTGAAGCACATTTAGAATTTAATAATGATATAAAGCTTTCAAGTTTTGATAAAATTTGTAATAATGTTGAAAAGATCTTATTAGATGATTTTCATATAAATCACTGTAATTTACAACCTGAATATGAACGTGATGATAGAAAAGATTTTATAATCCAAGATTGATGAAATTCAATTTTGTTACGTTTTATAATGAATATAAGAGCTAGATTCAATTAATTATTATCTTAAAATAATGCATTGGGTATTAAAAAAATATAAGCAACTTACAGTTGAAGAATTTCATGATATTTTACAATTACGTATCAATGTTTTTGTGGTGGAACAAAATTGTCCTTATCCTGAATTAGATGGAAAAGATAAAAAAGCTTTTCATTTTTACGCTGTAGCGGAAGAAAATCCTTCTAAAATATTAGCTTATACACGTCTATTTAAACAGGGTGATTATTACCAACAGGCAGCAATTGGCAGGGTAGTGGTGCACTCAAAATTTAGAAGTACTGGTTTAGGTCATGAATTAATTAAAAAATCAATAATTCAAATTGAAAATTTATTTCAAACTTCAGAAATTAAAATTGGTGCTCAAACATATTTAGAAAAGTTTTATAAATCTCATGGATTTAACAAAGTAGGAGAGGAGTACCTTGAAGATGGAATACCTCATATTTATATGGTTAAAGAATAAATATAGAAAAAGTATTAAAAATCTAATGATTTGTGATGTTTTGTTATAAATACAGAACTTTGAAGTTCTAAAATCGTTAATCCTTGTTGGACATTCAAAACTGTAAAAAATATTATTAATGTTCATTTCTAGGACTAAACTAAAGTCACCTTCTAGAAGATGTGATTTTTACTTTACAGTAACCTTCACATTATCTATATCATAAGTTGTAGAAATTCCTGGATCTCCACCTAAATATTTAAAAGCTATATTAATATTACCTGTTAAACAACTCAAACTAATTTTTCCAGAATTTGTAAAATCAGTTATAAAAGTATTTGTAGGTCCAACCGAAATATTTACATCAAGTTGTTGCCAACTTGCTTTTTTAATATCTCCATTAAAATCTGTAGAAACCCAAGCGGTTAAAATTGTTCCATTATCGTATGATGCGTTTGTTTGAAATGTTAATGTGGCATCTTTTACATTATCTAAATTTATTTGAGGAGTTATCAACCATGCTTCCAAAGGATTTTCTTGGGTATTATAGGCCGAAATTCGCATTATACCATTTGTATTTACTGTTCGTTTCTTAAATTTTTCATTTCCTAAATTAATATTGCTATTGATCCAACCTAAATTTTCCAGATCTTTAGTTTTTTTTATATTTTCAAAATCTTCATAAAAAATGATTTGATCTCCATCGGTATTTCCATTACAATTCAAAAAATTTGGGTCACATCTTTCTTCTTCTGTAAAATCAAAAATTGAAAGATTATTTAAAACTAAAACATATTTTTCTGTATAATAATCCATTGTAAATACAGCATTTAAAAATCCTTTATTTTCAGGAATCAAAAACGATTTAAACTTAACATAGGTACTAGTGCTTAATATTGTTGTAATTTGATTGTTACATTGTATTAGTTTTCTTTCTGCACTGTACTTATCGTAAGGTTCTCCGGCAATTGTTTTTCCAATTTCATCATATTGAAATTGTATATTTTTAATTTGTATGTATGTATTTAATAATTCTTTTGAAAATTCAGAAAATTGTAAATTTTTAGGAATTATTTCTTCTGATATAGATGAACGAATTATATAATCATCAATTAAAGTTTCCGGTATTTCACTCAGTTGATTTCTATTTAAAAAACCCATTTTATACTTTCCGTTTTCATTGATTATACTCATTCCGGCTATTTTAATATATACCTTTCTTCCAAAATTGAATTTTGTATAATAAGATTTTAGATCAATTAGTATTTCAATACCAGAAGTAGGATTTTCAGATTTATCCTGCAGAATTAATAGTTTATAAAAATTACCGGATTCGTCACTTGAAATAACAAATGCTTCAAAAACAGAAAGATCACTAGCATTAAATGTAAAAATTTTCTCTCCCGATTGGTCATAAGCTTTTTTTATAGCATCAATAGTAGTATTTACCGTAATACCAGGTTCATTAATTTCAATTTTTGGAAGATCAAAATCATCAGTTTGTACACAGGAGATGAAGAAAGTAATAAATATAAACAAGATTGAATTTTTAAGTGTTTTCATAATATTTTGTTTTTTAAATTGTTTCATAAAAGTGTTCAAATGACATACTAAGTTTAAAACCTAAAATAAATCGAAGTATAAAATGAAGTTCCATATCCATACCAATATTTTGGTCCGAATAAGGGTAATGTTCTACTTTTATCTTCTAATAATGTTTGGTAATTAGCGTTTCTAGATTGTTCAAAACCACCGGTTTTATAAGTGGTATTTAAAATATTACTCACATTAGCAAAAAATCCGAAATAATAATTTTTTACTTTCCAACTTTTTCCTCCCACTAAATTCACTAAATAATAGGGTTTAAATTTTTCTTGTTTTAATAATTCCTTAGCAATATCTTCATCATAATCATGAATTGGTAATCCATCAGCATCTTTGTAAAAATTATTTGTTCGTAATATTGGAGCAACGTTTACATAAGCATTTTTAAAATAATTTCCTGTAACTCCAAACCACCAATAATTCTGACTATTATATTCAAAACCAATAGAATACGCTTGTTGTGGTCCGCCAGAAACAAAATAATTCTTTAAGTAGACCTCTCCATAATTTAAAGGCTCTGTAAAATCATCAGAAGTGAGATATAAATAAGGATCATTACTAAAAGTTGACTGACTAATAGCAGCTACTCCCTTTAATTTAATAGTTTGAATAATAGGAATTTCAACACCAATTTCAACACCTAAATTTTGTTTGTTAATTCCGGTAAGCACTTCTTGAACAAAAGCAGTAGTTTCTGAATTTTCAATTCCTGTTAGACCATCAGCAAAATAAAATGAAATATCTGTTTGGTCTTTTAAATTGATCCAATAAGCAGTAAATTTTGCATTAATTTTGGGATGCCGTAAATAATATCCTGCATCAACACTAATAATTTTTTCATCAATCAAACCGATTACGATATCATTGTTTTCTCGTGAATTTGAAAATGAGTTTTGTAAAGTTGGAGCTTTGGTTAAATAAGCAGCATTTGCATTAAATAAATGCCTGCCGGTTAGTTTATACGTTAATCCTGTTTTAAAACCAAAATTATTAAAATTTAAAGCTTCACTTTTACCTAAGGATGCATTCTCCGGATAGGCACCATTTTCAAAAAGTCCGGTTCTTTGATAGCTGGTATTTGAATAATTTATTGCTGCGAAAGCCTCAACTTTTTTAGATTGATATTGGGTTTGTATAAATCCATTAATAACCGAAACATCAAATAGATAATTATATTTAAAACGTTCATTATCTTTTACGATCCTATTTGGGTTTTGCAGATCGCTCTGTGATTCTTTAATATTATCAGCATACATATCTATATCTAAATAACCATCTCCTCCTAAAAGATCTAACATATTGGCAAAATTTTCAGATCTTAGTTTTTTAAAACTTACAGCTGAATTTATTTTGAAATTATTATTAATATTTAAATTTAGTATTGAATTTATTGTAAGTTGTTTATCATCATTTCGATCTTCATATAAAGCATATATTGAATTCCCTTTATTATTTTTATTAGCAGCATAGAGATCACCCCATTTTACCTGACCGTTCTTTAAAAATTCCTGTTCCGCTAAGTAGGCATTGGTATAATCAGGATTATCAGGGTATCTTAAAAAATAACTGGGTAATTTTTGGTAATAGGTAGGATCAGGATTTTTACCCCCACCAGTTAAAGTTTGGCTTCCTTCACTATTGGTAATAATATTTGTACCTCCATAATCTAATCTGGTATTACCGGTTTTTCCAAACTGATAAGTAATATTACTTTGGAGCAAAGTTTTAGTGTTAATATTCCAATAGTGTGATAATTGTAAAATTGGTTCATTAATTTTTCTGAGTCTTGAATTTCTAATATTACCATTTTGTTCTCCCCAGTAAGCGTTGTATTTATTATTTTTTAGATCGTGAACTTCTTGGGTATTTGGTGATGATTTTCCTCTGATATTAGAAGCATAAATCGCTGAAAAATTAAGACTATGCTTATTATTAATCTGCTTTTCAATTGATGTAAAAAAGGAGTTAGCACTATACAATGTTCCTTCTCTAAACCCTTCATCAGCAAATCTTCGAGAAGCCGAAATAGTATAAGCCCAGCCTTTAGGTAAAAGACCGGAGCTGTAACTTGCCATTACTCTTCCTTTATAACTTCTGTTTGAGGCAGCGTATGAAACTTTAATCCCTTTTCTATAACCTGAACTACGAGTTGAAATATTAGTGGAACCCGCAATACTGCTAAAATCAAAATTAGATGGATTAACATTTGATGTATATTCCTGATTTCTTAAAATATCATTTAAACCGCCCCAATTACTCCATTGCGGCCTGCCGTTATACAACTTATTCATACACACACCATTGAGTAAAACAGTTGAATATTCAGAGCCTAAATTACGTGGTTTAAAAAAAGTTGGACTAAATTCATAGGCAACAGTTTTTAAAAACACATCTTTTGAAGCAATCAATAAACCGGCAATGATATTAGATTCTCCTTTTTCATTTTCAATTAGTTCATCATCGTTTAAGTTAATAATGCTTTGATCAATTACTTCTTCAAATTTTTCCGTCAAGCGGATAATTCCAAGGTCAATAACTTTATTATTAACAGGAATTCTTTTTGTGGTATAATCTTTATGAGATATTTTAATAATGTTTTTACTATCAGGTAAGTTTTGAATTGTAAAAACCCCATTTTTATCTGTAAAAGCTTTAATGTTAGTTTTTACAACTGAAATTTCAACATTAAACAGATATTCATTTGTATAATTATCTATAACAATACCAGTTACAATATTGATGTTTTGTGAGTTTATCTCATGAATAAACAGAAATATAATTAGTAAAAAACGAAAAGCATATTTCATTATAAATTGATTAAGCTGACAAAGTTTAATTGTAGAGATTGAAAAAGGTTAACATAAAAAGTTAAAAAATAATGCTAACCATTTAAAATGTTTGGTATTAATAAAATAAGTAACAGTTTATTTGAATTAATATGAGGCAGTTTTTATCGTTCTTATTTACCGTATTTTTATTTATACAAACCCCTCAATCTCAAAATAAAAACTATAAAATAAGGACGATTGCTTTTTATAATGTTGAGAACTTATTTGACACCATTGATAATCCTGACACTTTTGATGAGGATTTCACAAGCAAAGGGAAAAATCATTATACATCAAAAATTTATTGGAAAAAAATTGAAAAGACCGGTAGAGTAATTTCAGAAATTGGAAAAGAAAAAACTAAAACTTCACCGGCAATAATCGGTTTAGCAGAAATTGAAAATTATATTGTTTTAGAAGATCTGACAAGATCAAAATATTTAATAAATAAACAATACCAAATTATACATTTTAACTCTCCTGATATGAGAGGAATAGATGTAGCGCTGTTATATCAGGAAAAATATTTTATACCCATAGAGCAAGAATCTTTTGAAGTAAAACTTTGGGATGAAAACGGAAAAAGAATTTTTACTCGCGATATACTTGTAGTACACGGATTTTTAGATAATGAACAGATTTATATCATAGTAAATCATTGGCCGTCAAGAAGAGGTGGACAAAAAAAAAGTAATCCAAGAAGAGAAAAAGCGGCATATGTTGCACAACAAATAATTGATAATATTAAAAGTGAAAATGCAAATGCAAAAATTATTTTGATGGGTGATTTTAATGATGACCCGATTGACAAAAGTTTAAAAACGGGATTGAATAGTGTTGGTAAAATTAAAAAATTAGATAAAGAAAATTTATATAACCCAATGGAGAATATGTATAAAAACGGACTCAACACTTTAGGCTATAGAGATGGTTTAAATTTATTTGATCAAATATTAATGTCATATCACTTTGTAAGTTTAGATCAAACTTATCAAACCTATCAATTTTATAAAGCCGGTATTTTTAATCCGCAATATGTTATCAATCAAACAGGTCGTTATAAAGGATATCCATACCGTAGCTTTCAAAATAATAATTATGCAGAAGGTTATAGTGATCATTTTCCGGTTTATATTTATTTGATAAAAGAAAATTAAAAGAGTAAATTTACACAAGTATTATTGTATTTAAAAAACCCCAATATTAAAAACATTTGTATGAAAAAATTAATTACAATTACTCTGTTATTTATAACGATAAATTCTTTTGCTCAGGAAGAGATACCAAAAGATAAATCACATGAATTAAAACTCAATGCTTTAAATACCTTGATATTCAAATCTATTGATGTTTCTTATGAATATTTAATTAATGAAGAATCTTCTGTTGGAATATCATTTTTAGTTAATTTAAACGATAATGATACTGATGGTCCTTATTATAATGAAACGTTTGCAATAACGCCATATTACAGACATTATTTTTCAAGAAAATATGCTGCAGGTTTTTTTATGGAAGGATTTGGAATGTATAATGTCCAAGATAGCTATTATTATGATTATTCATCATCGTCATTTTATTACGACGAAAATATAAAAAAAACTAATAATTTTGCTTTAGGAATTTCTCTAGGAGCTAAATTTGTTAGTGAAAAAGGATTTGCTTTTGAATTTTATGGTGGTATAGGTAGAAATTTATTTACGAGTGATAGTGAAAATAATTTTGAAGTTGTTCCAAGGCTGGGAATCTCTTTTGGTTATAGATTTTAAAGCTCTTTATGTGATTTTGTTCAAAACCTCCTTCAGGTAGTTTTTATAATATTACTTATACTGAAGGTTATAGATAACAGTTTAAAATAACTAATTAATTATATCTACTCTTAATATATTATTAGACTCCAAAAAATTGAAACACAAAAAGTTTAAATACCTTTCACTGTTAATTTTAATGAATTCAAATCCAACCTTTACTCAAGAATGGAAAAACCTTAATACTTATCAAAAAGAAACAGGTAATTCAACTCTAAATGTAGGATGTTGGATAAAAAAAGATAGAAAAGATCAAACAAAGGTGTGGAAACTCGCCAATGAATTTAATCTTAATATTAAAAACGGAAATTTAAAGTATAAATCAATTAGCGAAAAAAGGGATTTTTATTTATGGTTTGATCAAGAGATTAAAATAAGAGGAAATGAAATTAATTGGATTGGAATAGCAAACATAGCAGCTAATCAGTTATCAAAATTTGATAATTTTTTTATTCGTCTATTTATTGTGAGAAATAAAGAACTTAATCAATTTGTAAATAACGGATCTGAAGTAGTATTTTCTTTTGCTTTTCCTCAATTAAAAGAAGTATATTTTTCAAATCAGATCTTAACAGGAAAAGAAGCAAAGATTTGGGATCAAGACTATGGATTAAAAGAACAATGTGAAATACTTGAACCGTTATATGATAATTTATCTGAAAAAGCACTTAAAAAATTAGAAAGAATAGCTAAAGGAAAAGGAATTTATTCTATTGGAATTTCTAGAAATTTAAGATATAATGGAAAAATAGATGATTGTAAACTACGGTATGAACATGGCTTGAATAAATTACTACCTAATTATTTAAACAATAATAATCATAAAAAATAGTAATTTTAACAATAATTAATTCGATTTAGTTTGTTATATTTTGAAAATATTTTTATAAAATCTACTCTTAAATACAGCATACTTTTATTTTTTACAATTTCTAATATCCACGCTCAAGAAGATTGGATAAATTATGTTGTTAAGAAAGATAAAGGAATAATGTCGATTACCATTGATATGGATCTGGTTTATAAAAAACCGAATTATAAAAATTTACTGATCGTTGGTCCAAATTTTAGAAGAAAATGTTTAAAAAATGGATTTCCAAATAAAGAAGGATTAGAGTTGCTTTCTGCTTTTTCTGATTCAACAGCAGTAGCTCTTGATAAACTTACTAAAAACCGGTTAGTTAGCATTATAACTTATCAATGCATGGGTTTAGATGTATTTTATGTGAAAGACACTTTAGATCTTAGAAAGAATTTGGATGAATTATTTGATAGAAATTTTAAGAACATTACGAAATATGTTATTATAGATTATGATAAAAAATGGAACTATTATAAAAATAAGATATATCCTGATTTTAATTCAGATGATTTTTTTATAGATCATCAGTATTTAAGTGAGTTGGTTTTTGAAGGAGATGATCTGGCCAAAAAGAGAACCATAATTCATTGGTTCAATTTTAATAGAGAGAAAAAAAGAAATGAATTTGTTGAACTATTAAATAAATTTAACTTCACGATTGACTCTTTAAATTATAAAAAAGAAAATAAATACCCTTATGAATTACAAATTTCTCATAAAGGTTTTATTGATCCGGAATCAATTATAAAATTAACAGAAAAGTTTAAAATTTATTCAGAATTATTTAAAGGTCAGTATGACGGTTGGAGTACAGAATTGATTCAAAAAAAGTGATAAAATTTAATCAAAATAACACCCTTACAACTTCCTCAATTTTAGAAACTTTAATAATTTCAATAGT
>JAOZVI010000160.1 GCA_029938265.1 Flavobacteriaceae bacterium | reverse complement strand
AAGCCTTAATAGCTAATTATTAGCTTATAATTTTCAATTCAGACGAAAAGTTTATACACTCACGGGTGAATTACGTTTATTTAAGCTATTCATCAGATGACTCTTTTCGCTACGGATATAGTCATCAGATGAATCTCATAGTCTATCATTCACCGGGTGAATCTTTTCATAACGGTTAGATTCACCTGGTGAATTTTCTACCAGTTTTAACCAACGAGTGAATATCTTCAAAATAGTTAATGTACCCAATGACTCATTTTAAAGTTTTTATAAAAATTACAACCAAATGATTAATAAGCTACATGATTTATATTCATATGTTATTGATTATTTAATTTTTTAACTTTTGATCAATATTTCTTAAAATTATCATAAATATACCCTCATCAGGGTATTGTACAATAAATAAATAAATTTTAATTTCGAGTATGAAAATTGAAATAGGGATTGCTTTGATAATATCTTAACAATAATTATTAATTGTTAAAAATGTTTTCTTTGCATTTCTTCTTTTATTTTTTAAACTTTTCGTCTCCCCTCAAATCCAATTTTTTATTGTTGTATGGGGGTACCCGAAAGTCACTCAAAGCTTTGCATTGAGGTATCTGCTGAAATAGCTTGCACTGAGCGAAGTCGAAGTGTCATCCCCAGAAAGGGGATCTAAATAATTTATTATGAATTTTTTTAACTAAATATATTATTAATTTAAAACCCCTTTATTATGAAAAAAATTATGTTAGGTGCCTTGGCACTAATGATTGGAGCGATTGGTTTTGCTCAGAACACTGCCACCAGTCATGTGGTGGCTAATTTCTCGTCAGGAACTATTGAACAAACCGGAAATTATAATAATGCTTGGCAAGAAGTATTCGGTAATAATAACCATTCTTTCATTACTCAATTGCGCTACTACAATAATGCAAATCAATACCAGTATGGTTTTGATAATCAATTGTATTCTTTTCAAAGAGGAGTTAGTAATACCTCATACCAAGAACAATATGGTGATAATAATTATGCGGATATAACTCAACGTTTTTTTAATAATATTGCTACTCAATTTCAGTATGGTTTTAATAATCAATTGTATTCTTGGCAAAGAGGATGGGATAATATATCTTATCAAGAGCAATATGGTGATAATAATTATGCAAGTATAGTTCAATGGGGATGGCATAATATCGCCACTCAATATCAGTATGGTTTTCTAAACACGTTAACTTCTTTACAAGATGGATGGTATAATAGATCTTACCAAGAGCAATATGGTAATGATAATACAGCAGGAATAGATCAATCAGGTCTTAACAATGATGCAACTCAATACCAATATGGTTTTCTAAACATGTTAACTTCATTACAAGGTGGAATAGGTAATTATTCTTACCAAGAGCAATATGGTAATGATAATACAGCAGGAATAGATCAATCAGGTCTTAACAATGATGCAACTCAATACCAATATGGTTTTCTAAACATGTTAACTTCATTACAAGGTGGAATAGGTAATTATTCTTACCAAGAACAATATGGTAATGATAATACAGCAGGGATAGATCAATCAGGTCTTGACAATATAGCCTATCAATATCAGTATGGTTTTCTAAACACATTAACTTCATTACAAGTTGGAATAGGTAATTATTCTTACCAAGAGCAATATGGTAATGATAATACAGCATGGATAGACCAATCAGGTGATATAAATGCTGCTATTCAATTTCAGTATGGCTTTGATAATCTATTATCTGCGTTGCAAGTTGGAACAGACAATAAATCTTACCAAGAGCAATATGGTGATAATAATACAGCTACTGTAGATCAAAGTAATACATTAGACCCTGGTCATATCAATCCTCCATTATGGGTAGGTAACAATGCTTCACAAGTGCAAGGTGGTAATGATAATCTGGCTACCATTGTTCAAGATGGAGAAGGAAATGATGCTTTCCAAACTCAATGGGGTAGTGACAATATTCTAAGTGCTGTACAATATGGTGACGAAGGTGATAATTTATCTATTCAAACGCAAACAGGTACTTTTAATTTGGCAACAGTTGAACAAGATGGTTCTCCTGACGTGTCTGGAAACCTTGGTAATACTGCTACTCAAACTCAAACTGGTCATTCTAATGTGTTAACTGCTTACCAAGTAGGTGTTAGAAATGTCTCTACACAAAGTCAAAGTGGTGTTGATAATTTAGCTACTGTTGATCAAGTGGGTTATGATAATACAGCTACTCAAACTCAATCTGGTGGTGTTGGACTAACTGCTATTAATAATATAGCTATTATTGATCAATCAGGTGATGACAATACAGCTACTCAAACTCAAGGTGGTACTGGTGTCTTTACAATTATGAATAATTATGCATCAATTAATCAATCAGGTAATGGAAATACTGCAGGTCAAAGTCAATCAGGAGATTCTTTCATGATGTTTTCTAATAACTGGGCATATATTGACCAGTCAGGAAACGGAAACAATGCAACTCAAACTCAAGGTGGAGATTCTGCTGGTGATTTTATGAATAATTTAGTTGTTTCTAATCAGACTGGCGATGGTAATACTTCAATACAAGGTCAGATAGGTAATGATAATGAAGCACAGGTCTTTCAGGAAGCTTCTTATGGTACGGCTATTCAGGAACAAGGAGGCTGGAATAACTATATGAGTATTTCACAGATTGGTGTTGGTAATACTGGTAATTATGGGTATCAATATCAAGATAACAATAGTTGGGAACAGGATGCTTATTTAACCCAGGATGGAATAAATAATTTTAGTGTTCAGGTTCAGTTTGGTGATAATAATTTATCAACAGTGATACAGACAAATAATAGCAATGTTAATTTTAACTGGGCTGATAGTTATCAATTTGGAAGCGGTAATACAATTTATATTAATCAAACAGGTAACTAATAATTAAATATTTAACAGAATAGAGGTGTAAAAGCCTCTTTTCTGTTTTTGTTATTCAACAATTTTTATTATTTTTATGTTTTAGAAAAAAGTGTCATGAGATATACTATCATTTTTGTTTTGTTTATAAATTTTATTGTTCAAGGTCAGGTAACTGATGAGACCACTCTACTAATTAATAATTATTTTCAAATTACAAATGAAAATATAGTTTCAAATAATAATGTCATACCTAATAATTCTGAATTAAAATCTTATGTAAATCTTTTGCAGACAGGAAATAATAATAGAACTTATATTAACTCCTTACAGTCTGACGATAACCAGATCGTAAGTCAAAAAGGCAATCAAAATAGTTACGAATACTACAATTATTACAGTAGAGAAAACTCTAATATAATCATTAATCAAGAAGGTAATCAAAACTCAATACAAATGTTTGGCGAAAACTCTTTAATGAAAAATGCCACCATCAACCAAAAATCTAATCTTAAATCAATAGTGATTAAAAATTATATCAATTAAATTGAAAATTTATGCGGAATGCATACTTCTTATTTGTTATACTTTTTCAATTTAATTTTGTTTCTGCCCAGGAAACAGAAAAAATTCAAGCTAAAATAAATCTATTCCAAAAAGATATATTTGTAATGATCGATGCAGTTGTAGAAAATAGTGATCACATTTACAAAAACCAATTAAAATACCATTTGCTTTCTTTAAGGAAGAATGCCAATTCCAAAATCTATACTAAAGAAGATCGATTTGGAGATTTTACTTTACTCCCAAATGAAAAAAAAACCATTACAAACCTTAAATTAAGTATTGAACCTAATCAGGAATTAAAAGTCTATTTATTTATAAAGGATGATAAACAATTAGTTGCCATAGATTCCGTTAAAATAAATGAAACCGTTGAAATTTTGAAAACAACTGCTATTCAGGAAGATGAGATTGAAATAAAAGGTTTGGTAGTTGAAAATGTAAGAACAAAAATTGGCAAAGATTTTTACGATATTTTTTATCAAAAATACAATCGCAGCGGTGCTAAATATTCTTTTGTAATCAATATAAATGAAAAACCATTTATTGGTGGAAGAGGTGCTTTAGTATCTATAGAAGTTGATGATAAAAAGATATTTGAATTTCAGGCAAGACCAGATGAAGAAATGTTACAAAAAGCAGCAGATTATACCTTAAAATTAATTAAAAATTATAGTAAAAATAGAAATACATTTGAAAAAATTTATTAAATTTATTTAAAATTTAAGCATATGAACTATCTCAAAATAAATATTCTTTCATTTCTGTTTTTGGTGCCTTTGTTTTTAACTGCCCAAGAAATGGTTTACACCCCTCAAAACCCTGCATTTGGTGGAAATACATTTAACTATCAATGGATGCTAAGTTCGGCCAATGCGCAAAATACTTTTGAGGAATCTGATTCTTCTTTTGGTCAGACTTCTGATCTAGACAATTTTACAGAAAGTCTAAACAAACAATTACTCAATAAATTAACAAGCAGTTTATTTAAAGAACAATTTGGAGATGGTGATATACAGCCTGGTACTTATATGTTTGGCAGCCTGGTATTAGAAATAACTCCAACTTCAGATGGTCTGTTGATCACTATATTAGACACTCAAACAGGTGACCAAACACAAATAATTATTCCCAATTAACTATGATAAATAAGATTTTATATTTTTCCGTAATTCTATTATTTTTAGCTAGTTGCGGTGCAAGAATAAAACAGCCTTTTAAGACAGAAGAAGCAAGAATTGGTGAAAATACAACTCCAGATAACCCTATTCTAAAAGGTGTAGAGCCTGTTGAACCCGTTGTTGTTGGTGTTTATAAATTTAGAGATCAAACCGGGCAATACAAACAAGTAGAAAATGGAACGAGTTGGAGTACGGCTGTTACACAGGGAGCAACAACCATTTTATTAAAATCATTAGAAGATTCCAAATGGTTTACGCCTATTGAAAGAGAAA
>JAOZVI010000159.1 GCA_029938265.1 Flavobacteriaceae bacterium | reverse complement strand
TTCTTTCTATGATTTTTTGGCATTTTGCAGACTAATTCTTTTTACAATTCTTTTAATTCTATTTTTTATTCTTAATGACTGAGCTACATCGTACCAATGCTTAACCTGCAGATCCTTGTCTATATTTTGCTGGAAAATATCCAACCTTGTTTTCATATAATTATCTTGAACATTGAAAAAACCATTTTTCTTGACTACAGTTTCACCAATGAATTTTTTTTCCATTTCTGCAAATAATGCATTATGTTGTTTTCCAAATATCTCTCCATACTCATGTGAATTTCGAAATGCAATATAATCTATAGGGATATTTAACTCAAACACCCATTCATAATCGAATAAGTATAGATTTTTTTCATTCAATATAATATTTGAGAGGATCAAGTCAATATTCGAAATACCATCAAAACAGATCTTGCCATCTAATTCACTATAATCAAAATCCCCAAAAACACCTTTATACACATCGTCTATCATGGTAGAGCTATTAAAAACGGTGGTTTTAAAGCCTGTTTTTAATAACTCCATATATATCTCAATAATTTTGTCCGTTCTATCGGCCCCTAACGCATTAGAATCGTAAAACATCCTCTCCAGACTAACACCATCAACAAATTCAAAAGTCAAACTATCATCTTCCTCATTGATGATTTTGGCAAGTTTTATTCGAGGGTTTAAAATGGAGGAAGACAGTTTGTCATAATTTTCTTTCATCTTTTTAAGATGAGGAATAGCTAAATTACACAGTGCTTGCTTTTTTACATACTTCAGACCTCTATTTTCATAAATAATGGTCTGAAGTTGAAATTCTCTTGCTCGCTCGCTATTGCATTTTACATATAATATTTTCATCTATTCTCCGCAAACAACTAAAAATGAATTTGCGAAAAATTCATACTGGCCATTTTTGATAATTCCCTGAAAGGCGTGCCCTTCATTAAACAACTCATATCTTTCAGAATCAAAGTTTGGAGCATTAAAGAGGGGTTTAACGTCACTCGGTAACCAATCTTGACTATATATTTCCATAGGCATTTTATAGTCAGGATGCGGATAATAAAACTGTTGTTCAGGATAGCCACTATCAGTAAGCAAATTTTCTAATTCAACTTTACCAAAGGTCCTTACATGATTAGTGTCACGATAACCCGTAATACCATCGAACACTTTCCCGGTGTGATCTTCCTTAGCACCGGCAAAATACTTCAAACCATATCTATTCTCAATTGCTATAATAAGTTTACCCGTACTTTTAAGATGACTTTTAATATTCTCTAAAAATTTGTTATAAGGATTGGGACAAAATGTAAAAGATCCGGCATATTCTAAAACACCAATTAAAGTAATATAGTCAAATTTTTGATTAAAGGTTATATCATTAAAATTACCAACAATGATTTCGAGATTATCATACGTTTTATTTCTTTCTAAATTTATAGTAGATCGTCGTTTTGAGAGCTCAACTGATTTCACCTCACTTAGACTTTCACATAAAGAACCGGTAATGGCACCACACCCAGCACCAATCTCAAGACACGAGGAATTTTTATTAAAAGGGTACCAGTTTATAATGTTCTGACGAATAGGGGAAAGGTGGTAAAGAATGGGCCATCTTTTATCTGAAGAGAGTACCTCATCCATATCTCTACAACTTTTAATAATTTCTAAAAGTTCATCTTCTATATCTCCATCACTGTAATATTCTGTACCACTATAAAATGTAAGATTAAATTTTGCACTCATTACTGGCCCTATGTTTTGTTTCTTCTGTATTCATGGACAACACAAGCATTACTCCAAAAAAAGCATATGTTAATAAAACTTGGGGATACCAAATAGACCAACTAAGAGACGTTATAACAATAAAGGAAATAATCATTGCAAATAATGCAGGCTGATTGTTTCTGTTTTGGGTTTTATCAACAATTAATTTAAGTAGTTTGTGAACATAATACCCTAAAAAAGCAGCTCCAAAGACGCCAAATTCCAACCAAAATAATAGAGAAATATTGTGTGGATGGCCACCGTCAAACCGTTCAACATGTGGTGCGGAAAGGTTTGATATATTTATAAACTCACTGGTATGCAGGTGTAATGTGCTTCCGAACCCATAACCAAAAAACCAATGTTCTTTAATAAGTGCGGTAGCAGTATAGTATAATGCATCTCTATCTACTAGTCGAGGATGATACTGTGCCAAATCAATCAATGATGAGAGTAAGGGTGTAAAAATAAGACTCAATGTCAAGATCCAAATGAAAATATTTAAATGAACTTTTCGAAAAGTTGCTAAGGAGAGAACCAGATAAACAATTGTTGCGACAACTAACGCTAAAGCTGCAGACTGAGAATATGAATTAAAAATTGCATAATAAGCCAGGGAAAAAATCACTAATATGGTTATAAAGTCATTCCTCTCCTTAAATTTATAAAATGAAAGCGTCCCAAAAGTTAGTATAATATACCAGAATATATAATTTTTTTGCGTCCAGTTACTTCTGTGCATTATAAAATTAAAAATTGAAATATCATTGATTATTACAAGCTGGCTATTTAATAAAATTATGAAAAAAGCTGTAGTAATAACTAGAAATGTCAATGTAGTTTTGAAAAATATTGTGTTGATGTTTTTCAGATTGTAGAACCCAATAGGGATAAAACAGGATGCAATTATATATAAAACTTTACTATTAAGGAAGCTTAAATTAGCGACATGAGATGAAAGAAATATACTTGCATAACTCATCAAAAAATATATCAATAAAAAAGAGAACATTCCTTTAAAATAATCAATTTTTCGCATAAAACCATTTCTTATAGTAACTAAAACACTTGCAATAGAAAATGCTAAAATTAATTTATAGGCTATCTCCCATGTTGAGAATAATAGAGTGTACCAAGTGTAAATTATCAGTAGAGACACTAACACCCCATATTCAAAAGTGAACAATTTAACGAGCCATAAAGTAATCAGTAATAATAGATATAAAATTAAAGTTAAGAACAGGGAGCTGGAGATGTATTGCTGACTCATAATATTAAAATTAATATTGTCTACAAGTTCAATATAGGGATCGTCCCCAACACACTCTAATACTATATGGCCAGAACTCTGTGCAATTATAGCAATATTATTGTTATCATTTTGCTGCTCAATTTTCGAAAAATCAACTTTATACTTTTGATCTTTATATTTAATGAAAAAGTTTTTTATCTCTACCGTACCATTCGCCAATAAAGGATCTAACCTGATTGCGTTGATATTGTAGATGTTATTTATATTTATTTCAATTTTTTGATATTCATTTTTAAGAGATTTATATCGAATCGACCTTTTGGTTTTTTCCTTAAATATTTTGCTACTTGAATAAAACAGTTCACCACGCCAACTATAATCATTTTGTATAATTTTAATATCAAACGTTACAACAAAATTATTTGTATATTTTGCCACAGTAAAAAATGAAATAAATAGTATTACTATAAAACTCAACACGAACAAATATTTAGGAAACACTTATCTTGCTCCCTAAATCAAAAAAACCAACCATCTCGGTTGAACCAATAACATCAAATAATATTGCGTCATAAATTCTACTATAAACTTCCACCCCATTGTCATTCATATTTACACAACCCAGGGACAGTGCATACTGTCCAGGTTGTAAATTTGCTTTTTGTGAAAAGGTAACGGTCACCATCTGTTCCTTTTCATATGTATTGGTAGTAACATATTTCATAGATGAGTTTGTACCGGTAATTTCCAGTCCTTTAATGTCCTTCAAGGTAAAGGCAAATATTGGCTCTATAATAGTTTCAAAGAATTTAACTTTCATAACAATTATAAATTCAGTATTATATTCTATTATCGCAGACGGTTTACCATTTTCATCTAAAATTCCGTAATCATAAATAGTTGCTTTACTATTTCCATATATATTCAACTCGCTATGTTCATCAAATGATTTTTTCAATAATTGAGTACTGCCTGTAATAACTTTCTCGCCTTTATTCTTATTATAGAAATCACCAGATAAAACTTTTTTAAAGGCATCTACTGCTACTTTAGGAGAACCATCACAAACAATCTTGCCTGTATCTATAACTATTCCTCTTGTACAGTACCTGATTACAGTATCCAGCCCATGTGTTACAAAGAGTATTGTTTTACCAGATTCTTGGAAATCCCTGAATTTTTGAAAACATTTCATTTGAAATGCCATGTCTCCCACACTTAGAGCTTCATCTACTATTAGAATATCCGGATCAACATTTATCGCTACAGAAAAGGCCAGTCTTGCAAACATACCGGAGCTATACATCTTTACAGGCTGGTAAATAAACTCTCCGATATCAGCAAAGTCCTTTATAGCATCCACCTTTCCGGTTATTTCCCTTTTCGAGAAGCCCATAATTGTACCATTGAGATAGATATTTTCCATGCCTGTCATCATTGGATTGAATCCAGCCCCAAGTTCCAAAAGTGAGGCGATTATACCATTTACAGTTATTGCACCACCCGTAGGAGTTGAAACCCCAGTTATCATTTTCAGGAGGGTTGATTTACCAGCACCATTTTTTCCAATAATACCTACAGTCTGACCTTTTTTTATGGTTAAACATAAATCATCAATTGCTGTAAAATCGTGGTGATATTGCTTTCTAAGGGGATGTATGAATTCTTTTACTAAATCAGTTGGTTTATCATATAGATGATAAATTTTTTTTAAATGATTTATTTCAATAGCATTATCAGTCATTACAAAACATCCGCAAAGAATGGTTTTAATTTTTTAAAAGTTATTTTTCCAACCAGGAAAATAAAAATTGTGGCTGCCCAAAAATAGGCTGTCATTGGCACGTGCTCCCAAAACCAAATTTTATTAATAAATATATCTCTATATCCTTCTATGAGATAGA
>JAOZVI010000043.1:2322-17161 GCA_029938265.1 Flavobacteriaceae bacterium | reverse complement strand
CTGCTACCGTTGCCTCTCCTGAAGTAGGAATTGAAATACCAATCAACATTTTCATTGCCGTTGTTTTACCGGCACCATTTGCTCCTAAAAAGCCAAATATTTCACCCTTTTTAACTTCAAAAGTAATAGCATCTACAGCAGTAAAGTCACCAAATTTTTTAGTTAAACCTTTTGCTTTTATGACATTAATATTTTTCATTTACACTTATAATTCTTTTCCTTTAAAAGTGGCAACGGAATAACCAAATAAGGCAACGCCAATTACCATTGAAATTGCTCCTATCAATACCAAAACGGGAGGAACACCAAAAACAAGTTCAGTTAATATTCCAATTGGCATTAACATACCTACAAGTAATAATATAGAAATGTATTTTTTTGATTTTTCCTTAATATTCATTTTAAGTAATAAATAACCTAAAATAATGTTTAGTAAAGCAAATAGATTTCCATGTACATGAGCCAATGTAGCTTCAAAATGCGCCCCATCATTGCTACCTTCAATCCAAGCAACTTTGTTTGGAGCAAAATCTCTTAAATAAATTAATAAAAATCCATAAGCCATAAATAATGACATTAATATTAGCCCTGTTGAAATGTTCTTCTTACCGTAATTCATAATAAATAATTTTTAAATGAGTGTATTATTTTGCCAATTCCATAAAAGCATCTTCTATGGTTACCGATGTTTGTTGAATATTTATATTTTCGAGTCCTTTTCCTTCTAAATATTGTACTAATTCTTTTAAGTTAAATTCTTCTCTTTTATCTGTGTAATGCACAAATTCCCCAAAAGGGTAAACACTATATTGATGTTCATACTCTTTCAAATTTAAAATGAGTTTGTACATATTATTTGTACTTATATTGTATATTTTTTTAGGATAATGCTTCACGATTTCTTGCGGCGTATTAATTTCTAATATTTTACCATCCTGAATTAAAGCAATTCTGTCACATAAAGCTGCTTCATCCATATAAGGTGTAGAAACTAAAATAGTAATTCCTTTTTGCTGTAAGCGTTTGAGCATTTCCCAGAATTCTTTTCGGGAAACCGGATCAACTCCTGTGGTTGGCTCATCTAAAAATAAAACTTTTGGTTTGTGAATTAAAGCACAACATAATGCTAGTTTTTGCTTCATTCCACCCGATAATTTTCCAGCTCTCCTATCTTTAAATGGTTCAATTTGAATATAGATATCTTCAATTAATTCGTAATTTTCTTTAATGGTTGTTCCGAATATTGTAGCAAAGAATTCCAGATTTTCTTCAACTGTAAGATCCTGATAAAGAGAAAATCTACCTGGCATATAGCCTACATGATTTCTAATATCAATATAATCTTCTACAACATCATAACCTGCAATAGTTGCTTCTCCTTCATCTGCCAAAAGAAGTGTGGTTAAAATTCTAAATATTGTGGTTTTTCCAGCTCCATCTGGGCCAATTAACCCAAATAATTCACCTTCTTTTACATCAAAAGTAATATCACTTATTGCTTTTAAATCACCGTATGATTTTGAAATATGTTTTAATGTTATACTCACAAATTTATTTTAGTTGCTTGTTAAAATATTTAGGAATCATAATTGAAAAAATAGCAATTAATATCCAAATACTTGTTCTAAAAATCATTGCTTTAACACTTTCTGAAGCTACTGTTTCACTAAAAAAATTTAAATAAACAAAAACCATAAAATGCATTGCCAAGATGAAAAATATTAGAGATTTACTTTTTTCATTATCTCTCCAAATTAAATATGCTGTAAAAATTGAAATAAGACCAAAAATAACATTGTAAGAAACTAACCAAGTTAAAATAGTATAATCTTTGGTATCAACACCTAACAAGACTTTCGATCCAGCGAATACTGACATTAATCCTATAAATAGAGCAAGAAATGCTGCAATCTTTTTAAATATCTTCATAATTATAAAAATTTAATTGATCTATTCTCCCTTTCCATTGGAAAGGGTTGGGGATAGAATCCACATTTCTGCAGGCATTCCAATCTTTAAACTCCCATCATTTTTAACATTAATTTTAACTGCATATACTAAGTTAACTCTCTCTTCTTTGGTTTGGATTATTTTTGGTGTAAATTCAGCTTCTGAGGCAATCCAAGTAATAATACCATTATAGTTTTTCATATCATTTCCGGAATCTATTTTAACAGTAACTTCTTGTCCAATTTTAATATCTGCTAATTGTGTTTCGCTAACATAAACACGTAATAGTATTGTGCTAAGGTCAGCAATTTTATAAAGGGGTTTTCCAAAAGCTGTAACTTCATTTGGTTCGGTATATTTTACCAAAACAGTTCCGTTTACCGGATTTTTAAGAATACTTTTATTAATTTGATCTTCAATTTGTTTTACTTGTACATCAATACTTTTTAGTTCATTTACAATAGGTGCGTTTTGTGTTTCTACACTTATAATTTGGTTGTTTATCATATCTATTTTCCCATCAATATCATCTAATTGTTTTTGTGTTCCAGCGTTTGCTGCAATTAAATTTTCAATTCTTTTTTTAGAAACTGTCGCTGTTTTTAGTTGTGATTTTAATACTTTTATTTGAGAAAGAACTCCTTTAGATTTTGAGGATATAACATTTTTTGAAGCTATTAATTGTTCTTTTTTTAATGCCAATTGGATTGTATCAATATATCCTACAAGGGCATTTTTCTTAAGGGTTTGACCTTCTTCTATGTTAAATTGTAATAGTTTTCCGTTACTTTCGGCAGAGATTATTGTTTCTATAGCTTCAAAATTTCCATATCCATCAGCCAGATCAGAATTTGAATTACAAGAGATAAATACAACTGCGGCAATTAATAATACGAATATATTCTTAGTGATTTTCATTTTCATTTTATTTTAATATTTTTTCTAATATTTTTCTTTTAAATAGCTATCAGGATATTAAGGGCTCTAGTTTCCTTGAATTACTTTATAATTGGCCTGTGCTAATAATAATTGAATTTGATGTGTTTTTAGATCGTTTTCTGATTCGTATAGGTCGGTTAATTTTTCAATATAATCTGACGAGGTGATCACACCATTTTTTAATTGAGACTCAGATGTCTTAAGAATTTGTTTTCGCAACTCAATAATAGTTTGATCACTATTTATAAAATTATTGTATTTACCTATTTCTAATAACTGTTGTTCTTTTTGCATGGATGTTTGTAGTTCAAATTCTTCTTTTTCACTATCAACAAATTGTTTGTTTATTTCTAAAGCCTGAGTTTGTTTTTTGCTTTTGCTCCAATCAAAAACATTCCAGTTTAGTTTTATCCCTACATAATAAAATGTTTGAAAAGAATTATCAAGTAAGTTTAAACCTGGATTTCCATAACCACCTTGTGCAAATCCATAGATTTTAGGCAACCTGTTTTTAGATATTAATGAGCTAGAGTTATCAATTTGGGTTTTTTGTAAATTGAATAATTCAATTTCAGGGCGAAGCTTAGTTTTTGACAAATCCTTTGTTGTTTCAGGATATGAAAAGTTTGTAGTTTCTGTTATTGAAACTCCTAAATATTTTTCCAATGACTGTAATAAATTTTGATTTGAACTGTTAATATCGTTTAATTGTTGTTGTATTTTTAATATTTCTGCTTCTAAAACAGCATCGGATGTAGGTAAAACTGCACCATATTTAATTCCGGCTTTTATCTCCTTTAATTTTTCATCAATTTGTTTTTGCTTTGCCAGCAAAAGTGACTTTTTTTCCTGTAAAAGTAAAACTGAGAAATAAAGTTGATTGATTTTTGGTTTTAATTGATATAGTTCAACATTTATTTTTTGTTGTTGTGTAATTGATTTTGCTTTCTCTTCTTCAATCGCAGCATCAATTGTTCCACCACCATAAATTAATTGATTTAAAGTTAAAGTTGCCCTGTATTGATCTTTATTAGGTAATTCAAATAGTATTCCCGGATTTTCAGTTGGAAAATGTATAACATCCGATTGGTAAGTTGCCTGGGCATCTAATTCAATTTTTGGATATTTCCTTGTTTTAATAATTTCTGAATTCAGTTCGTTTTGTTCTGAAACCAAAGCACTTTGTTTTGCTTTAGGATAATTTGTCTCAGCTAAAGAATAACACGTTTCTAGGCTTAATGGTTCTTGAGCTAAAGCATTGAAATTAATCAATAATAAAATTAAAATTAATTTTTTCATTGCTATAATTTTATAGATTTAATAATAAATTCTGCCACTTCTGTTTTACGTTTATTAAGGATTTTTTTATATTCTTTATCAGATGCATTTATAAATCCTTTCAAAAGCGGTGCACCGATAAATGGAAAAATATTTAAAGCCAAAATATTGATAAAAAGTTGTTCAGCTTCAATTGGTCTGATTTTTTCTTCACTTACTGCTTTTTCAATTTGAATTTTAAAATTTATAATATTTGGAAAATTATCTATAGATATCAATTCTTTAACAAAATCCGGATTCCTATTCAATTCTTGTAAAATAAAATTTGGTAAATAGGGGTGTTTTAGCATAAAAGAAGTGTAATTATTTGAAAAATTAATAATCTTGTCACAAATTGATTGATCAGAATTTAAAACAAGATTTATTTGAGGCGCCAATTTGTTAAAAGCTGTTTTAAAAACTGCTTCAAATAATAATTGTTTGCTCCTGTAATAATAATGTAGTAATGATTTGTTGATCTTGGCTTCGTCAGCAATTTCCTGCAT
This sequence comes from Flavobacteriaceae bacterium, assembly GCA_029938265.1. Lineage (GTDB taxonomy): Bacteria > Bacteroidota > Bacteroidia > Flavobacteriales > Flavobacteriaceae > Namhaeicola. The sequence continues at coordinate 12,449 of JAOZVI010000043.1, read as the reverse complement.
TCTTGCACCTGACATTCCTTTATTTTCAAAAATACGCCTTGCAGCATTTAAAATTTTTTCTTCGGCAGATATATCTTTATTATTGATCATATAGTTTAATTAAATGGTTTAACCAAAAAGTTTAACCAAATGGTCAACAAATATATAAACTATTTTTTAATCTTCAAAATATCATTTACTTTTGTTCAAGCTGAATTTTTGTTAAGTCTTTAAATAACTAAATATCAGTATAATAATAAAAAAATAAAAAAATGTCAGAACCTTTTAAATATATTTTATTAGCAATATTTATAATTTTTACTTCTTGTAAAGTACAGAAATTAAAAACTTTTGATTATGATGAGCCTGTTGATACTTCAACAAAAACAATTCAATATCAGCAAAAGAAAACCTACAAATTAGGCAATGTTTATGCCGATAATTTATTTGATGGTGCTAGGATGAATAACTTTGAAAAATTAAATGACTCTGTTTTTAGAGTTACTATTTTACCTGAAAATGAACCTATTAATGCGAGTCCACACTACGCTTTTAATATTTGGAGTGATAGTTTAAAAAGCATTTTCTTACAACTAAATTATCCTACAGCAAGGCACAGATACTGGCCAAAGTATAGTGTTGATGATAAAAGTTGGTTTAGATTAGATAGCTCAAATGTTGGTTTAAGTGAAGTTGATTCGATAGTAGAATTAAAGATTAAGCTGAGTTCTAAAAAATTAAAAATAGCCGCTCAAGAAATTAAGACTTCTACTTATGTAAGATCTTGGGCTATGAAACAAGCAAATAACGTAGATGTAAAGTACATAACAATAGGGAAAAGTAAACTAAACAGAAATTTGATCATGTTAGAGATTGGATCAGGATTGTCAAAAGATAAAGAGGTTATTTTACTTTTTAGCAGGCAGCACCCACCCGAGGTTACGGGATATCTTGCCTTAGAATCATTTATAGAAGAACTTTTAAAAGATAACCGTTTATCTAGAGATTTTAGAAACAAATACAGAATTTTAGTATTTCCTTTGTTAAACCCTGATGGCGTAGATCTGGGGCATTGGCGACATAATGCCGGCGGAATTGATCTCAACCGAGACTGGGCTTATTACCGTCAGCCTGAAACTAAAATAATAGCCAACTATATAGTTGATTATGTTAATAAAAATGCTAACGATGTAATTTTAGGAATTGATTTCCACTCAACATTTAAAGATCTGTTTTATACTTTGAAAGATGATCTAAGATCAAAATTATACCCATTTAAAGATTATTGGATATCTGGAATCGATAAATCTTTTCCTAATTATTCACCCAATGATATTCCGGGTAGTTTAGGAACTTTTACTAAGGGATGGTATTATAATCAATTTAATGCTGCATCAATAACCTATGAAATTGGTGATGAAACACCACGTGATTTTATTAGTGAAAAAGCAGAAGTTGCAGCTAGAGAAATGATGAAATTATTAATATTAAAAAATGCTGATAATAATTAAAAACATGAAGAAATTAATAAAATATTTTTTTATAATTCTGATATTGAGTTTGGTTTATATAATTTACACTAATTATCCACGATTAAATATTGTTACCGGATTTGCTTCAAAAAGCGTAGCTTCAGGAATGTTTTTGGCTAACAGAACTCAGGAGTCTGTTGAAATAGGTGATAATGACATTGATAATGTAAGAGATGCTTCAAATAAAGTTGACCTTACTAATAAAATGGTCACATCAACATTTTTTGGTTTAAAAAGCAGAAAAGCAATTTATCGTAAAGGATTAGGTGCTGTACTTATTAATGATGATTATGATATTAATAAAAAAGTATTGATTCCTAACAGAAATAAAACGCCAAAAAATCTACCTTTTCCTTATGGGAATTTATCACAAAAAGATACAGTTTTCGCAAATATAAATTATAAGGTTTTGCAAGATGCAGTTGAAAATGCTTTTGATAAGTCGGATGAAAATATTAAAAAAACCAGAACAGTTCTGGTAGTTTATAAAGATCAGATCATTGCCGAAAAATATGCCAGTGATTTTGATGAAAATTCACCTATTTTGGGTTGGTCAATGACCAAAAGCCTGACAGCAACTATGTATGGAATTCTTGAAAAACAAGGTAAAATTGATATAAATTCAGTTACCGGAATACCTGAATGGCAAAAGGATGAACGAAAAAACATAACCTATAACAACTTGCTGCAAATGAATAGTGGTTTAGAATGGATAGAAGATTATAACAATATCTCCGATATTACTAAAATGTTGTTTATGGAAAGTGATATGAGTAGGGTGCAAATTGATAAACCATTGTTAGGTAAACCAAATGAAACCTGGAATTATTCCTCTGGAACTACAAATTTACTATCTGGTTATTTATTAAGACAGTTTTTTAATAATCATCAAGAATATTTAGATTTTTGGTATGCTGAATTATTTGATAAAATTGGGATGCATTCTGTAATTATAGAAACTGATATGGCTGGCAATTTTGTTGGTTCTTCTTATGGATGGGCTAACACAAGAGATTGGTCAAAATTTGGTTTGTTGTATTTACATGAAGGAAACTGGAATGGTGAACAGATTTTAACTCCTGGGTGGGTGAAATATGTAGCAACACCAACCAATACTTCTAACGGAAGATATGGCGCACAGTTTTGGTTAAATGCCGGTGGTCATTATCCCGATGTTCCTAAAGATCTTTATTCTTGTAACGGTTATCAGGGACAATTTGTTTTTATAATTCCTTCAAAAGAAATGGTGATTGTACGTACTGGATTAACCGAGGAAGATGAGTTCGATTTTAATGGGTTTTTAAGAGATATTTTAGCAAGTATAGAATAGAAATTTGAAGACTTAAGGTGGAAGATTGAAATAATTCTTGCTTTTGTCTTTGATTTAAAGATGTTAATAATCCTTCCCAAATGGAAAGGATTTAGGATGGGATTACATTTCAAAGCCCATATCAACTTTTAATTTTTCGGCTATTAATTTAATTATTCTTGATTTTAAGGCTGGTATTTTAACTTTGTTGATTACCTCATTTCCAAATGCAAAAAGCAACAAAGCTTTGGCTTCTTTAATTGGGATTCCTCTTGACTGCATGTAAAAAATCGCATTCTTATCAATCTGACCAATGGTGCAACCATGCGAACATTTTACGTCGTCTGCAAATATTTCCAATTGGGGTTTTGCATTGATTGAAGCTTTATCACCTACCAAAATATTATCATTTTGCTGAAAAGCATTGGTTTTTTGAGCTTTTTGATCTACAATTACTTTTCCGTTAAAAACTCCGGAAGCCGAATCATCATAAATGCCTTTATACAATTCATGACTTTCACAATTTTCATGTTTATGATTAATTAAAGTATGATTGTCAACATGCTGTTTGCCCTCAATAATAGTTATGCCATTAAGATTTGTAGTAATGCGTTCACCTTCATGATGTACATTAACATTATTTCGTGTTAATTTACCACCAAAAGTAAAAGTATTTATAGAAGCAATACTTCCTTCTTTTTGTTGAATATAAGTATGATCAATTATCGAAGCATTATTTTTATCATTTTGTACCTTGTAATAATTAACAATTGCCCTTTTATGTGTAAAGATTTCAGTAACACAATTTGTAAGAATTTTATTTTTATTCAAACTTTGATGACGTTCGTAGATTTGAACATGTGAATTCTCGCCTACTATGATTAAGTTTCTTGGATTTAACATCAGCTCTTTTTCACTTCCTGTAGAGAAAAATAATACTTGAATAGGTTTTTCTAAAATGGTATTTTTTGGGATATTAATAAATGCACCCTCTTTTGAAAATGCTGTATTTAATGAGGATAGACTGTCATTTTTTGATGTAATTTTATCAAAATAATGATCGATGATCATTTTATATTTTGGTTTTTTTAAAGCGGCTGATAAAATACAAACATCAGCTTCTTCATGAGTAGTATCCGATAAAAACGAACTATAAACACCATCTACAAATACAATTTTATAAGATTCGATCTCGTGTAAAAAATATCTTTTAATATCTTTTAGTTCAATATTATTATCTAATGAAGGAAAAACGCTATAATCGTATTTTAGTATAGGGTTAAGAGAAGTATATTTCCATTCTTCATTTTTTTTAGTTGGAAATCCTAATTTTTCAAAATTCTCAATTGCTTTTATGCGTAAATCATGAACATTTGAATCTAGATCAATGTTCCCTTTATTTTCGAATGCCATAAATGAGGCAAGTAATTTATCTTTTAATTCCATCTAAAATTGAAGATTAAATCTTTTACTATTAAGTGATTTTTATCTAGTACATTATAATTTCCCTTTCCTTTGGGAAGGGTTAGGGATGGGCTTATTTCAACCAATCATACCCTTTTGCTTCCAGCTCGTGCGCCAATTCTTTTCCTCCTGATTTTATGATTTTTCCATTGTATAAAACATGCACAAAATCAGGTACAATATAGTCCAGAAGTCTTTGGTAATGCGTAATCACAATAGTAGCATTATCTTTATTTCTCAGTTTGTTTACACCGTTTGCTACAACTTTTAAGGCATCGATATCTAAGCCTGAGTCAGTTTCATCCAAAATGGCAAGTTTAGGTTCAAGCATAGCCATTTGAAAAATCTCATTTCGTTTTTTTTCTCCGCCCGAAAAGCCTTCGTTTAATGAACGAGATAAAAACTTACGATCTATTTCTAAAAGCTCAGCTTTTTCACGAATCATCTTCAGCATATCTTTTGCCAGTAAATCTTCTAAGCCTAGCGCTTTTCTTTTGGCATTGATTGCTGTTTTAATAAAGTTAGTCGTAGTAACTCCGGGTATTTCAATAGGATATTGAAATGATAAAAAGATGCCTTTATGTGCCCTTACATCAGGAGATAATTCTAAAATACTTTCTCCATCTAATAAGATGTCACCTTTGGTTACTTTATAGGTCTCATTACCTGAAATTACAGATGAAAGCGTGCTTTTCCCAGATCCATTTGGCCCCATTATAGCATGAACCTCTCCAGGTTTAATTTCTAAATTGATACCTCTTAGAATTTCTTTATCTTCTATTCCGGCGTGTAAATTTTTAATCTGTAGCATATTTTTTATGTCTTAATGTCTAAAGTTTTAATGTCTCCAAGTCATTGGCAAAAATTACGCCTTTGACATTCGACTTTTGGATCTTTGACTCATTTTATTTCTTTTTTGATTTCTCTAAATAACTAATCAATCCACTAATCATTTTTGAAATATCTGTGATTTTTGCATGTAATTTAATAAATTCTTGTTTTGTAATATATTCTAGGTCTAGAGCTAAATATAATTGAGATCTGATTTCTCCTGCTGAACCTTTTGAAATATATAAAAAATATATAAATTCTTTATCTGTATGTCTTTCAAATCCTTCAGCAATATTCGAACTTACAGAAATTGATGCACGTCTTAATTGTCTTCTAAAATCAAAGTCGTAATCAAAATATTTATTATTAGTTACTTTGTATAGTTCAAGGTTAAATTTTCTACTTTTTTTCCAAGCATTCAATTCTTCAAATGAATTTACTCTTGCCATTTTATTTAAGATTTTAATATAATTTTTATCTTTTGCACTTTTGACTTTAAGACTTTTGACTATTTTTAACCTACACTCCCTTCCAAACTAATCTCCAACAATTTCTGTGCTTCCACTGCAAATTCCATAGGTAGTTTATTCAATACTTCCTTACTAAATCCGTTTACGATTAGAGCAATGGCCTTTTCGGTATCAATACCTCTTTGATTACAATAAAATAATTGATCTTCACCAATTTTGCTTGTTGTTGCTTCATGTTCAACTAGTGCGGATTTATTTTTAGTTTCGATATATGGAAAAGTATGTGCGCCACATTCATCTCCCATCAGTAAAGAATCACATTGTGAAAAATTTCTGGCATTTTCAGCTCGTGAATTAATTTGAACCAATCCGCGATAAGAATTTTGTGATCTACCTGCAGATATTCCTTTTGAAATAATTGTACTTCGGGTATTTTTACCCAGGTGAATCATTTTAGTTCCGGTATCAGCCTGTTGATAATTATTGGTTACCGCAATAGAGTAAAATTCACCAACAGAATTATCACCTTTTAAAATACAACTTGGATATTTCCAGGTAACTGCACTTCCTGTTTCTACCTGTGTCCAGGAAATTTTCGAATTCTTATGACAAATTCCTCGTTTGGTTACAAAATTATAAACGCCACCTTTACCTTCAGCATTACCGGGATACCAGTTTTGTACGGTAGAGTATTTAATTTCGGCATCATCAAGAGCAATTAGCTCAACCACAGCTGCATGTAACTGATTTTCATCACGGGCTGGTGCTGTACAACCTTCTAAATAACTCACATAACTACCTTCATCAGCAATTAATAAAGTTCGTTCGAATTGTCCTGTTCCTCCTTCATTTATTCGAAAATAAGTAGATAGTTCCATCGGGCATCTTACGCCTTTTGGGATATAACAAAAAGAACCATCCGTAAAAACAGCAGAATTCAAAGCTGCATAAAAATTATCAGTTTTTGGAATAATACTGCCGATATATTTCTTTACCAGTTCAGGATGATCTTGAATTGCTTCTGAGATCGGACAAAAAATAATGCCTTTTTCTGCCAGAGTCTTTTTAAAAGTAGTGGCTACCGAAACGGAATCTACAACAATATCCATAGCAACCCCTGTTAAACGTTTTTGCTCATCGATAGATATTCCAAGTTTTTCAAAGGTTTTTAATAATTCAGGATCAACTTCATCTAAACTTTCCAGTTCTTTTTTAGGTTTAGGAGCAGAGTAATATGAAATGTCTTGAAAATCAGGTTTTTCATAAGTAACATTAGCCCAGTCAGGCTCTTTCATTTTTTCCCAGATTTCAAATGCTTCCAAACGCCATTTGGTCATCCATTCAGGCTCATTCTTCTTTTTAGAAATAGCGCGAACGATATTTTCATTCAGTCCTTTCGGGAAAGTATCAGATTCAATATCAGTATAAAAACCATACTCATATTCTTTTGATTCCAGCTCTTTTTTTAAATCGTCCTCTGTATATTTATTCATGATTCAAAGATTGAATAATTTAAAGATTTAAAAATTAGATATTTTAATCTTGAAATTATTGAATATTACTGTTTTTTAAATATTTAATGAAATTTGAGAGTTGTTTTGAAATTTCAATTGCTTTGCACTTAATTCATTAAATTTAACTATCGCTAATCTGGTCTATTTCTTTGGCTACTTTTAGTATATTTCTACATTCACCTGATGAACCTTTTGAAATATACAGAAACTTTATCAATTGTTTGTTAGACTGCATTTCAAATCCTTCAGCAATATTATTTGAAATTGATAAGGCAGCTCTTTCTAACTGATTTTTAATATTATGATTGAATTTTGAATTTTCAGTTGTTTTAAATATCTCAACTGTAGAATTTATAGCTTTTTGATAAACTTCAATTTCTTCAAAACTTTTCATTTTTAAATTTTAAATCATTTAATATTTCAATTCTTCAATCTAATTAAATAGACTCATTCTAAATAAGTACAAATATATATAAAATATGGAATTGAAAAAAATTAAAAAAAAACATCTCCAACACAATAAAAAAAATGTTTTTGCAGACGAAAAATCATACAATATTAAAAACACAACTACGTTTCGATATTAACAATTTTCTTAAGTTATTAACATGTTGGTTTTAATTACATTAAATAAAAATCCAGACTTGGGGTTTAAATTGTTGAAATATAGACTATTATTTAAACATTTAAGATATGACTACCGAGCCCTCCCTAATCGGTAAACAAAACATTCAGGATGTAAAACCCCTGTTATTGCATGGTCAAAATGCAATAACGGGCTTTGTACATTTTAGAAATAATAACAATAACAAACCAAATTACATGAATAATTTAACCATTTCCCTTCAAAAAGTTTTTAGTAGTAAAACTAGCTTTTTACTTAAAAAGAAAGCCTTTTTGGTTTTTGCCATTATACTATTCTTCACGGGACAGATTTTTGCACAAATTATAGGTGACTATCGATCTGTTTCCAGTGGAAACTGGAATGCTTCCTCTTCATGGCAGCGATTTGACGGAACATCTTGGGGTACAAACAGCTACCCTGGTTCAGGTGTGGTTTTTGCAAATGATGTTACCATTCGAAGTGGCCACAAGATAAATCTTAATACTGATGTTAACACTTCATTCAATTCTTTGATAATTGGTGATGAAACGGGAGCTACAGATGTTTTAGAAATTTCAGGAGATAGATTTTTAAATACAACGCTGATTACCATTAAAAGTGATGGAATTATTGATTGGTTACCAAATACTAATCATATATTTTCATTACCGGTAAATACAGAAATTATTATTAGAGTAGGAGGAGACTTAGATACGGACGGGTCTTGTAGTGCTAACAGAATAATAAAAATAGGTACGGTAAAATATGCCGTTTGTAACAATAACTCCAATAATGGTGAGCATTCTTTTCAAGAAATGATTGATGCAGGCGGAACAGTAAATCTTGTTGATACAGATAATGATGGGGTTTTAAATTATGAAGATGTAGATGATGATAATGATGGAATTTATGACACTGTTGAACTGGCAAATTGTAGTGCCTCAAGCCCATTGATAACAAGCACCATATTTTTTGAAAACTTTGGAGCTGCAGAAGGACAAAGTTATGACAGCTCATTTATAAGTTATATATATCAATCCATTTCAGGTACCTATACTTCAGGTCAAAATGTAAATGATGGTGAGTACACCATTTATAATGATATTCAAGCAACTGCAAGTTGGGCTTCAAGTCACTGGCAATCAGCAGGAGATCATACAACAGGAACCGGTAATATGGGTATTTTTAATGCTGATAGTCCGGGAGTTGAATTTTACCGTAGAGTATTGTCAGTTGTCGATATAAGTGTGCCTATAGATTTATCTTTTTGGGCAATGAATTTAGATAAGGATACTGCTCCGGGTATTGCAACCAGATTAAGACCAAATATTACTGTAAATTTTGAACAAAACGGTATTGTTGTTGCGACTTTTCAAACAGGTGATATTGCTCCGTACGCGGATGGAGATTCGGATGCCTGGTTAAATTTCACAGGATCCTTTGCCCCTTCTTCCTCTGATCCAATTTCTATTGTTTTAGTAAATAATGAAACACCCGGTGGTGGAAATGATTTGGCTATTGATGATATACTGGTAACACAATCTTTTTGTGATAATGATGGAAATGGAGTTATTAATTCATTAGAAACTGACAGTGACGGAGATGGTTGTACCGATGCCAATGAAGCTTATGGCGATGCAAATGCAGATGGAGAAGCAACAGATAGTGATGGTTTAGGGTATTATGGAACAGGTAATCCACCTGCAGTTAATGCGGATGGTACTGTAATAGCTGCATCCTATCAAACTCCTGAAGATGGAGATGGAAATAATGTTTACGACTATACAGAATTTGGTTCTACTCCAAATATTACAAATCAGCCATCTAATAAGGATGTATGTGAAAATGAAAATACTTCATTTAGTGTTAGTGTAAGTGGTTCATATACTTTTCAATGGCAAATAAGTATTGATGGAGGTGCAAATTTTTCCAATTTGAATGATGGAGGTAATTATTCGGGTACTAAAACTTCAACATTAGCAGTTTCCAATTGTATATTGAGTATGCATGGAAATCAGTTTCAAGTAATTATTAATAATCCAGCTTTTGTTTGTGGGATTACAGTTTCAAATACCGCTACAATTAATGTAAGTCCTTTACCTACGGCAGCGACCATTAGTTCAAATAGTCCGGTATGTTCAGGAGAAGATGCAGTGTTTACGATCACCGGAACAGTAGGCGATATAGTAACTTATACAGGAGCAGCTTCAGGGACAACAACTATTTTAGCAGGAGGAACAGTAGATGTAACAGTTTCTTCGGTAGTAGCCAATACGACCTTAAACTTAACCAATGTAAATGACGGTACTTGTGACTTAGCCTTAACAGGAGTAAGTGAGACAGTAACGGTAAATGCCTTACCAACAGCGGCGACCATTAGTTCAAATAGTCCGGTATGTTCAGGAGAAGATGCAGTGTTTACGA
>JAOZVI010000043.1:1131-2222 GCA_029938265.1 Flavobacteriaceae bacterium | reverse complement strand
ATGTAAATGACGGTACTTGTGACTTAGCCTTAACAGGAGTAAGTGAGACAGTAACCATCCAAATTATCTCTCCGGATATTACTATTGGTGACACAACGGTAGTAGAAGGGGGATCAATGAGTTTCCCAATTACCTTAAGTCAGGCTAAATGTAGTGAAGATCTGACTTTAACTTTTACATTTACAAACGGAACAGCAGGTTCTTCTGATTATACAACAACTGATATTCAGATAACTATTCCTGTAGGTAATACTACTGCAACGGTAAATGTTCCTACTACAGATGATTCTATTGTTGAACCAAGTGAAATATTTATAATTGCAGTTGGAAGTGTAGATTCAGGTTCTGCAGGAAATGCTTCAGATACAGCAACAGGTACCATTACGGATAATGACTCAGCGAGTATCAGTATAAATGATGTAACGGTAAATGAAGGAGCAGGCTCGGCTATCTTTACAGTAAGTTTAACTGGAGATGTAGCAGTAGGATTCTCGATAGATTATGATTCTGCAAATAATACAGCTCTTGCGGGAAGTGATTATTCAGCTGTTTCCAATAATTTATCTTTTGTTGGAACAGATGGTGAAACGTATACAATTACAGTAAATATTACAGATGATTCTATTGATGAATTAGATGAAACATATTATATCAATTTATCAAATATTAGTAACACATTAGTTACTATTTCAGATAATCAAGGATTAGGAACGATCACGGATAATGATGCAGCGGCGATCTCTAGTGTAAGTTCAGAGAGCGCAGTAGAAGGTACAGACCTTGTACATACGGTAAACATGACGATAGCATCGTTGACAGCAGACAGCTATGCATTTAGTTTAGTAGATGTTACAGCGACAGCAGGATCGGATTATAATGCTACACCAGCATTTAGTAATGGAGTTACTTTATCAGGTGGCAACATCACGGTACCAGCAGGCGTAACGAGTTTTACGGTAACGGTATCAACGACAGATGACACAGAAGATGAGAACTCAGAGGATTATACGATCAATGTAGGTAGCGAATCAGCGACAGGAACGATCACGGATAATGATGCAGCGGCGATCTCTAGTGTAAGTTCAGAGAGC
>JAOZVI010000043.1:0-1031 GCA_029938265.1 Flavobacteriaceae bacterium | reverse complement strand
ACGGTACCAGCAGGCGTAACGAGTTTTACGGTAACGGTATCAACGACAGATGACATTTTGGTAGAGAATATTGAAACTTATGATATCAATATTGATGGAATTATAGCAATTGGAACGATTACAGATAATGACCAATTAGTTCCACCAGTTACTTCTGATATTACTGAATGTGAGCAAAATCCAATACAAACAATTATTGCAACTGCAACTACACCCGCAGGTGTTAGTGTTGTATGGTATGACGCTGCAGTTGGTGGAAATATAATTGCAAATCCAATTTTGAATGTTGTTGGAACAATTATATATTATGCGGAAGCAGTTGATGATGCTACAGGTATAGTAAGTGCAACTCGTTCACCTATTATTTTGACTATTAATGCTCTACCTATAATCATGAACGTAATCGCAACAGATCCTACAACGGCATCTTGTCCGGCATTGAATGACGGTACAATTACAATTGATGCTACAGGAGGAACTCTTGAATATAGTATTGATAATGGAGTAAATTTCCAGGCGTCAAATGTATTTAACGGATTGGTAGAAGACACTTATGATATCGTGGTAAGAAATGCTACAACAATGTGTAGTACTACATATTCAAATCAAGTAGTTATAACTGCTCCTGAATGTGATGCGGATCTTAGCTTAACTAAAATTGTTGATATAAATACGCCTCAAGTAGGAAACAATGTTGAATTTACATTAGCTGTCCATAATGATGGACCAAGTGCCGCTAATGGAGTTGAAGTTACTGATTTATTACCGGATGGATTTACTTTTGTTAGTGATGATGCTAGTGGAGCTTATGATTCTAATACAGGAATTTGGACAATAGGTAACATGGCTTCTGGTGATGATGCAATTTTAAAAATAATTGCAAGAGTAAACGCAACAGGTGATTATACCAACATTGCAGAAATTACAAAATCAGATAGGAATGATCCTGATTCAACTCCGGCAAACGGAATTATGTCAGAAGATGATATGAGCAGTGTAGAAGTGGAAGCTATTCCGGTAGCTGACCTGAG
>JAOZVI010000042.1 GCA_029938265.1 Flavobacteriaceae bacterium | reverse complement strand
AATTAAACCTTCCTTCCTTTAAGTATTCTCTTCTATAATAAATAAAATGATCATATCATTTTTTCAATTGATTGTAATCTAATCGTTTAGATTACTCATTCTTAATTGTTTGCATATTACATATCTTATAAAAATTAAAAAAGGTTAAAAAACACTTGTAAATAATAATTTAAAATGATATATTTGTGATATCATATTAATATCATAAATTTTAATCTTATGAAAGAAGAAAAAATAATTAAAGTTTCCAGTGGTTATGTATTTTTATTTATTGCATTATTACTGATTTTTGGAGGTGTTTATGGTGTAATTAGCATCAGTAAATTTTTTATAATTTCAATAGTTTTAGGTGTCTTTTTAATCCCGGGTTTCTTTTTGGTTAATCCAAATACGTCTAAAGTAATATTGTTGTTTGGTAAATATATTGGAACAGTAAAAGAAAATGGTTTTTTCTGGGCCAATCCTTTTTATACAAAAAAAGGGATTTCATTAAGAGCCAGTAACTTTGATAGTGAACGAGTTAAAGTGAATGACAAGCTTGGTAATCCTATAATGATCAGCACAATTTTGGTATGGAGGGTAGAGAATACCTATAAAGCAGCATTTGATGTTGATAATTATGAAAATTTTGTTAGGGTACAATCCGATGCTGCAGTAAGAAAACTAGCAAGTTTATACCCTTATGATAATTTTGAAGATGATGGTCAAGATGAAGAAATCACCTTACGTGCAAGTGTTAATGAAGTAAGTCTGGCATTAGAAAAAGAATTATCTGAAAGGTTAGATATGGCAGGTATTGAAGTTTTGGAAGCCAGAATAGGTTATTTGGCCTATGCACAGGAAATTGCAAGTGCAATGCTAAAACGTCAACAGGCAACTGCTATTATTGCTGCACGGCATAAAATAGTAGAAGGAGCGGTAAGCATGGTTGAAATGGCATTGGACAAGTTAAGTGAAAAAGAAATAGTTGAACTTGATGAAGAAAGAAAAGCAGCTATGGTCAGTAATTTGATGGTGATCTTATGTTCTGACAAAGATGCTACACCTGTAGTAAATGCAGGTACATTAAGCCATTAATAATTTAAATTCTAAAAAATGAAGGAATATAAAATTATTCAAAAAGGGTTTTGGAAAAAAGATGCAGATTTAGAAGATTCTATTAATCTATTTGCAAGGGAAGGCTGGGTTGTAAGGAGTGCGATAGGTGATACTTCAGGAAATTTTACAAAATTAATATTAGAGCGCGATAAAAATAGAATGAATTAAGGCATAAAATGAAAGTCTTTACAGAAACACAACGCTTTAATCAATGGTGGTTGATATTATTATTTATAGTTGTAGTATTGATAGTCACTTATGATTTTTTTATTGAATATCATCAAATTGAGATAGGTGCTGGTACTAAAACCCTTACATCATTTATCATAAGTTTATTAATTTTAGGATTGGTTACTATTTTAATTTTTTCAATAAAATTAACAACCCGTATAGATGAAACAGGTATTTATTATCAATTCTTTCCTTTTCATTTTAGTCTTAAAAAAGTAGCATGGGAGGAACTTAATGCCTGTTATGTGCGTAAATATAATCCAATACTCGAATACGGTGGCTGGGGGATAAGAGGTTTAAGTAGAAAGGGGAGAGGTATAGCATTTAATACCAAAGGTAATATGGGAATTCAGTTAAAATTTAAAGATGGAGGAAGATTATTGTTAGGTACACAATTACCCGAAAAAGCAAAGTTATCTTTAAATAATTATCAATATAAATTGAAAAGTGATTCTTGATAAGGGAATAAATATTTAGAAATGGCAAAGAAAAAAGCTTTTGCATTACGTATAAATGAAGATATTTTAAAAGCAGTTGAAAAATGGGCTGCTGATGAATTTAGGTCAACCAATGGGCAATTGGAATGGATGATGCAAAAGTGCTTAAAAGATGCCAAAAGATTGCCTAAAAAAATTGATAAAGAAAAATAAAAAGACTTCAAAAATTAAAAACTCCAAATGAAAATTTGGAGTTTTTAATTGATTTTAAAACTTGTTAGTTATTTCTTTTTAGGATGCACTAATTCCATTTCTTCAATTAAATGAGTCGCACCTGCATATTTGTCAATTACAAAAAGTACATAACGAATATCTACTGAGATACTTCTTACAATATCTGCATCATAGTAAAGATCACTCATAAGTCCTTCCCAAGTACCATCAAAAAGCAAGCCGGTTAAATTACCATGAGCATCAACTACAGGGCTACCTGAGTTACCACCGGTTGTATGGTTTGTTGATAAAAAGTTTACAGGCATTTTGCCGTTTTCACCATACTGTCCGTAATCTTTGGTATTGTAAAGATCGCGTAATTTTTGAGACACATCAAACTCATAATCTCCCGGTTTATATTTTTCCATTACACCTTTTAGGTAGGTATTTGTAGTATAGACAATACCGTCTTTTGGCTCAAATCCCTGTACTCTTCCGTAATTAGCTCTTAGTGTAAAGTTGGCATCTGGTGAGAAGCGATCACCAGGGAATACCTCCATTAAGGCTTTCATATATTCTTTTTGAGTCGCTGTTATTTGTAAATTTAATTGTTGGTATTTTGGTTCGATCTTATTATAGAAAGTACTATGGATTTCTTTAGCAAATACATAGGCAGGATCAGCATTTAATTTTTTGATCACTTCTTCTGGTGTTCCTATTAATAATTCTTTGACACCTTTTAATGATGTGAATTTTGTATTGGCATAAATATCCTTTGTGATAGCTGAAAAATCAACTCCCTTCATATTATCGGGCAGATATTCCTTAGGAATCTTTTCAGCATATAAACTTGTTAGTTTTTCAAAAACAGGTTGATCAACCTTAGCACTGTAATTTTTAAATTTTCTTTCGTACCCAGATAGAATTCTTTGTTTTGATTTTTCAAAAGCTTCATCTCCACCTTTTTTATAAGCTTGCTCTAATTGATATGCACTAAAAGTAATATTTAATAATTCCACATTTCTATAAGCTACTTCTACCCAATAATCTCTTGCCAAAGCAACTTCTTCAATTTCTTTGTAGAGTTTTTCGAAATCTGATAAAATTGATTGGTATTCAATCAGATCTTTTTCGGCAACTATTTTACTGAATTCCTTTTCTTTTATACGCTTTTTTTCAATCGCATTTGTTTGGTGGATTCCTTGATTTTCACCTATCCACTTTTTCCAATAATTGGCAATACCAGCATATTTTGATGCATATTGAATTTTTATAGCAGCATCAGCTCTCATATATTTATCTACGATCTCTAAAGCATTTTCTCTAATTTCAATTTTTGCAGGATTTGATACATTAACAATTTGTTTTACGCCAACTGCAGGTAAATATTCATTTGTACTTCCCGGAAAACCGAAAACCAATGTAAAATCGCCTTCTGCCACACCATCAAGTGAGATTGGTAAATAACGTTTTGGTTTATAGGGTATATTATCTTTAGAATATTCTGTCGGACGGTTGTTGGCATCAGCATAGATCCTAAACATAGAAAAATCTCCCGTATGACGCGGCCACATCCAGTTATCTGTATCTGATCCAAATTTACCGATTGATGTTGGAGGTGCACCTACCATACGAACATCTTTATATACTTCAGTAATTGTTAAAAAGTATTGATTTCCTTTAAAAAAAGCTTTTATATTGGCTTTTTGCCATTCTTCCTTTTGAGCAGATTTGGTTACTTTATTAATATTTTGATCTATTAATTTTTGTTTTGCTGCTTCGTCCATTTCATCAGAGATTCCGGCTAAAACCAAAGAAGTTACGTCGTCAATTCTAATTATAAAAGTAGCAGTCAAATTAGGAGATGGTATTTCCTGATCGTAACTTTTTGCCCAAAAACCATCTTTTAAATAATCGTGTTCAACTGTTGAATGCGATTGAATTGATCCATAACCACAGTGATGATTAGTTAGTAATAATCCATTTGGAGAGATCATTTCAGATGTACACCCTCTTCCAAAAATTGCGATGGCATCTTTTAGACTTGAATTGTTTACATCGTATATGTCTTTGGCAGATAATTTACTGCCTAATAATTGCATTTCATCTTCATTTATTCCTTCTAAAAGAGAAGGGATCCACATTCCTCCCTGGATCTCCTTAGCTTCTTCGGCGCTTAACACATTAGATTGTTTGACTTCGGGGGCTGTTGTAGTTTCTTGTACTGTTTTACACGAAACAATACTTAGAAAAGCAAATAATAAATAGAGTTTTAAATATTTCATTTCAATTAAAAATTTGAGTTATAGATTTTTGTTTAATTATGTTAAGTTTTACTTTTTTGGATGAACTAATTTCATTTCATTGATCAATCTTTTATCACCTGCATATTCATCGATGATAAATAAAATATACCGAACATCTACCATGATATTCCTGCAAATTTCAGGATCGTAATTATAATCACTCATAGTGCCTTCCCAAACCCTGTCAAAATTTAAACCGATAAGATTACCGTATGCATCTAAAGCCGGACTACCCGAATTACCACCGGTTGTATGATTAGTACCTATAAAATTAACAGGCATTTTACCATTGATTCCGTATTTACCATAATCTTTATTTTGATATAAATTAATTAGTTTTTGAGGAAGATCAAACTCGTAATCACCAGGTTTGTATTTTTCCATAACACCCTTTAAATAAGATACAGGTTTGTAATAAATACCATCTTTTGGGTAATATCCTTTTACCTTTCCATAGGTTATACGTAAAGTACTATTGGCATCCGGGAAAAAGCGTTCATCAGGAAAAGTTTCCATTAAAGCTTTCATGTATTCTTTTTGAACTGCCTGAATTTCAAGATTGATCTCATAAAATTTTGGGTTGATCTTTGTGTAAAAATCTTTTGTTAGATCTTTACCTAGAATATAGGCAGGATCAGCATTAATTTTTTCAATAACCTGTTGCTGGGTACCTTGCATCAGAGATTTAAAATCTTCGGGATTTATTAATTTTGAATTACCGTAAATTGTATTGGTAAGATCTGAATAATTGACATTTTTCAGGTTATCTGATAGGTATGCTGCAGGAATTTTAGTACTGTAAATTTCAATCAGTTTTTCAAAAACATCTTTATCAACTTTAGCATTATAGTTTTTAAAATTACCTTTTGATGAATTAATTAATTTATCTCTTTCCAATTCAAAACTTGCCGGATCTGCGGTTACTTTTTCTTCAAATTGGTATAGCCTAACAGTAGCTCTTAACAATTCTACATTTCGATAAGCAACTTCTGTCCAGTAGGCTCTTGCTAAAGCAACATCATCAATTTCTTTATAAAGTTTATCAAAATCATTGAGCAAATTTTTATATTTAGGATTGTTTTTATTGATATTTAAAAACTCTTGTTCTAATTTTTGTTTTTTAGCAATAGCTTTTGATTTTTCAATGCCTTGATTCTCACCAATCCACTTTTTCCAATAATTGGCTATTCCGGCATATTTTGAAGCATATTGAATTTTAATTTTATCATCAGCGCGCATATAAGCATCAACAATTTTAAGCGCTTCATCTCTAATTTCAATTTTTGCAGGATTAACTGTATGTACTATTTGATCTATAGCGATTGCCGGTAAATATTCGTTAGTTCTTCCGGGAAAACCAAATACCAAAGTAAAATCATCTTCAACAACACCATCTATAGAGACCGGTAAAAAATGTTTTGGTTTAAAGGGAATATTATCTTTAGAGTATTCAGCCGGACGATTATTTTTATCGGCATAGATCCTAAATAAAGAAAAATCTCCTGTATGACGAGGCCACATCCAGTTATCTGTATCCGATCCAAATTTTCCTATTGCGGTAGGAGGAGCCCCAACCAGTCGAATATCTTTATATTTTTCAATAATAAATAAAAGGTATTGATTTCCTTTGTAAAAAGCTCTTACCTGTACATCCTGCCAATCATCTTTAGTTACATTTTTTTTAATAGAAGCAATATTTTGATCGATCTTTGATTGTTTTTCTTTAGCATTCATCCCATCGTTTACGCCATTAAAAGCTTGTTTTGTAACATCATCAATTCTTTTGATAAAAGTAACATACATACCAGGATTAGATAATTCTTCAGCATCGCTCATCGCCCAAAAACCATTTTTAAGATAATCGTGTTCTACAGATGAATGTGATTGAATGGCTCCGTAACCACAGTGATGATTGGTTAATATCAAACCTTTATCTGAAATTATCTCACCTGTACAACCACCATTAAAATGAATAATGGCATCCTTTAAGCTTGAATTGTTGGTGTCGTAAATATCTTTAGCTGACATCTTACTGCCTAGACTTTGCATTTCGGTTTCGTTCATTCCTTCTAATAGTGAAGGTATCCACATACCACCTTGCTGGGCTGTGATTTGAAGTGTAATAAATAAGAAAAGTATTTTAAAATATTTCATCTGTTTAGAATTTTGTAATTAACTGTTAATTAAAAAACTGCCTACTGAAAAGTTGGTTTAAATTAATGAACAAATATACATAACCTTATTGTATTTAAAATAAGAAAATTGGTAACAAATGTGTTAATAATATTAACAAATTTCTTGAATAAAATTTCATTATTGTTAACTAGATCTTGGGTTTCTATTTAATACATAATTAACTTGATTATGTCTCTTTGTAAACATTGAAATATTACCTTTTTGTAAGTAGAAGCAGATAATTCATGCTCAATGTAGGTTTCAAATAATATTTATTTATTTTTGAAACAAATAAGAAAATGTATGACAGGATTTTTCGCAATTTTAGATGATATTGCTATGCTGATGGATGATGTTTCCATTATGGCAAAGGTTGCTGCCAAAAAAACAGCAGGTGTTTTGGGTGATGATCTGGCAGTTGGTGCTGAAAAAGCATCAAGTTTTAGAGCTTCAAGAGAATTGCCGGTGCTTTGGGTTATTACAAAGGGTTCTTTTTTAAATAAGTTGATTATTTTACCCTTTGCTTTTTTATTAAGTGCTTTTGCACCAAAACTAATTGTGCCTATTTTACTTATTGGTGGTGTTTATCTAAGTTTTGAAGGTGTTGAAAAAATTATTCATACATTTTTTCATAAAGGAGATAAGCATGAAGATATTCAGGAAATTGAAACTGAAGAAGAAATTCTTAAAGCAGAAAAAGTTAAGATCAAGAATACAATTCTAACTGATTTTATTCTGTCTATTGAGATCATTATGATTGCATTAGGAACTGTTTCTGATCAACCATTGATGACACAAATTATGGTTGTTTCTATTATTGCAATTTTAGCAACTGTTGGTGTTTATGGAATTGTAGCTTTAATGGTTCGTATGGATGATGCAGGTTTTAAATTGGTTAAAAATGCTAGGAATAAACCTAAGTTTATTAAATCTTCTATGGTGGTTACCGGTAAAGGTCTGGTTTGGGCATTGCCAAAACTCATTAAGTTACTAGCCGTGGTAGGAACTATTGCTATGTTGTTGGTAGGAGGAGGGATGTATGTTCATAATATACCTCAAGTACATGATTTCTTTCATGCATTTCCAATGATGATTGCTGAAATCATTATGGGATTAATTGTTGGATTGTTTGCTTTCTTTATTGTTTTGATTTTTAAAAAAATTAAGGCTAAGATTTCAAAATAGTAATTTAGAGTTTCTTCTGAATAGTTTTAATCAAAATGAGAATTCATTCTTAAAAACAGTTAAAACATCTAATAGAGTCCTCTTTGGAATATTAGTTAATGCATTGATCTGTTTATTTGGTTTTACTTTTAATTCTCTTAATTTTAATTGTTGATTGATAAACAAAGTTTCTAAATTTGGATATAAAATTTTAAGTGTATCTACTATATGATTAATGCTTAAATTATCTTCAACTAAATCATAGCTGCCTTTAGGTAGATCGCTGAAAATCAATCTTTTTAAGATATTAGCGGTTTTATCAATATGGATAAATGAGCGGTGTTGTTCACCGGTGCCTTGAATAGCAATTCTGTTTTTAAAATTGGCTTCAAACAAAAATTTATTAATCACTGAGTCAAAACGCATGCTTTTGCTATAACCATAAATATTACCACAACGGATAATATAGGTTTCCAAATTTTTATCTAAAAGTCGATTTACATGTTCTTCACCTCTTAATTTTGAAATTCCGTAAAAAGTCTTTGGATTGGGTAAAGTATTTTTATTTACTTCTTCTGAAGAAGCACCATAAACCGAAGCACTACTGGTGTAAATAAATTTTTTAACATTGCTTACTTCTACAGCATAAACTACTTCTGCGGTTCCCCAGTGGTTTATTTGCTCAAAAAGATGCGGATTTTGATCGGCAAAAGGCGTACTAACATTAGCTGCCAGGTGATAGACCACATCTATGTCTTTTAGTGTTTTTCTAAGTAACCGTGAATCAAGAATATCGCCTTGAATAAATTTTATTTTATCACTTAGTTTTTGGGTTCCTATAAACAAATTTATATTTCCCCTGCTTAAATTATCATAAATAATAATTTGTTCAACTTCAGGGTTATTATTCAGTTCGTAGGCTAATTCTGTTCCTATGTATCCGGCTCCACCGGTGATGAGTATTTTCATTTTATTTTTTTTCTCGCAGAGGCGCAAAGGCGCAAAGATTTTTATAATTTATTTACAATTCTTGTAATTCCATACTTAATCAATGCTTCATTGAAATTAATCAACAAACCAAGTTTTAATCCTGTTATTTTCAAATATGTTAATAATTGCTTTGGATGAACAGGAGCAATAGATTCAACAGATTTTATTTCGATGATCACTTTCTTCTCTACAATTAAATCATCTCTAAATCCCAGATTCATTTTATTTTCTTTCCAAATTACCGGAATTGCTTTTTGTCATTCCACTATTAACCCTTGATTCAATAGTTCGGAATATAATATTTCTTCATAAACAGATTCTAATAAGCCAGGTCCAAGCTCTACATGAATTTGATAACAGGTATTGACAATTATTTTTGATATTTCATTTTCTGTCATTTTGTTTTTCTTTGCGTCTCTGCGACTTAGCGTGAGAACATTAACTTTTAAACTCTAAGTTTCACTTGCTAATCAGATCTGTATGTAAACCACATTCAGTTTTATTTAAACCTGCCCATCTTCCGGAACGATCATTGGTAACGTCAATTTTTTGAGTGCATGGTTCACAACCAATGCTTAAATAACCTTTTTCTTCTAGCGGATGTTTTGGTAAATTGTATTTTTTAATATAATCATAGATCATCTTATTATTCCAATCTAAAATGGGATGGAAGCGTTTGCAATTAAAGGCTCCATCTTCTTCAATATTCATTTTCTTTCTGTTCTCATTTTGGTCTGCTCTAATTCCGTTGATCCAAATATCATGATTAGCCAAAACCATTTCAAGGGGTTGGGTTTTATTTAGGTAACAGCAAAGATCAGGGTCCGAAGCAAAGAGTAGATTACCATTGCAATCTTTTTGATTGATCTTTGAAACTGTTGGATTTATATTTACTAAATTTAGATCCAATAATTTTACAATTTTATCTCTAAAAATTAAAGTATCCGGAAATAAATAACCCGTATTGATAAACATTACAGGAATAGTTTTGTCTATCTCACTTATAATATGTAACAGTGGAATACTATGCGTTTGAAAAGAAGAGGTAATAAAAATATTTAATCCTTCTTTTTTATAATTATCAATGTATTTTCTAATGTTTTCAACAGTCATTAATAAACATTTTTTAACTGAGCAAATGTAACATTTTCATATTTTGGTGACAATGTTTTTAACTGATTTATTACATTTGTTTTTATAAATATTCCAGAAATGAAGATTGTATTTGCAACAAATAACAAAAATAAAGTAAAAGAGATTAAAGCATTATTACCCAAAGATATTGAGATATTAAGTTTAAAAGATATCGGTTGTACCGAAGAGATCGAAGAAACAGAAGACACAATAGAAGGAAATGCCAGATTAAAAGCAGATTATATTACTAAAAATTATGGTTATGATTGTTTTGCTGATGATACAGGATTAGAAGTAGATGCTTTAAATGGAGCTCCAGGAGTTATGTCTGCCAGATATGCGGGAGAAGATGTTACCTACGAAGATAATGTGCAGAAAATGTTGAAAGAAATGAAGGGAAAAATAAATAGGGAATCTCAGTTCAGAACAGCAATAGCTTTGAATTTAAAAGGAAAACAATACTTATTTGAAGGTATTTGTAAAGGAGAAATTCTAGAACATAAAAAGGGTGAAGAAGGATTTGGTTATGACCCTATCTTTCAACCCGTTGGTTTTGACAGGTCTTTTGCTGAAATGAGCTTAGAAGAAAAAGGAAATATTTCTCATAGAGGATTAGCTATGAAGGAGTTGATTAAATTCTTGAAGTGAAAGGCAGTAATTGAGAGATTAAGAGAAAGTGTGAAATATTAGTTTCTTTCTGTCTCTCCATCTTTTTTTTCAAAATTCAACATTACTTGTTCTGAAATTATCAAATTAACACATTTTC
This sequence comes from Flavobacteriaceae bacterium, assembly GCA_029938265.1. Lineage (GTDB taxonomy): Bacteria > Bacteroidota > Bacteroidia > Flavobacteriales > Flavobacteriaceae > Namhaeicola. The sequence goes on along the minus strand of JAOZVI010000042.1, from coordinate 6,654 downwards.
AAATTTTCAAATCAATTCATTTTCAAATTATTTTTCTCCGCCAATCATTTTAGATACAATTCCTTTTTTTGAACCAAATTCAGCAATAATGATACCTGAAAAATGTAGAATCAAAAACGGAATTATATAAAACAATGTCAATTTGTGGATTTCTTCTGATACATCATGTAAAAAATCCGGCCCAAATTTGATCATTAATCCTGATATTAATGTAAAACCTAATAAAATATAAAAACCTCTATATACCCATAATTGAAATTTTTCTTTAGAGGTTTTGGGATTATATAAATTCTTCTTGGTGGCATTATAGATAATTCTTAATACAAAAATACCAGCAGCAATATATCCTATAGTTAGGTGCCAGTCAAACATAGGTTTGCGAATTTGTTTGGCAATTTTTATAGCTTGTTCTTTGGTGATGTCAATATCAATATTTGATAACCCATCGGTTAAAATTGCTGCCATATGATTTTTTTCCATCCAGTTTAATCTTAAAAATACTGTAAGTAGTATAAATAAAATTGAAAATGCCAAAGCCCAATGTAGGATCCTATCGAGTAAAGTATATGAAGTTCTCATTTATAGATATTTAAAAAGGTGAATAAAATATTGTTAACTGTATAAAGATATAAAAAATTAAAACAAAGTAGTTTGTCCGTCTTCTTCAATAGATGGATCAATTATGGGGTCATCTTTTATATTTTGATCTGAATTCTCCTTACTTTTATGCTCGATTATTTCTTCTTCTACCAAATCAATTTCATTGACCTCTGGTTCTTTATAAGGTAGAGAATCTAATAAATTTATATCTTTTATTTTATCGGTAGTAAGTTGATTGCCAAGTGATTTAATGCCCTTGATCGCAATAAAGTCTTCAAAATCCAATATTTTATTTTCTAAGCTTCTTTTTGAGAAAATTATTTCTGCTACCGGACGGTGATCTACTGCAATAATTTGTAATTGTGTATTTGGATGATCAGTAATAAATTTTTCTTCTTTATTTGGATTATCGATCATAAATCGTTTGACATAATACCGTTGTTTTTCACCCTCAAAATATACGGCAGAAATAGGTTTGTTAGGATCCCATTTTTCTAGAACGATCATATCATTGTCAAAATGGGTTGTAAGATTCGGAATAATGGTTTTAGTAATTCCCTTTTGGCTGATGATAAGCAGTCTGTCTTCAGCAGTAAATTCACCTAATAATTCACCTCTTTCATCAACATTTAATCTTTGCACGGTATTATCAAACCATATTTTTCGTGGTTTCAATGTAGAAATACCTTTTTCTTTCAGTTCAATTTTTCTTACGGTGTTTTTAGTAACTGTATTTCCGCGAGTGCTTCTTCCTTTGATAGCAAGATCAGCAAAATCAAGATCCCATTTCAATTTTTTAATCTTACTTGAAGATCGTAATAAAACAGTTACAATTTCGGCCTCACCATTTGGATTTGCAGAAAAATAAAAAACTTTTGAGTTTGGATTACCATTGGCTAGGTCATATTCTTTATCTCTGGTGATAGCCGTTACTGAAAAACGTTTCATATAAGTTGGGCCACTTTTACCATCTCGATAGATCATGTTGTAGATAGTGCGTTTATCGCTTTTTTTAAATACAGCAATATGAATGATATTTTTGCCAACAAAAGTTTTTGTATCAACTTTAGTAACGATCATCTTACCATCTTCCCTAAATACAATTACATCATCAATATCAGCACAATCAGTTACATACTCTTCTTTTCGTAGAGAAGTACCTACAAAACCTTCAAGGCGATTTACATATAATTTTGTATTTCGCATCACCACTTTTGTAGCAACAATATCTTCAAAAAGTTTAATCTCGGTTTTCCTCTCTTTTCCTTTTCCGTATTTGGTCTTTAAATTTTTAAAATAATCAATTGCATAATCAATCAAATTTTCTAGATGATATTTAACATTTTTAATTTTTTCTTCTAAACTTTCAATATTTTGTTTGGCCTTATCAATATCGAATTTTGATATCTTTTTGATTCGTATTTCTGTCAGGCGGATGATATCATCTTCAGTTACAGTTCTTTTTAAATTTTTGATATATGGTTGCAATCCTTTGTCAATTGCCTTAATAACACCTTTCCAGGTTTCTTCTTCTTCAATATCCCGATAAATCCTGTTCTCTATAAAAATACGCTCTAATGAAGCAAAATGCCATTGTTCTTCCAATTCATTTAATTGGATTTCCAGCTCACTTTTAAGTAAATTTACTGTATGTTGTGTTGAATACTTTAAAGCTTCAGATACGCCAATGAAAATAGGTTTGTTATCTTGGATGATGCAACACAATGGTGAGATTGACATTTCACAATTGGTAAAAGCATAAAGTGCATCAATGGTTTTATCCGGAGATACGCCGTTGGGCAAATGGACTAATATCTCAACATTTTTTGCAGTATTATCTTCAATTCGTTTGATCTTGATCTTGCTTTTATCATTTGCTCTTAAAATAGAATCAATTAAAGAGGATGTTGTTGTTCCGTATGGTATATCAGTTATTACCAGGGTATTCTTGTCCTGTTGAGAGACTTTGGCTCTAACCCTAACTTTTCCGCCTTTTTTCCCATCATTATAGTTAGAAATATCAGCAATACCTCCCGTTAGAAAATCAGGGTAGATTGTAAAACTTCTCCCTTTTAAAATCTTTATAGAGGCATCTATGAGCTCATTAAAATTATGAGGTAATATTTTTGTTGATAATCCAACAGCAATACCTTCACCACCTTGCGCTAAAAGCAAAGGAAACTTTACCGGCAGATCAATGGGTTCTTTTCTTCTTCCATCATAAGATAACTGCCATTCAGTAGTTTTAGGATTAAAAACTACTTCTAATGCAAATTTTGATAAACGGGCTTCAATATAACGTGAGGCTGCAGCTCTGTCACCGGTTAAAATATTACCCCAGTTACCCTGCATATCAATCAATAATTCTTTTTGCCCCAGTTGTACCATTGCATCAGCAATACTCGCATCTCCATGAGGATGGTATTGCATAGTATGCCCAACAATATTGGCAACTTTATTATACCTGCCATCATCCAAATCTTTCATAGACTGCATAATACGACGTTGAACAGGTTTAAATCCATCATCAATTGCCGGTACAGCCCTTTCAAGAATTACATAAGAAGCATAGTCTAAAAACCAATTCTGAAACATACCGGATACCTTAGTTATGGTATTATCATCTGAAATGATCTCAAAATCTTGATTTTTATCCTCTGTATTATTGTTTTCCTCCATATTAAAAATCACTAATTATTTAAACCACTCTATTTTGTGGTTAAAAGGTGATTATCTTTTTTGATTTTTTGTTCTTTAGAAATTTCCTCTTCTATAATATCCATTTCAACTTTTAAATTATTGATAATAAACTTTTGACGATCGGGTGTGTTTTTTCCCATATAAAAAGTTAATAAATTATCGATAGAAGTTTCTTTATCCAACATAACAGGATCTAACCTGATATTTTCACCAATAAAGTGTGTAAATTCATTAGGTGAAATTTCACCTAAACCTTTAAAACGGGTAATTTCGGATTTACCTTTTAGTTTTTTTAAGGCAGTTTGTTTTTCTTTTTGGCTATAACAATAAAAAGTTTCTTTTTTATCCCTTACTCTAAAGAGCGGTGTTTCTAAAATATACAAATGCCCCTCTTTGATAACTTCCGGAAAGAATTGTAAAAAGAAAGTGATCAAAAGCAAACGAATATGCATTCCGTCAACATCAGCATCAGTAGCAATTACAATATTGTTATAGCGTAAATTTTCAATACCATCTTCAATGTTCAGCGCAGCTTGCAGTAAATTGAATTCTTCATTCTCATAAACGATCTTTTTACTCAATCCAAATGAATTCAATGGTTTTCCTTTAAGACTAAAAACAGCCTGAGTATTGACATTTCTTGATTTGGTTATAGAGCCGCTTGCAGAATCACCCTCGGTGATAAATAAAGTACTATCCAAGCGATTGTCTTTTTTCATATCACCTAAATGAATACGACAATCACGTAATTTTTTATTGTGCAAACTTGCTTTTTTAGCTCTTTCTCGGGCTAACTTTCTAATTCCTGAAAGTTCTTTACGCTCCTTTTCTGCTTGAATGATCTTTTTTTGGATCTTTTCAGCAGTTTCAGGATTTCTATGTAAATAATTATCTAATTTTTGTTTTACAAAATCATTGATAAAAGTACGTACCGTAGGTAGATCTCCACCCATATCAGTAGATCCCAGTTTTGTTTTTGTTTGACTCTCAAAAACCGGTTCCATAACTTTGATACTTATAGCAGAAACAATTGATTTTCGAATATCAGAAGATTCGTAATTCTTACCAAAAAAATCACGGATTGTTTTTACAATAACTTCTCTAAATGCATTTTGATGTGTACCTCCTTGAGTTGTGTGCTGACCATTAACAAATGAATGGTACTCCTCACTATATTGTGCCTTACTGTATGTTAAAGCAATTTCAATATCTTCACCAATTAAATGAATTATTGGAAATAGGGTATCTTTTTCATTAATATTTTCGGAGAGAAGATCTTTCAAACCATTTTCAGAAAAATATTTTTCACCATTAAATAGTATATTTAACCCCGTATTGAGATATACGTAGTTTTTGATCATTTTAACAATGTATTCACTTCGGTATTTATAATGATGAAAAATTTCAGTATCGGGTACAAAAGTAACTTTGGTTCCTCGTCTTAGAGTCGAATTTTGTACTGGTTCTTCATTAATTAATTCACCTCTTTCAAAATCTGCAATAACCGTTTTGTCTTCTCTGACAGATTGTACTTTAAAATTAGCAGACAATGCATTTACTGCTTTTGTACCAACACCATTTAATCCTACAGATTTTTTAAATGCTTTGGAGTCGTACTTACCACCGGTATTCATTTTTGAAACAACATCAACAACTTTCCCCAAAGGAATTCCTCTACCATAATCTCTAATGGAAACTGAACTATTCTTTACCTGAACATCAATAGATTTTCCTGCACCCATTACATATTCATCGATAGAATTGTCCATTACTTCTTTGATCAGGATGTATATGCCATCATCCGGAGAAGATCCGTCACCTAGCTTTCCAATATACATTCCCGGTCGCATCCTTATATGTTCTTTCCAGTCGAGAGAACGAATATTATCTTCGGTATATGTTGTTTGTTTTGACATTAAAAAATTGGATTAAGAAAGGTTGCAAAAGTAGTAATTAAGCGGAAAATATAAAAAAGTATAATGATTTTTTATTAACACAACTATAAAAAAATATTTTACTATTTTTACATAAACATTATAAGATGATTAAAAAGCAAATTCCCAATATTTTCACCTTGTTAAATTTGCTATCAGGAGTAATAGCGATTTTAATGGCCTTATCAGACAAACTGGTTGAAGCATCATTTTTTGTAATGTTAGGCATATTTTTTGATTTTTTTGACGGTTTTTTTGCAAGAATGTTTAAAGTACAAGGCGAATTTGGAAAACAATTGGATTCTTTGGCAGATGTAGTTACTTCGGGTGTTGCTCCTGGATTTATTATGTTTCAATTATTACTTTATACAATACATCAACAGTGGTTTATGGAAATAAATCATGAAATAGGACAATGGTCAACTTTTGAACAAACCAATATGCAGTTATTACCTTTTATAGGTTTTTTAATTCCTTTGGCTTCAGCTTTTAGATTGGCGAAATTTAATATTGATGAAAGACAGACAGATTCATTTATTGGTTTACCAACACCTGCTTTTGCTTTGTTTGTTGTTTCATTACCATTGATCTTACATTATTCCGATAAACAAATTTTTATTGATATGATCATTAATAAATATGTTCTTATCGCAATTACAATCATTGGAAGTATTTTATTAAATATAGAATTATCTTTATTCTCCTTAAAATTTAAAAATTATTCATTAAAAGATAATCTCTTAAAATATATTTTTTTAATCATAACACTATCCCTGATCATTACATTAAAAACAGTTGCTATTCCGTTAATTATCATTGTGTATATATTATTATCAATATTTGATGATAGCCAAAAAAAAACTCCAATTGAAAAAAATTGGAGCTAATTTTCTGTAAATTATATTTTATTTAGGAATATATTTAAAATGCTGGCCACCTAAAGAGGCTTCAAACATTAACCCACCAATAGCTTGAGTAAAAACTGCAACACCATCTATATAAGCAACATCTAAGGCTACACCTTTTTTTATAGCCACTGCAGTTGCTTGAGCATCAAACTTTAATTTACCATTAGTAAAATGTTCAAAAGATTTTTTATTTTCAAAAAAGATAACTTCACTGTATTGTTGTCCTCCAGCTTGTAATCCAATAGAAGCTTGTTTTAATTTTGAAGAACCAACAACTGTATTATTTTTAAAAACAATGCCTTGACCAGCTGCTCCACCTATTCCTAAGCCAGCTTTTGTTATTTTAGGAAAAACTACATATCCATAAGCTTGGTCATTATAAGATTGAAGTTTTGAACTTTTTTCAAGCATAGAACTTAATGTTTCATTTGAATCTTTAACCAGATCAGCTTTCCACCCACCAACTTGGGCACTCATTGTAAATGATAGTATTAATCCAACAAATAGTAAAA
>JAOZVI010000041.1:5370-17201 GCA_029938265.1 Flavobacteriaceae bacterium | reverse complement strand
TATAAAATCTTGAGCTTAACTTATTGACATTGGCCGGCAGGCAGGCTTGTTTCAGTATCTAGCGGGATCTAGGTTAAATACCTCGACCCTTGGGTCGATTCCTATTATTGGGTTCAGGGCTTGCCCTGAGGTTTAATACCTTTTATTGGCAGTTTTAGAAAAATATCTTTGAAATATTATTTTTGCTTATTTTTTGATTTTTGTTCTGTCGAAGAAAATTGAAGCAGCACCTAAAATTGCAATATTTTGAGTGTTGGTAAATTTCACTTCTAAATTTTTGACAGATTCAATAGATGGAAATTTTTTAATTGAATTGGCCATAGATTCTACAAAAAATTCTTTAGATCTAGAAACAGAACCTCCTATAATTATCATATTTGGATCAACAGAAAACATAATTGTTTTAATGGCATTTCCCAGGTGAAATCCAAATTCTTCAAATGCTTTTAAAGCTTCAAAATTCCCTTTTTTTGCTTGTAAAAAAGTTTCTTCTCCAGTTTTATTATAGTTGGTTTTAAAAAATTTACCACTGCAATAATCTTCGTAAATACCTTTAAGATAAGGAATTGATCCAAATTCTCCTGATCCGCAGTTGGCATCTTTTAAAAGGTGACCGTTTGTTATTATTCCAGATCCCATACCAGTGCCAATAGTAATGCCTACAAAATTCTCCTGACCTTTTCCTTCACCAAATTTATATTCTCCATAGGCAAAACAATTTGCATCATTATCCAAATACACCGGTACATTAAATTCATTTTGAAGGATATCAGAAAGATGAATATCTTTCCATGAAGGAATGTTTTGAACATAATAAACAATACCTTTTTCTCTATTTACCAAACTCGGAACGCCGATGCCAATACCTTTAACAGTTTCATCAAATAGATCTGAAATCACATCGATGATCTGGTTAATCACAACCATTGGATCTTCTGATTTGTTATCAATTAAGGCGTATTTTTTTTTAATGATATCAATTCCATCTATGAGTCCTGCTTCCACTTTTGTACCACCCAGATCAACTCCGATAATTCTTTTACTCTTAGGAGGATTCATTTAATTGTTTTTCTTTTTTAAATCAATTGTTTTATTGCTAATAAGCGGTTTTGCCCAAAAACCGATACTTAAAATGTAAATTAAAAGGATAAAATTAAAAGTCATACCAACTTTCAGTGAAGTTAGATCGCTGATAAAACCAATTATTAATTGTACAATGGCACCACCCATAATACCACTTACCAGAATACCCGCAAATGCACCGTGATGTTTGTCAAGTGAGTTCAAAGCGAGTGAAAAGATTATTGGATACATTACTGCAAGAAAAAATCCACTTACCTGGAAAGCATAGAGGGAGGTTTCTGCCGGCCCAAAAAGTGCAACGGCTAAACTAATAACTGCTAAACTTGTAAATAATTTTAGTACTATTTTACTATCTAGAAATTTTAATAATAGTAGTCCAATAATACCTCCAATTGTCATCAATCCCCAAAAATTTCCAACTGCACTTGCGCCAGTTGTTTCGGGATCGATGCCGTGATATGTTTGTAAGAATTTTGACATCCAATAAGAAATTCCTTGCTCTACACCTACGTAAGCGAATATTCCAAAAAAGAAAAGGATAACAGTTCGGTTTTTAAAAAGGCTTAAATAACTATCTTTTGTACCTACTTTTTCATCTTCCTGAAGTTCTACTTTTGGAAACTTTGTAAATAGAACCAATAGGATCATTAAGAAACTTAAAATTGCAAAAATCCAATAAATTGATACCCAAGTTTTATCAGAAGGAACTATGTCTGACATAAAACGGATAAAACTACTTTGTTGATCTACAGTTTTATCAATATTTGTAACAAGCCAGGAATAAACCTGAGGACTTACAAACGAGGCAGCTCCAAAAATTAATTGTGCCACAACCGATGTGAAAGCATAATTCTCTTCACCTCCTGCAGCGCGTAAAAGCGGATTTATAACAACTTGCAGAATCGCCATTCCTGTACCAATCGTAAAAAGAGAAAACATAAAAACTCCAAAACTTGGAATGCCTGCAAAAAGCAATGAGGCTAATAAGGCTAAAGCAAATCCTAAGATGATCATTTTCTTTTCACCGTATTTTTCCATCATAAAGCCAGCAGGGATAGACATTACTCCATAGGCAATAAAAAATGAAAATGGTAAAAAACCAGCCATGGTTTCATTTAAACCATAACTTGAAGAAACACTTGGATTAAGTGCTCCAAGAATGTTTGTTAAAAACGATATAACAAAGAATGCTAAAAAAATTAATAATACAATAATATAATTTCGTTTCATGATTTTTAGTTTAAATTAAATCCTTTATATGTAAAAACAGGATCACCATCTGTTTTTTTATTAATAGTAAATGTAGCTTTTATTTGACGTTCTTCACCAGGGAGTAATGATAAATAATTATCATCCCAAAATATTGGTAATATTGACTCTCCAGACTTAGAACCTTTTACCTGCAAATCAATGAAAAATGCAAGCTTGTTAGAAGTGTTTTTTATATTAACAGTTATTGATTTATCAGTAACTTTATGAGTTACTTTAACTGTAGCTTTTGGCATTGTATTTAAAGCTGTGAAATCAGCATATTCAGCAATTGGAGTCATAAACCAAGTTGAGTTTTTAAAATCTAACACATCCTCTTTTGTTGAAAGCCAATAAAAATTGCTACTAATTTTATTTCCTTGTTTGTCAATTAGTTTCATTGAAAGGAAATAGGTTTTTGAAAGCCCTTTAAGCTCAGGTATTGTAAATAATTTTTTAGATTTCCTTTCTTTGATAGTAATAGGAATCTCTTTTTTTAGCAAAATATCTGAGTTAATATTTAAAATTGAAATTTCAGCTTTTAAATTGCTATATAGATCATTATATTCATTATTGATATAAATAGCGTTATCTCCATAATTGTATATTAGACCAAGAGGTTGACATGCTTTTTTTGTTCCGTAAAAAGCTCCATTAGGCATCATATACCAATCATATAGTTGCCAAAAGGTTTCAGGCCAGGCAGAGTTTAACATCCACTGAATTACACCTGTTGCTTTATATTTATTCACTGCAAAAGCTTCAAACATTGCTCTGATGGCTTCGTAATTTGATATTTGAGATTTAAAGGCAAAATCTTCAACATTGTTATTTGCTCCATATCTTCCATTAAAAGCCTTAATATACCTGTCAAGGGTTTGAAACTCATTTCGTCCGTTATGGAAATTCCATACATCGTTAATTGGCCAAAGCTTATCCTTTGGTATCATTTTTTTTAGACTTTCTAATGGAGGCACTTGAGGTCCAGGACCAGTTTCGGTATTAAATCCAAAAGCTCCGCCTGCAATACTATCAATATACCAATAATTGGGTGATATGTATGCATAAGGGCCTAGCATTTTTACACGAGTTGGTCCACTTACTTCACTATCATTTATGTAGCCTTCAATAACTTCACCCTTTTCATTGTATTTTAAATCAAAATCTTTGTATTTACATGATGCTACTATTGGTCTTGTGTTGTCAAATTTCTTGAGATAATTATTTAGTTTCCGCTCTAATTCTGGAACAGGAAGTTTATCACTACCATATGACCAAAGAAATACACTTGGATGATTTCTTAACCATATAACTTGATCTCTGTATCCTTCAGCATGTAATTGCATGTCATCCGGCTCTGTAATTGACATATATTTGGTTAGTTCTTCTCTGTTGCAATAACCCTCCCATTCCCAATGACAGCTCCAGCCAATCATTACGAGTATTCCTAGTTCATCTGCTTTTTCATATATTGTTTTGTCATTTCCCCAGAATCCTTCTAAGCGAATAGTATTCATATTCATGTGTTTCACATATTGAAGTTGAGCCTCCACTTTTTCAGGTGTATCACCCAATAAAAGATCATCAACCCAACCAGCTCCTTTTATCAATATTTTTTTGCCATTTAGTTTGTATCCTTTATGTCCTTCTTGGTTTGTATATTCAGATATATCTCTTATTCCAAAACGTATATGCTCATTATCAGAAATAGATTTGCCAACGGTTGCCGAAATATTTAGGTCGTATAAATTTGGTTCACCTAAATTATTGGTCCACCAAAGTTTTGGATTTTGTAATTGTAATTGACTGAATTCATCAGATAAAAACTGAATTGACTTAGATTCATTTGGATTTAGTGAAAATTCTTTAGAAATTTTAATATCCTCGCCAATGTTAATGTTAACTATTGTTGAAATTTTCTTAGGAGAATGATTCACTAGATCAGTAGTAATAATTAGATCGGCTTTTTGTAATGTTTCCAGATCAATTTTTGATCTTATAAAAACATTATTTAGAGATACTTCCTTAGTTTTTTTAAGCGTTACTCCGCGCCAAATACCCATATTTTTATCTGGGGCTGGAGGGTTCCAATCTACAAAACCAATCGTTAGATCGGTTTTTCCGGGTGGAAAGATTTCCACAGCAAGAATATTTTTACCTTCTACAACATGATCAGTAATATCTAGGTTAAAAATTTTATAAGCGCTTTGGATGCTTTCCCTATTTCCGATACGCTTTCCGTTTAGCCAAATATCAGCACTATAATTTATACCTTTAAATGATAATGAATATATCTGGTCTAAGTCATCAATATTGAAACTTGTTCTATACCACCAAGATGTGAGAAAAGGTTTAGTGTCTATTTTTTCAAGATTTTTACCTTTATATATGTCCTTATATGTTCCGTTTTTAACCAGTGAGTTAAAAACTGTAGAAGGGACATTAGTTTCAATCCAGGTTTTATCGTTGTAATGATCATTTGATATTTCTTTTCCGTTTTGACCAACAATACTACTATTTTGAATTTTCCATTCTTTTAGCTGTTTAGTGTTTGATTGTTGAGCGTATGAAATTATATTCATGCCAATAACAAGTAAAGTAAATATAGTGTTTTTCATGAGGTTGATTTTAAGATTTATTTTTTTCTTAAGTTTTTATACTTTATGATAATTTTTTAATTGGGTCTTGTCTAGCATTTATTATAATTCTTATTTCACTTTTTCTCCGTCAAGCCAAGTTTCCAAAACTTTAATATTTGGCACTTTTTTTATTTCTATTTCCATGATATTTTGATCTAAAATGATAAAATCAGCAAATTTACCAGATTCAATACTGCCTTTTTCATTTTCTTCAAAATTTGAATAAGCTGCCCAAATGGTCATACCTTTTAATGTTTCTTCTCTTGTTAAAGCATCTTCAGTTTGAAATCCTTTTTCAGGATATCCTTGTGTATCTTTTCGTGCTACAGCGGCATAGAAAGTTAACATTGGATTTACTTTTTCAACCGGAAAATCTGTACCTAAAGCAACTTTCCCAAATTTATTTAACAATTGTTTATAGGCATAGGCTCCTTTTATCCGTTTGTTACCCAACCTGTCTTCTGCCCAATACATATCACTTGTAGCATGAGTTGGTTGAATAGAAGGAATTATATCATTAAAATATTTAAAATCTTCGGGTGAAATTATTTGAGCATGTTCAATTCTCCATCGCCTGTCATGTTTTCCTTTCAAAACTTCCGCATAAGTCTTAAGTAAAAATGAATTTGCCGAATCACCAATAGCATGGGTGTTCATTTGAAAATCAGAATTTGCAATTCTTTTTGCGGTTTCTTTTACGGTTTGTATATCATTTACCAAAGCGCCGTAGTGACCTTTTCTATCACTGTAAGGTTCTTTTAATGCAGCACCTCTTGAACCTAATGCTCCATCAGCATAAAATTTAAAAGAACGAACATTTAATCTATCCGATTTTACAATGCCATTTTTTATATAATGATCAAGATTCTTTTTATTTGCCGAAACCATGGCATAGATTCTCATTTTCAATTCGCCATTTTGCTGTAAACTATCTATTAATTCAATGATTTCTTTATCTAAACCGGCATCGTCAACTGTGGTTAATCCTAGGTTAAAACAATATTTTTCAGCATCTTTCAAGGCTTGAATAGATTGTTGGGTTGATTCTTTAGGAATAATTCTATAAACCAGATCCATTGCATTGTCAATTAAAACACCTGTTATTTTTCCATTTTTTTTGATGATCTCTCCACCTTCGATCTTGGTGCTTTCATTTATTCCGGCCAAATCTAATGCAGCTTGATTTACCAACATGGCATGACCGTCAATTCTATTGATCGCAATAGGAGTTTTTGGAAAAAGAAGATCTAAAGTGTCTTTTGTGGGATATTTCTTAATTTCCCAATCATTTTGATCCCAGCCCCTACCAGAGATAAAACTAGTTTTCTTTTCTTTTTGAAAATCAACAATTCTTGCAATAACTTCATTGTAACTTTTTGTTCCTGCTGCATCTACTAATTGCATATAACTGCCTAAACCGTAAAAGTGGCAGTGCGCATCTATCAATCCGGGTAAAATTGTTTTGTTTTGTGCATCGACAATTTTTTTGCTGGTATATTTTTTTAAAATATCATTATTAGTTCCAACTTCTACAAACTTTCCATTTCTTACCGCAAAAGCTTCCGCTACAGCAAAATTATCATTCACTGTATAGATTTTGGCATTAGTAATAATTAAATCGGTTTGTTTTTTGGAAGAACAAGAATTCATAAGGAGTAAAATGCTTAAAAGGAATAGAAAATATCTCATGATGTTTATTTTTTGAATGGTAAAGATATCAATTACTGTAGATTTAGTAAAAATAAAAAAGCAATTTATTTTAGCATAAATATCCATTGATTTTAGCCAATATATAAGTTTTGCACTTTCCTACTTTAACAGTAACTTTGCAAACTTAAAATTTTATAACTTATGAAATATCATTTTAATGAGATAGAGACTAAATGGCAAAAATATTGGTTTGATAATCAAACATTTAAAGCAGATAATAATAGTGATAAACCAAAATTTTATGTATTAGATATGTTTCCTTATCCAAGTGGTGCAGGTTTGCATGTAGGGCATCCATTAGGGTATATTGCCAGTGATATTTACGCTAGATATATGCGTCATAAAGGCTACAATGTTCTACATCCTATGGGTTATGATTCTTTTGGTTTACCAGCCGAGCAATATGCAATTCAAACGGGTCAGCATCCTGCAGAAACTACAGAAGAAAATATTAAAACCTACCGCAGGCAGTTAGATCAAATCGGATTTTCATTTGACTGGAGTAGGGAAGTAAGAACTTCTGATCCGAATTATTATAAATGGACCCAATGGATATTTATTCAATTATTTGAATCATATTATTGTAATGATGCTGATCAGGCAAGACCAATTTCTGAATTAGAGGAGGTTTTTGTGATTGAAGGAAATTCTAGAATCAATGCTGCCACTGATGAGGATATTGAGATCTTTTTTGAAGAAGATTGGAAGAGTTATTCTGAAAAAGAAAAACAAGAGATCTTAGCAAAATATCGCCTTACTTATTTGTCGGATACCGAAGTAAACTGGTGCCCTGCTTTAGGAACAGTTTTGGCTAATGATGAGATCGTAAATGGTGTTTCTGAAAGAGGAGGCCATCCTGTTGTGCGTAAAAAAATGAAACAGTGGTCAATGCGAATTACTGCATATGCACAACGTTTGTTAGATGGATTGGATAAAATTGACTGGCCACAACCTTTAAAAGATTCGCAAATAAATTGGATTGGAAGATCCGAAGGGGCTATGGTGAAATTCCCCATCCTATCCTTCCCCAAAGGGGAAGAGAAAGCAGACTCAAAAAATCAAGATAAAAGGAGTCCTGGTTATATGACTGGTGGAAATAATTCTCATTTATTGATTGAAAAAGCTCAAGAAATGAGGAATAATCCAACTCCAGCAGAAGATGCTTTGTGGCAATCTTTAAAAGCTAAAAATCTTGATGTTAAATTCAGGAGACAACATTTGATAGATGATTTTATTGTTGATTTTGTATGTCTCACAAAAAAACTAATTATTGAAGTAGATGGTAAAATTCATGATTCTAAGCAAGAACAAGATCAAAAACGAACAGATATACTTAATAAATTAGGCTATACTGTCATTCGTTTTCGAAATGAAGAGGTTTTTGGAAATATGGATACTGTCTTAAGTGAAATTAAAAAGAATTTAGAGAGCTCCATTATTCCCCCTTCGGGGGCTAGGGGGATTGAAGTTTTTACAACTCGCCCCGATACTATCTTTGGAGTATCATTCATGACCCTAGCGCCAGAGCACGAATTGGTTTCTGAAATTACTACACATGAATATAAAGAAGCAGTAGAAAAGTATGTTGAAGCTACAGCAAAACGTAGCGAAAGAGATAGAATGGCAGATGTAAAAACCATTTCAGGTCAGTTTACCGGAGCTTATGTTGAACATCCTTTTATTGAGGGTAAAAAAATTCCTGTCTGGATTGGTGATTATGTACTTGCAAGCTATGGTACAGGAGCTGTTATGGCTGTGCCTTGTGGTGATCAGCGTGATTATGATTTTGCCAAACATTTTGATATAGAGATTCCAAATATTTTCCAAGACATTGATATATCAGAAAATGCCTGTGAAGATAAAAGTGCTGTTATTGCAAATTCTGATTTTATTAGTGGTATGCCGGCAAAGAAGGCTATTAAAAGAATTATTTATGAATTAGAGCAAAAGGGTATTGGTAAAGGAAAGATCAATTACCGCCTGCGTGATGCTGTATTTTCCCGACAAAGATATTGGGGAGAACCTTTTCCGGTCTATTATAAAGATGGAATGCCACAAATGATAGATGCAAAATATTTGCCGTTAAGATTGCCTGAAGTAGAAAAATATTTACCTACCGAAGATGGAAAACCACCGTTGGGAAATGCAGAAGTTTGGGCGTGGAATAGTATTGAGAATAGAGTAGTGAGTAATGAGAAAATAGATAATAAAATAGTATTTCCTTTGGAATTGAATACTATGCCAGGTTGGGCAGGTAGTTCATGGTATTTTAATCGCTATATGGATGCTCAAAATACCGAAGAATTTGCTGGTAAAGAGGCATTAAATTATTGGAAAGATGTCGATCTATATATTGGAGGAAGCGAACATGCTACCGGACATTTATTATACTCTCGTTTTTGGCAAAAGTTTTTATTTGATAAAGGATTATTACCTGTTGAAGAATATGCAAAAAAGTTGATTAATCAAGGAATGATCTTAGGAACAAGTGCATTTATTTATAGATGGGAATATGAAAATGGAGAATCTGATAAAGCTAAGAAAATAATCTTTGTTAGTAAAACAAAGATGGAAAGCATTATCAAAGAAAGAGAATCTATAGAAAATTCAAAAAGAGGTGTAATTGGCGAACATGTTGACTTAGTGAATGTTTCAAAAAATACTTCAAGCGACAAATGGTCTCACTTTACACCAATACATGCTGATGTTTCTTTTGTAAATGCTTCTAATGAGTTAGATATTGCAGCTTTTAAAAATTGGCGTCCTGAGTATAAAGATGCTGAATTTGTATTAGAAGACGGTAAATTTATTGTTGGACGAGAAGTAGAAAAAATGTCCAAATCAAAATATAATGTTGTAAATCCTGATGATATTTGCATTGATTATGGGGCAGATACTTTGCGAATGTATGAGATGTTCTTAGGTCCGCTTGAACAAGCAAAGCCATGGAACACAGCAGGTATAACCGGCGTTCATGGATTCTTAAAAAAATTATGGAAATTATACCACACTGGAGAAAATGATACATTTCATGTTGACTCATCCCCTTTGGAGAAGTCGGGCGGAGCTCTAAAAATTTTACATAAAACAATTAAAAAAGTTGATGAGGATATTGCAAATTTCTCTTTTAATACATCAGTGAGTTCTTTTATGATTGCTGTAAATGAATTAATTGCATTGAAATGTGATAAACGTGATATTTTAGAACCTTTAGCTATTTTAATTTCGCCGTATGCACCTCATATTGCTGAAGAACTTTGGAATAAATTAGGTAATGATGGGTCAATTTCTACGGCAGATTTTCCAATATTTGAAGAAAAATATTTAGTAGAAAGCACCAAGAATTATCCAATATCATTTAATGGAAAATTTCGTTTTACAATGGAACTTTCTTTAGATCTAAGTAAAGAAGAAATCGAAAAAGTGGTGATGGCTCATGAAAAAACAAAGCAATATCTTGCAGGAAGAACTCCAAAAAAAGTAATTATCGTGCCGGGTAAAATTGTAAATATTGTTGGTTAGTGAATTGGAACTTTGAAATAATAGGTATAATTGCCGCAGTCTTGACTACTTTTGGATTTGTTCCACAAGTTTTTAAATCTTTTAGAACAAAAAATGTTGAAGGTATTTCATTGACCATGTATTTGGCGATGTTCATAGGGCTTATATTTTGGTTGATCTACGGGTTTCTAATAGATAGTTTTGCTATTAAATTAGCAAATATAGTTTCAGGAATATTGGTTTTTACTCTTATTGTATTGCGTATTATATATAAAAATAAAGAATGAAAGTTATAACTTATTAACATTGAATTGATAATAAAATCTTAAAAAGTAAAAATAACCTCTGTTAATAATTATTACTTTTGTTAAAAATGATATTATAAATGAAAACAATTTTTGATAAATTACGATTTTTTAAATTTCACCTTCTTTTGTTTTTTGCTGTTTTCACTTCATATTTTGGGTTTTCACAAAACTTGTTTGTTGGTCCTGGAACAGAATTCTTTTTAAATAACAATACTGAGTTTACAACAAGTAATTCAATAGTTACTGTAGATCTTTTGGGAAAGTTTTCTGTAGAAGCAGGCAATGATTGGGGGTCTGATCAAGAATATGTTGATGGATATGTAACGGCATATGGTGATGGAGATACTAAATTGCCAACGGGTAATAATGGAGTTTATGCGCCTTTTTTTGCAAAACATACCGGGAATATTATTGGGTTTTATTCAAATTCTTCACCTAGTGTAGGATCTAATGGAGTAGATGTAGATGCGGTTGCAGATGTAGAGTACTGGAAAATTACTGGAAATGCAGTAATTACATTGCCATGGAATAATAATAGTGATATAACCACTTTGGTAAACGATAATGGGGGAAAATTAAATTCGGTCTCAATTGTCGGTTACGAAAATGGTGTTTGGAATTTAATTAGTGCTTCACAGACAAATACGGTAACAGGGGATTTGTTAAATGGAGATGTTACAAGTGACGCTAATAATGAAGTTGATTTAAACAAATTTACACAATATACTTTTGGGATAGATCATCAAGCAGTATTAGCTGTAGATGATCTTTTTATAACTAATGGAATAAATATCCTGTCAAATCCAATTAAATCTAATGAAAAATCTATTCGTTTTAGAGCTGCCAGTGAATTAAATAACTTGAAAGTTTCTCTTTTTGATGTGACTGGAAGAAAAATTGGTCAATACAATGTCTCAACCTTTAATAAAGTTGGATCAATACCGAAAAATAATATACAATCAGGAGTTTACTTTTTAAGATTTGATTATGAAGGTAAACAAGGAGTTAAAGAAATTATAATAAAATAAAAATTTAAAGATATGTCTAAAAAATTATTAACATTCGCTATAATATTTTTTATAATATTTACAGGAATCGCTCAAGTGGGAATTGGTACAACATCACCCGATGCTTCTTCAGCATTGGATATAACCGCTACGAATAAAGGGTTTTTAATGCCTAGAATGACAACAGTGCAAAAAGATGCTATTGCAAGTCCTGCTACAGGATTACAAGTTTATGATACCGAAACCAAATCTGTTTGGACCTATGACGGAATCATGTGGCAAGAAGGTTCTGGTGGCGCAGGAAAATTTGTAGATGGTGCTACTCCTGATATAGC
>JAOZVI010000041.1:0-5270 GCA_029938265.1 Flavobacteriaceae bacterium | reverse complement strand
GGAGCATATGGAGTTATTTACAATCAAGCGGGAACTATTAATTATGGACTTGGAACAATAGGGGCAATCGAAAATTATGCAGGGGCTCATATTGGGAGTGCTTTTGCAGGAGATTTTTATACGACCAACCAAGGTACAATTGATAATTTATATGGTGCATTTTTTGAATATGGAGGTGCAGGAACAGTAACAAATTCCTATGCTATTTATATTGATGATACTTTTAATAAAGGATTGACAGAGAATTTCGCCATTTATTCTGAGTCAGATGCAGATTCATATTTAGAAGGAAATGTTGGCTTTGGCATTGATGCTCCACTTCAAAAAGTTCATATTGATGGAGTAATGAGATTAGAACCTCAAGCAAGTGCTCCAACAGGAGGAGCTTTGGGTGATCTATATGTGAGTAGTGCAGATAATAAATTATATTTTCATAACGGAACCGAATGGAAAGAAGTTCAATTAGTGCCTTAGATTTTTTCCGTAATTACTGTTTTGATAAAAAAATATAAAAAAACCTATATTTTATTTAAAAGTATTTTGAAAATTAAAAAAAGTTTATAAATTTGCTTTAGATTTATTGTTATAAATGAAATTACAAAAATTACATATATGGTGGTGGTCTTTACGGGATAATGATTCGTGAAGTGTACTTTGTATATGATAATATCAAAAAGGCTTGTCTTCACGACAAGCCTTTTTTTATAATACTGAAACAAGTTTAGCATGAATTACAAATTAACAACATATTACAAAAAAATATTGGCCGATACCATAACGCCGGTTAGTATTTATTTAAAGATAAGAGATAAATTCCCTAACAGTATATTGTTAGAAAGCTCTGATTATCACGGTAATGAAAATAGTTTTTCCTATATCTGTTGTAATCCAATGGCAAGTATTACTGTTAAAAATGAATGTATAACCCAAGTTTTTCCTGATGGAAGTAATCAAGAGATCAACATTGATAAGCATACGGATGTTCCTGATGCCATTCATCAATTCAGTAAGAAATTTGATACTCAAAATCAGGATTTTAAATTTATAAATAATGGATTATTTGGTTATATAGGTTATGATGCTGTAAAATATTTTGAAGATATCAATATTGAAAAAAAAGATGGCGATTTGGATATTCCAGATATCTATTATGCAGTTTATCAAAATATAATAGCAATTAATCATTTTAAAAATGAAGCCTATATTTTTGCACATTGCTATGATCAAAATAGTAATATAGAAGAGATCAATCAATTGATCGCCAATAAGAATTTTGCTTCTTATACTTATAAAAATTCATCTGATGAAAAATCTAATTTAACTGATATAGAATATATGCAATATGTTGAATTGGCAAAAAAACATTGTTATCGAGGTGATGTATTTCAACTAGTTTTGTCCAGAAGATTCTCTCAGGGTTTTAAAGGAGATGAATTTAATGTTTATCGGGCACTACGATCAATAAATCCATCACCATATTTATTTTATTTTGACTATGGTAATTTTAAAATATTTGGTTCTTCACCGGAAGCTCAATTAATCGTGAATAATGGAAAGGCCGAAATTCATCCAATAGCAGGGACATTTAAACGAACAGGGAATGATGAAAAAGATGTAGAAGTTACCAAGTCATTAGTAAAAGATGAAAAAGAAAATGCAGAACATGTTATGTTGGTCGATTTAGCAAGAAATGATTTAAGTAGAAATAGTGAAAATGTTAAAATAGAAACCTATAAAGAAATTCAGTTTTTTTCACATGTAATACATTTAGTATCTAAAGTAATTGGAGAAAAATTTAAAGATTCAACTACAATGCAAGTGGTTGCAGACACTTTTCCGGCAGGGACTTTATCAGGAGCGCCTAAACACAGAGCGATGCAATTGATCGAGAAATATGAAAAAACAAATCGTAGTTTTTATGGTGGAGCAATTGGTTTTATGGATTTTGATGGTAATTTTAATCACGCAATTATCATTCGATCTTTTTTGAGTAAAGATCATCGTTTGTTTTATCAGGCAGGTGCAGGAATAGTTGCTAAATCTGCTGCTGAAAATGAGTTGCAAGAAGTTTATAATAAGTTAAAAGCATTACATAAAGCTATGGAATTAGCCGAAAATATTTAATCTATGAAAAAAGTTTTAGTTATAGATAATTACGATTCATTTACTTATAATTTGGTACATTACCTACAAGATCTAAATTGTGAGGTAACCGTTAAACGAAATGATAAATTAAAATTGGATGAAGTAGAAAAATTTGATAAAATTTTACTCTCTCCCGGGCCAGGAATTCCAGATGAAGCAGGACTTTTAAAACCTATTATAAAAAAATATGCACCTACAAAAAGTATCTTGGGTATTTGTTTGGGCCAGCAGGCTATAGCCGAAGTTTTTGGTGGAAAAATTGAAAATCTGAATAAGGTCTATCATGGAGTTTCAACAAATATTGAATTGACAAATGATGATGATATTTTGTACAAGAACCTGCCAAAAAAATTAGAAGTTGGGCGTTATCATTCATGGGTGGTTTCAAAAGATCTTCCGGAGGAATTAATTACAACTTCTGTTGATAAGAATGGAGAGATTATGTCATTAAAACACATAGATTATGATGTTAGAGCAGTACAATATCATCCCGAATCAATTTTAACACCTAAAGGGAAAGAAATTTTAAAAAATTGGGTAGAGGGTTAAAGTTTTAATTGAATATTAGAAAGTAAAAAGTAAAAAGTGAAACAAATATTAAACAGATTAATTAATCAAGAAAAAATTACCAAACATGAGGCTAAGAATGTTTTGGTAAATATTTCGAATGGAAAATATAATAATAGCCAGATTGCTTCTTTTTTAACCGTTTATATGATGCGAAGCATTTCTGTTGATGAGTTGGATGGTTTTAGAGAAGCGCTTTTAGACCTATGTTTAAAAATTGATCTTTCAGCATTTAATACAATTGATTTGTGTGGCACAGGAGGTGATGGAAAAGATACTTTTAATATATCAACTTTATCTTCTTTTGTAACTGCCGGTGCAGGAGTGAAAGTTGCAAAACACGGAAATTACGGCGTTTCGTCTTCATGTGGATCTTCCAATGTTTTAGAGTTTTTAGGAGTTAAATTTACCAGTGATGAAAGTAAATTACAAAAGACGATTGATAAAGCCGGTATTTGTGTTTTACATGCGCCATTATTTCATCCGGCTATGAAAAATGTAGGTCCGATAAGAAGAGAATTAGGTGTTAAAACATTTTTTAATATGTTGGGGCCAATGGTAAATCCATCATTTCCTCAAAATCAAATGGTAGGCGTTTTTAGTTTGGAACTGGCCCGATTATACAGTTATTTATATCAAAATAATAGTAATAATTATGCTATTTTACACGACTTGGCAGGTTATGATGAAATTTCTTTAACAGGTAACACTAAAGTAATCACTAATAAAGAAGATAAGATATTAACGCCTGTTGATTTGAATTTAAAAACACTTTCAGCTGATGAAATTAAGGGAGGTTTAACAGTTAAAGATAGTGCTAAGATCTTTATTGATATCCTTAACGGGAATGGCACCAAGGCACAAAATAACGTTGTTTGTGCCAATGCAGGACTGGCAATCGCTACAGTTAATAATTTTTCACATCAGGAAGGATTCGCTTTAGCGGAAAGATCTTTAAAAGATAAAAGAGCTTTAAAAGCATTTAATAAATTGATTGAATTGAGTATATAAATTGACCTGTAAGGTTTAAACAACTTTACAGGTATAATAAATTAAAGGATACTGAAATGAGTTCAGTATAAAGAAATGAATATTTTAGATAAAATCATAGTAGATAAACGAAGAGAAGTTCAAGAAAAAAAAGAAATTTTTCCGATAGATTTTTTAATGAATTCACCTTTGTTTATTCGTAAAACTAATTCCTTAACGGAAAGTGTAAAAATTGGAAGCGGAATTATAGCCGAATTTAAACGACGATCACCTTCTAAACAAGTAATTAATCAAATAAGCTCAGTGATTGATGTAGTAAAAGGTTATGAAAATGCGGGAGTTTCTGGAATTTCAGTTTTGGGAGACACAAAGTATTTTGGAGGAGCTTTAGAAGATCTGATTCAGGCTAGAAATTCGGTAAATATTCCAATTTTAAGGAAGGAATTTATTATTGATATTTACCAGATTTTTGAAGCAAAAGCATTTGGTGCAGATACCATTTTACTAATTGCAGCAATTTTAACAAAAGATGAAATAATTGCATTTTCAAAACAAGCAAAAGAACTAGGATTGGAAGTTTTGTTGGAAATACACAATGCTGAAGAACTAAAAAAATCAGATTTGACATATGTCGATCTGGTAGGTGTAAACAATAGAAATCTTAAAACTTTTGAAGTATCGTTGGAGACGAGTAAATTATTATCAATGTTAATTCCAGATAACAAAATTAAGGTTTCAGAAAGTGGTATTGGTACAATTGAAGCGATTAATGAATTAAAAGAATACGGATTTAAGGGGTTTTTAATTGGTGAAAATTTTATGAAAACTGATGATCCCGGAAAGGCAGCAATAGAATTTTTGAAAAAACTATGAAATTAAAATTAAAAATTTGTGGGATGAAGTATCCCGAAAATATTGTTAATGTTGCAAAACTGCAACCAGACTATCTCGGATTTATATTTTTTCCAAAATCAAAAAGATATTTTGACGGAGATATTCCGAATATTTCTGATAATATTAAAAAAACAGGAGTTTTTGTAAATGCAAGTATTGAGTTTGTTATAGAGAAAGTCAGAAAATATAATTTAAATACTATTCAGTTACATGGTGATGAGAGTCCCAAATATTGTGCTGATTTGCAGCATGCTGCAGTTTATTTAAAATCAGATAAAAGGAGCCTGAAACAAGTTCAGGTTATAAAAGTTTTCTCAGTTAGTAATGATTTTGAATCGTATGTCTTAAATGATTATGAAGATGTTTGTGATTATTTTTTATTTGACACGAAGGGTAAAGAAAGAGGAGGAAACGGCATCACTTTTAATTGGAAATTATTAAATAATTATCCAAGTAAAAAACCATATTTCTTGAGTGGTGGTATAGGGTTGGATGCAGTAGAAGATATTAATGAATTTTTGAAATCAGATGCTTCAAAATATTGTTATGCCTTGGATGTTAACAGCATGTTTGAAGATAAACCAGGTTTCAAAAATATTGAAGATCTAAAATTATTTATTCAAGATTTAAAAATATGAAAAATTCATATCACGCAGATAAAAAAGGATATTACG
>JAOZVI010000158.1 GCA_029938265.1 Flavobacteriaceae bacterium | reverse complement strand
TAAAATAAAATAGTTTTTTTATAATGCACTATAAAAATTTATTATTTTCGCCATACTAACTTATAATGATGAAACAACTTTTTAATTTTTTATTTTCAACCAAACTCACCGGACTTCTATTTGTAATTTTTGCTGCCTCTATGGGTATTGCAACTTTTATTGAAAATGATTATGGCACTCAATCCGCTAAAGCGCTTATATACAATACTTGGTGGTTTGAAATGATTATGATAATTTTTGCAATAAATTTTATTGGTAATATTCAAAAATATAAACTTTACAAAAAAGAAAAGCTGGCTACTTTAGTTTTTCATTTGGCATTTGCTTTAATCATCTTAGGAGCAGGTATCACTCGCTATATTAGTTTTGAGGGTATTATGCCAATTTATGAAGGTGAAACAACTGATATTATGCTTTCTGACAGGGCTTATATTAAAGTTCATATTGATGATGGAAAGGATCAGAAAAGTCCGGTTTTTAAAGATCAGATCTTTGCCAATATACCTGATGAAGAAAAGGGATTTATAGCAATAACAAGCAGATTTTTAAATTTGATTAGGGGAGGAAATAATTTTAATATTTCTACTGATTTTAAAGGAGAACCAATACAGATCAAATATAAAAATTATATTGCTAATGCTTATGAAAGCTTTGTAAATGTAGCAAATGGAGATACTTTTTTAAAGATTGTAGAATCGAGTGGGAGTGGAAGACATGAGCATTATATCAAAAGTGGTGAAGTAGTAGATCTTCACAATACACTTATTTCATTTGAGTATCCAACCAAGGGAGCCATCAATATTTTTACTGAAAACGATGATTTAAAAATAAATGCTCCGTTTGATGGAAATTTTATGATTATGGCTTCTCGTGAAGAAGGTAGGGTTGTTAAAGATTCTACACAGGTTTTTAATTTGAGTTCATTATACCAATTTGGAAATATTCAGCTTGTTTTTCCTGAGACACCTAAAAAAGGTTTACTTAAAATGATTTCGGGTAATAAGGATGAGCATTTTAATGATTTACTTGAAGTTGAAATTAAAACAGAAAATGCATCTAAAAATGTTACTCTTTTTGGAAATTCCAATCAAATACAGAATCCGGTTATTTTTAATTTGGACGGATTAAATTTCAAATTGAGTTACGGAGCCAAACAAATACAATTACCATTTTCAATAAAATTGCGTGATTTCCAATTAGATAGATATCCGGGTTCCAGAAGTCCGAAATCCTACGCAAGTGAAATAACTGTGATTGATAATGATAAAATTTTTGATTTCCGGATTTTTATGAATCACGTTTTAGATTATAAAGGTTATCGTTTTTTTCAATCAAGTTATAATGATAGAGGTGAAGTTGAACAAACATTTTTATCGGTAAATCATGATACAATAGGAACTTGGACAAGCTATTTAGGTTATGGATTATTGTTTTTAGGGATGATATTAGCATTATTGTCAAAAAATACACGTTTTGGTTTTTTAAGAAAAAGATTGGAAAAAATAAAAAATAAAAAAACACAATTAACAGTTATTTTATTATTAGTCTCAGTGTCTTTGTTTTCTCAAGAAACACATAAACATCAGAGTAATATTGATTCATTATTAATATCTACAAAAGTAAATAAAGAACACGCTCAAAGATTTGGTAGTTTGATTATCCAGAGCGAAGGTGGCAGGATGAAGCCTGTAAATACGTTTGCGTCTGAATTATTGCGAAAAGTAAGTAAAAAAGATACTTATAGTGATTTTGATGCAAATCAGGTATTGGTTTCTATGGTTACGAATCCGAGAGTTTGGTTTTCTGTACCCTTTATCTATATTAAAAAAGAGAATTCTAAAGTTAGAGATCTTATCGGTATTTCTCATGATCAAAAATATGCTCGTTTTTCTGATTTATTTACTGATAAAGGAGAGTACAAATTAAATGATGAAGTAGCCATTGCACATAAAAAGAAGATTAAAACCAAATACGAAGAGAGTATTTTAAATATTGATGGAAGGGCAAATCTTTTATATGGTGCTTTACAAGGGAGCATTTTTAAATTTTTCCCCTTAAAAGGGGATAATAATAACAAATGGTTTTCTGATCTTGAAGTTGATCAGGCCGGTTTTAAAGGAACAGATTCACTTTTTGTTGCTAATATTATTAACCTGTACAGTCAAACAGTTCAAACTGCGATAAGTAGTAATGATTATACTAAAGCAGATGATCTTTTAGAGAGTCTTCATAAATATCAGAATAAATTCGGAGGTGAAGTGATGCCTTCAGAAAGGAAAGTAAAATTGGAGTTATTTTATAATAAATACGATATTTTTAAAGGCTTATTTTGGAAATATATGCTGGCGAGTTTATTGATGTTCGTGGTTGTTATTATCAATATTTTTAACGACAATAAATTAGTAAAAACGCTTATAAAAATTAGTTCTCTTATTATATTATTATTATTTATTTATCATACTATTGGTTTAGGGATTCGTTGGTATATTTCGGGCCATGCTCCCTGGAGCAATGGTTATGAATCAATGATCTATGTGTCATGGGCAACGATGTTATTCGGTTTGATCTTTGGAAAAAGATCTTCATTAACACTGGCAACAACAACATTTGTAACATCGATGCTTTTGATGGTGGCGCATTGGAATTGGATGGATCCTTCTATAGGAAATTTAGTGCCCGTTTTGGATTCTTATTGGTTAATGGTGCATGTTGCAATTATTGTTGCGAGTTACGGTCCGTTTACAATCAGCATGATCTTAGGATTGTTGGTTATGATCTTATATATTTTTACGACAAAAAATAATAAGGATAGAATAAAACTGGTTATTGATGAGCTAACTATTATTAATGAAATGTCATTGACCATTGGATTGGTTTTGTTAGTAATTGGAAACTTCTTGGGAGGTATATGGGCCAATGAAAGTTGGGGTAGATATTGGGGTTGGGATCCTAAAGAAACCTGGGCTTTGATAAGTATTATGGTATATGCATTTGTTTTGCATATGCGATTGATCCCCGGATTAAGAGGGAAATATACCTTTAATATGGTTTCAATATTTGCTTTTGCTTCAATATTAATGACCTATTTAGGAGTAAACCACCTGTTATCAGGTTTACATTCTTATGCATCTGGTGAAACGGCACCAATTCCAAATCAAATTTGGGGATGGTTGACAATCTCAGTTGTATTGAGTTTATTAGCATTCTTTAAATATAAAAAACACTATAAAAAATGAGATATTTAAAACATTTTAATTTTATATCAATTATACTCTTTTCTTTAGTTACATGGAATGCAATACAGGCACAAGAGAATATTTATCAATTCAAAGTACAGGATCTATATGGAGATGAGTATGATATGGCTTCCCTAAAAGGTAAAAAAGTAATGATCGTTAATACAGCTTCTGAATGTGGGTTGACGCCTCAATATAAAGATCTGCAAAAATTATACGATATTTATAAGGATAAGAATTTTGTGATTATTGGTTTTCCTGCTAATAACTTCGGAAAACAAGAACCAGGTTCTGATGCTGAAATTGCCACATTTTGTGAACAAAATTATGGAGTTACCTTCCCAATGATGTCAAAAATTTCTGTAAAAGGAAAAGATATGCATCCTATTTATAAGTTCTTAACAGAAAAATCTAAAAATGGTTATAAAGATTCTAAAATAAAATGGAACTTTCAAAAATACCTGATCAATGAGCAAGGAGAAGTTATTAAAGTAATCAATCCAAAAACACTGCCTACTGATGAATCTGTAATATCATGGATAGAAGAATAAAAAATATAGGGAAACATACGGTTTGCATTCACGAGGGAGAAATAAAAGACGAACAATTTGGGGGTGCAATTTCACCAATCTATATGGCAACTTCTTATCCCTTTTTGGATGTTGAAACTATAAGGTATCCACGCTATTTTAATACGCCAAATCAGGAGGTTATCGGTAAAAAGATAGCTGCATTAGAAAATGCAGAAGCTGCTTTACCATTCGGATCGGGTATAGCTGCCATAAGTACATCATTATTAGCTTTTTTAAAAAAAGGAGATCATGTTGTTTTTCAAAATGAGATCTATGGAGGGGCACATAATTTTATAGTTAAAGAATTCCAAAACTATGGCATTGAATATGATTTTACAGAAGGTGTTGATCTGGAGAATTTTAAGTCCAAAATAAAAAATAATACCAAAGTAATTTATATTGAAACACCGTCTAATCCATTACTTACAATTACAGATATTAAAGCTGTATCCAAATTAGCCAAAAAGCATAACATTGTTAGTATGATCGATAATACTTTTGCTTCTCCCATTAATCAAACACCAATTGATCTTGGTATTGACATTTCGATTCACAGTGCTACTAAATATTTAGGAGGGCACAGTGATATTCTAGCTGGAGCGGTTGCCGGAAGTAAAGAACATATTGATAAAATTTTTCAAAAAGGTATTAATTTTGGAGGAAATTTGAGCGATTTTATGTGTTATCTGCTGGAAAGAAGTATCAAAACTCTGGCACTGAGGATTGAAAAACACAATAAAAACGCACAAATTATTGCTGAATATTTAGATGATCACAAAGATATTGCAAAAGTATATTATCCCGGTTTGCCATCGCATCCAAATCATAAAATTGCTAAAGCTCAAATGCACGGTTTTGGCGGAATGTTATCTTTTGAACTCCATAAAAATATTGATGCAGTAGCTTTTCAAAATGCTTTAAAAATGATCAAACCATCCATGAGCCTGGCAGGGGTAGAGTCAACTATTTTGATGCCGGCACTAACTTCACATGCACTTTTAAGTGAAGATGATAGAAAGAGAATAGGTATCTCCAATAATTTATTGCGTTTTTCAGTAGGTATTGAAGATTATCAAGATATAATCAATGATATTGAAGAAGCTTTGCAGGAAGTTAAAAAGTAAAAGTTAAAAAGTATTGAAAAATAGTTTAATATTAC
>JAOZVI010000040.1 GCA_029938265.1 Flavobacteriaceae bacterium | reverse complement strand
TTTGATAATGAAAAATTAGTAAAAACCGGTCAACACTAATCAGGGATGTTCAGTTTAAAAATCAAAAATCAACATTCTTTGTTCCTTGTTCGAAATTCAATTTTCAATAAACTTCTTCACCAGATCATATGCCTCTTTCTTTGCTTTTTCTAAATTGTCATTCACTAAAACCACATCAAAATCTTGTGCAAATTTTAATTCTCTTTCAGCTTTTAAAACTCGTTCTTTAATTTTTTCTTCAGTATCGGTTTTTCTATTTCTCAATCGTTTTTCCATAACTTCAATAGAAGGTGGCTGTACAAATACAGCTAATGTGTTTTTAGGAAATTTACTTTTAATTCGCATTCCTCCAAACACATCAATATCAAAAATTGCATGTTTTCCCAAAGCCCAAATACGATCAACTTCTGATTTTAAGGTTCCGTAAAAATTATCTTTATAAACTTCTTCCCATTCTAAAAAACCATCATTATCAATGTATTTTTTGAATACTTTGGGTGAAATAAAATAATAGTCTTTTCCTTCTTTTTCGCTGCCTCTTTTTTGTCGTGATGTTGCTGAAATTGAAAATTCAAGATCGAGCTCGTTTTGCGCTAATAAATGATGAACAATGGTGGTTTTACCCGAACCGGAAGGGGCTGAAAAAACAAATAATTTTCCTTTACTTTTCCTCATATTTACAAAACATTCAATAATTGTTCTTTAATTTTTTCAAGATCATCTTTCATTTGTACTACCAATTTCTGCATGGGTGCGTAATTTGCCTTTGAACCAATTGTATTGATCTCTCTACCAATTTCCTGAGAAATAAATCCTAATTTTTTTCCATTTGAAATGTCTGAATTTAACTCTTTTAAAAAATAATCTAAATGATTGGTCAAACGTACTTTTTCTTCGGTTATGTCTAATTTTTCAAGATAATAGATCATTTCTTGCTCAAACCTATTATCATCAACACTGTCTTTAATTTCAATTATTGCAGCTTGCAACCTTTCTCTAACAGCCTGCAACCTTTCTTCATCAATATCAATAACACCATTTAAATTTTCTTTAATTGCTTTGATCCTTAAAATAAAATCCTTTTTTAAAACATTACCTTCATCTTCTCTAAAAACTTTTAATTTAGCAATTGCCTCATTGATAATTTCTTCTAGTGAATACCATTCATTTTCATCTAATTCTGTTTTTTCAATTTTTAAAACATCGGGTAAGCGCATTACTATTGCCAAAAGATCATCAGCTGATGAATCATTAATATTTTGCAATTGTGCAATATAGTTTTGTACAATATTTTCATTGATTACGGTAGTAGTTTCATCTCCGGTAGATTCAATAAATAAACTAAAATCAATTTTACCTCTTAACAGATTTTTAGCTAAAATTCTCCTCATCTCGATCTCTTTTACTCTATAAACAGAAGGCATTCGTGTGTTGAGGTCTAAATTTTTACTATTAAGTGATTTAATTTCTACAGTTATTTTTTTTGTTGGTAATTGTAATTGAGATTTACCATAACCAGTCATCGATTGTATCATAAATTTATTTTAAATAAGATTCGCAAAGTTAAACAAAAAGGATATATTTATTAGGTTTCTTCTTTGGGTTTCCTCGATACCAGATAAACACCAATAAATATTAAAAGTGTAGCCAATATTTTTACTTCAGATAGCGTGTCACTTTCTGTGAAAAGAGCGTAAGTTGAAGCCAAAACCGGTTGTAAATAAATAAAAATACTCAGGGTTGTGGGTTTTAATTTTCTTATGGCAAATAAATTAAACATGTAGGTTAAAAATGTTGTAAAAACAACTATAAATCCAATTTTTTGAAATGCAATTAAAGGTAAATTATTCCAATCTACTTCTCTTAATTCTCCTATTCCAAATGGAATAACCATAATTAAACCAAACAGATACAACCATTTTGCAAAAGTTAAAGGATGGTACTTATTGGTTAAATTTTTGATCAAAATTAAATATAAGGCATAAGAAGTAGCATTTACAAAAACCAAAAGATTTCCTGTTAAACTTTGATCTTCCATTTCAAAACTTCCACCATAAACAATAAGTAACAGCGCTCCGGCCATTCCTATAAAAATACCTGATAATTTTTTTTTGGTTGCTTTTTCGTTTAAAAAAAAAGTGGAAAATGATAATACCAATATGGGTGCCATTACCATGATTACCGATGCACTTATTGGCGAAGTCATGCTTAATCCTTTAAAAAACGCAAGCATATTTAAGGCAATACCAAAAAAACTTGCTAGAAGTATTCTTGTAAAATCCTGAAAAGCAATTTTTTCTTTTTTAATAAAACTTCCAACAATCCAAAATAATAAAGCAGCACCAAAAACCCGTAATAAAATAAACCCGTAGGGTTTAATATACAATGGCATAACATCTTTGGCAATTGTAAAACTAACGCCATAGATCAACGCTGCTAAAAATGCTAATAAAAATGCAATATTTTTTGAATTCAATTTATAACTTATTGAAAATTAATTATATATAATACCACTAAATCTTATTAGATTTACGCTAGGCTTTAGTTCTTAGTTTGTGTAAAGCTTCGGCAATAGCATTGTGTGAAACGGGTTTCCCTTTAAATCTATTAGTGATGATCTCTTTTTCATGTAGGTTTGCTTCTAACTGATTTAAAATATTCATCAAATGCATTTTCATATGACCTTGCTGAATTCCTGTAGTGGTCAAAGCTTTTAAAGCAGCAAAATTTTGTGCCAACCCAGCAACAGCTATTATTTGCATTAATTCTTCAGCAGATGGATTTTGTAATATTTCTAAAGATAGCTTCGCTAAGGGATGTAATTTTGTCAAGCCCCCAACAGTACCTACGGATAAAGGTATTTCAATCCAAAAGTAAAAATTTCCATTTTCCATTTTTGCATTAGTTAAACTTTTGTATTTACCACTTCGAGAAGCATAGGCATGAGCCCCTGCAGCAACAGCTCTAAAATCATTTCCGGTTGCTAAAACTACAGCATCAATACCATTCATTATTCCTTTATTATGGGTAACTGCTCTGTAGGGTGATACATTGGCAATTTGAACGGCTTGAATAAATTTTTCTGCATAATATTTAGGTTTATCATCAAAAAATTCTTCAATCTTACAAGTAACTTCTGCCCTAACTAAGCATTCAGGGACATAATTTGATAAGATACTCATAACAATATTGATCTCATTTTTGTTAAAAGTATGTGCAATTGCCTCTAAACAAGAATTGATAAAATTAGCACCCATGCTGTCGGCTGTTTCAAAAGTAACATACAATTGATAATAATTATCCAGATCGGTAGTTTTATCAAGAAGTTCAATATCAATGATACCACCGCCTCTTTTTCGCATGTTTTTAGTGATCAATTTGGTAGCATCTAATAATTGTGGTTTTATCTTATTAAAATACAATTGCAATTTATCAAAAGAACCTTCATACATAAAGTGTACTTGCCCCACTTTAATTGTCGAAATTACTTTTGCATGAAAACCTCCTCTTTCACTCCAAAATTTAGCAACAAGAGATGCCGCTGCAACAACCGAGCTTTCTTCAATAGCCATAGGAATAGCATAGGGTTTGCCATTGATTATAAAATTTGGTGCGATAGCATATGGAACATAAAAATTAGAAATTGTATTCTCAATGAATTCATCGTGTAATTGCTGTAATTTTTTATCAGAATTTATATATTGATTTAAAGTTGTAATTCCGTTTTCAATATCAGAAAAAAAATTATTAGCCAGCCAGTTAATTTTTTCTTCTTTAGAAAGTTTTGAAAATCCCGATACAATTTTTGACATGGCTATTTAGATTTTCTCCAAATATAAAGATAATCAAGTATAAAAAAGTAAAATTTAAACTTGAAAATTTAGTGATTTGACATATTTTGCGTAAACTTGAAAATTAAAAATAAAATAAATTTCAAATGAAAAAAATTATACTTCTTTTTCTTATTTTTTCTTCTACAATTTATGCTCAAAAACAAAATATTACTTTAGAAGATCTTTGGGTTAAAGGAACTTTTAGAACTGAAGGTTTAGAGAGTTTTCACACCATGAAAAATGGTGATTTTTACACCATTTTAAATTACAGTAAAAATGGAGTAACGCTAGATAAATACAGTTATAGTACATTACAAAAAATCGAAACAATATTGGCAAGTACTGATCTTGTAGGAATAAAATCATTTGAAGATTACAGTTTTAGTGAAGATGAAACAAAGATCATTATTGGAAAAGATACCGAAAGAATTTTTCGTCATTCTAAAGTTGGCGATTATTATGTTTATGATATTTCCAGTAAAAAACTTGCTCTAATAACAGAGTTTAAAATTCAGGAACCTACTTTTTCTCCTGATGGTAAAAAAGTTGCTTTTGCTTATCAAAACAATATGTATGTTAAAGATCTGAATACATCTAAAATTACGCAAATTACTTTTGATGGAGAGATCAACAAAATTATAAACGGAATAACCGATTGGGTTTATGAAGAAGAGTTTTCTTTTGTAAGAGCCTTTGACTGGAATGGTGATTCTGATAAAATTGCGTTTATTAGATTTGATGAAAGTAAAGTACCGGAATATAAAATGGATATTTATGGAAAAGAATTATATCCAGATCAACAGGTTTTTAAATATCCAAAAGCAGGTGAAAATAATTCTGAAATCAGCTTGCATATCTACAATTTAAAGACTCAAAAAAGTAATCAAGTAAATTTAGGAAGTTTAAAACAGTATTATATTCCAAGAATTCAATGGACAAAAGAACCCAATACTTTAGCCGTAACATCTTTAAATCGTCATCAAAACAACTTGAATTTGATTTTTGTTGATGGGAATTCATTAAAAAATCAATTGATCTTAAACGAAAAAGATGCTGCCTATATTGATATAACAAATAATCTTACTTTTTTGAAAGATAATAGTTTTATCTGGACAAGTGAAAAAGATGGATTTAATCATATTTATCATTATGACAGTAAGGGAAAATTAAAAAATCAGGTTACAAAGGGAGATTGGGAGGTAACTTCATATTATGGTTTTGATGACAAAACCAATAAAATATTTTATCAATCTACTGAAGAAGGTTCAATAAACCGAAGTATCTATTCTATAGAAATTAATAGTAAGAATAAGAAAAAACTCAGTGATAAAATTGGCACAAACCGCGCTGCTTTTAGTAATAGTTTTCATTATTTTATCAATACTTTTTCAAATTCAAATACACCCACAGTTTATACATTAAACGATGCCATTTCCGGTAAAGAACTTAAAGAAATTAAAAATAACCTCAATTTAGCCGAAAAACTTACCCATTTTAATGTATCAAAAAAAGAATTTTCTACAATTAAAACCAAAAATGGAGAATTTAATATGTGGATGATCAAACCTCCTGATTTTGACCCAAATAAAAAATATCCACTTTTTATGAATCAGTATTCCGGTCCTGGTTCGCAAAGTGTAAGAAATAGCTGGTATGGTAGAAATGATTACTGGTATATGATGTTGGCTCAAAAAGGTATAATCATAGCCTGCGTTGATGGAAGAGGAACTGGATTTAAAGGTCGGGATTTTAAAAAAGTTACCTATAAAGAATTAGGGAAATTTGAAATTGAAGACCAGATTGAAGCCGCAAAAGAATTAGGAAAATTAAAACACATCGATGAAAAACGAATCGGTATATGGGGTTGGAGTTATGGTGGGTATATGAGTTCTTTAGCAATAACCAAAGGTGCTGATGTGTTTTCAATGGCTATTGCCGTTGCCCCGGTTACTTCATGGCGTTTTTATGATTCGGTTTATACTGAACGATATATGCAAACTCCTCAGGAAAATGCTAGTGGTTATGATCAAAATTCACCTTTAAATTATGCTCATTTACTAAAAGGTGATTATTTATTGGTTCATGGTTCGGGTGATGATAATGTACATTATCAAAATTCTGCCAGAATGATAAATGCTTTGGTTGAAGCTAATAAACAGTTTGAGTTTATGGTTTATCCTGATAGAGCACATGGAATTTATAAAGGAAAAAATACACGATTACATCTTTATAAAAAAATGACTACTTTTATCGACAATTCATTTGATATAACTCAAGAAAAAAATATTCAACAATTTAAATATTAGTTTAAATTTAGCTCAACTATAAAAAACCTTTAATATTATGAAAGAAACTACTTTTAGAAAAAGCCACCCAAAAGGGCTTTATACACTTTTTGCAACAGAAATGTGGGAACGGTTCAGTTATTATGGAATGCGTTCATTATTGGTTCTTTATTTAACAGCTACTGTTGTAAATGGAGGGTTTGGATTAGATCGTCAAGCTGCCCTTGAAATTTATGCAATATTTACCGGACTCGTTTATCTTACACCAATTTTAGGTGGTTGGGTTTCCGATAATTTATTAGGTCAACGAAAAACAGTATATATTGGTGGTTTGGTAATGGCAATTGGTCAATTTGTTTTGGCTACTGGTGCTTTTATGCATCAATGGGATCCGGAATTTAGAACATTTGTTTCCCATTTTGGATTGGGAGTATTGATTCTCGGTAACGGGTTTTTTAAACCTAATATTTCTACAATTGTTGGAGAATTCTATGATGATAATGATCCTATGAAAGATTCGGCTTTTAATATTTTCTATTTAGGAATTAATTTAGGAGCAATTTTAGGTACTTTTATCGCAGGTGGATTAGGAGAAAATGTTGATTGGGGATGGGGTTTCTTAACAGCAGGTATAGGTATGGTAATAAGTGTTATTTGGCTAAATGCTAGAGAAACTACTTTAGAACACCATGGGTTACCACCAAAAGCTTCAAAAGACAGACTCAGAATTGGACCAAAAGACTGGAGAGATGTTTTTATCTGGGTTATTGGTCTGGTAGTTGGAACGATTGTTCTAATGAATATTTGGGATTATTTACCCGATTCAGTTACCACAATTATAACGTATGTAGGATTTACAGCAATTATTTTAGGTCTCGGTTGGGTTATTGCCAAAGGAACTAATGGCGCTGAAGAATGGAGCAGAATGGCTGTAATCATTGTTTTAGCAATATTTAATGTGGTTTTTTGGGCTGGTTTCGAACAAGCAGGAGGTACTTTTAGTTTATTTGCAAAAGATAATACAGATAGAATGATGTTTGGTTGGGAAATGCCGGCAACCTGGTTTCAAAATGTAAACTCTCTGGCAATTCTTATTGGAGCTCCATTATTTGCTGGTTTATGGATATGGTTAGATAAAAAAGGGTGGAATCCAAGAACGCCAATAAAATTTGCTATTGGTTTGGCACTGGCAACTGTTGCTTTTTGGGTTATGACACAAGCTTCACATGCTGCTGAAGGAGGTGATTTGGTTTCTCCTTTCTGGTTGGTTGGTGTTTATGTTCTATTAACTATGGGGGAGTTAATGCTTTCGCCAATAGGTTTATCAATGATCACTAAACTTGCTCCGGGTAAACTGGTTTCAGTGGTGATGGGATTGTGGATGGCAAGTTTTGCCGCAGGTAATTATTTAGCAGGAATGTTAGAAGGGATTTTGAAAAAATACGATTTTGAATTGTACCCGTTTATCATGATGCTAATGCTTGGATCAACCA
Organism: Flavobacteriaceae bacterium; assembly: GCA_029938265.1. Classification (GTDB taxonomy): domain Bacteria; phylum Bacteroidota; class Bacteroidia; order Flavobacteriales; family Flavobacteriaceae; genus Namhaeicola. Next base: position 10,020 of record JAOZVI010000040.1, on the reverse strand, counting down.
TATTATTGTTTTTGATCTCTCCGCTATTAAACAAAGCAATGAAAGGAATACATTAATTATAATGAAAGTATTAAATTAAATAAATATTTAAACCCTGTTAAATTATTGACAGGGTTTATCATTAAATAATAATTATGAGTAAAGAAAAAAAATCATTTTTCCAGGTTATGGGTTCTTACCCTAAAAGTTTTTGGGTTGCCAGTATTATGGAACTTTTTGAGCGTTGGGCATGGTATGGCCTTTTTGCTGTTTTAGCATTGTATTTAACCGGTTCAACCGATGAAGGCGCATTGGGTTTTACCCATACTGAAAAAGGCCAAATAATGGGGTTTGTGACAGCAATTTTATATTTATTACCCCTTTTTACCGGTGTTGTAGCTGATAAGATTGGGTATAAGCTATCGTTGATCATTGCCTATGTTATGCTAATTACCGGCTATTATTTTATGGGGGAAGTGACCTCTTATTCAACAGTATTTCTAGTTTTCCTTTATGTTGCTGTTGGAGCAGCCATCTTTAAACCAGTAGCCTCTGCTATAATTACCAAATCAACTGATGAATCAAACTCAACTTTAGGATTTGGTATCTTTTATATGATGGTAAATATCGGTGGGTTTATCGGACCCGCTTTTTCATCAACTTTAAGAACACAATACGGTTGGAAAATTGTTTTTATTCAGGCTGCACTTGTAATATTTATTAACTTATTAATCGTTATCTTTTTCTTTAAAGAACCCGATAGAGTTAAAAGTGAAGAATCACTTGGAGAAGCTTTATCAAGTTCCTTTAAAAATATTTGGGAAGCTTTAAAAGATACTAAATTAACTGTCCTTTTGGTTATTATGGTAGGTTTTTGGACTATGTTTAATCAGTTATTCTATACTTTACCTACTTTTATTGAGGATTGGATTGATACTGCTGCTTTACATGATTCTATCGCTAGTGTCTCTCCCTGGTTAGCAAGTTTTATGAGTGGTGGAGGTACATCTGTTAATCCTGAAATGTTAATTAATATTGATGCCGGTTCAATAGTACTTTTACAATTATTAGTATCTTATTATGTTTTAAAAATGCGCCATGTAAGTGCAATGATCACAGGATTTATAATTGCTGCAATAGGAATCGGAATTACTTTTTATACTGGTAACGGACTTTACACAATTTTGGGTATTGTTATTTTTGCTATTGGTGAAATGATGACAAACCCAACTTTTTCATCTTTTATTGCTTTAATTTCTCCTAAAGGAAAAGAAGCTTTATATATGGGAACATATTTTGTACCTGTTTTTGTTGGTAATTTTTTTACAACTTTTGTTTCTGGTAATTTATATCAAGCATGGTCTGATAAGCTTACTTTATTACAAGGAGAGATGAGCAAAAGAACTTTAGATATGCCTGAAATTTCAAAAGAATTTACTAAAAATGATTACTTTGCTTTGGCATCAGAAAAATTAAATATGACACAAAATGAAATGACTCAGTTTATTTGGGATACTTATCAACCCAATAAAATTTGGTGGGTTATTGTTGGAATAGGTGTCGTTACAATACTTGCACTTTTTATTTATGATACTCTAGTTATCAAACCAAAAGAAAAACAAGAAATTTCATCTTAAAAAATTAATCAAGGATTAAGCGCTTCTAAAATTTATTAGAAGCGTTTTTTTTATATCTTTTCACTTAAATCATTTTATGCAAGGAATAACATCTAATAACCCTTTGATTAAAAATCAACTATTTGGTCATCCAACAGGTTTATATGTGTTATTTATAACCGAAATGTGGGAGCGTTTTTCTTTCTATGGAATGCGTGCTATATTAACCCTGTATCTGGTAGCAAAAACAACCAATGAAAATAGCGGTTTAGGATGGTCAAATATGGAAGCTTTAAAATTATATGGCTGGTACACTATGTTTGTTTACTTAATGTCAATTCCAGGAGGCTATATTGCTGATAAATACTTAGGACAAAAAAAAGCTGTAATGTATGGTGGATTTTTGTTGATAGCAGGGCATACAATCCTGGCATTTCAAGATATGTGGTCATTTTATACTGGCCTGGTATTGATTGTTTTGGGTGTAGGAATGTTAAAACCAAACATTTCAACTATGGTGGGTGGACTTTATCAAAAGAGAGATATTAGAAGAGATAAAGGTTTTACCATTTTTTATATAGGTATCAACATTGGTGCATTTCTATCAAGTATCATTGTAGGTTATGTAGGTGAAAAAATTGGCTGGCATTACGGATTTGCCCTGGCAGGAATAGGTATGGCTTTTGGAATGCTGATCTATTACTTTGGACAACCCTATTTAAAAGAAGTTGGGAATTTTATTGGTGATTCCACGAAAGAAATGGATAAAAAAGTACTGAATAAACCACTTACTAAAATAGAAAAAGATAGAGTGATTGTATTGCTTCTTTCATTTTTATTGGTTGTTATATTTTGGGGTGCTTATGAACAAGCTGGTGGTTTGTTAAATCTTTATGCTCTTGAAAAAACAGACCGTGTGTTTATGGGAATGGAAGTTCCTGCCTCCTGGTTCCAGTCTTTAGCAGCATTTTTTATTATTATTATTGGCACATCAGTAGCCAGATATTGGGCCAATCGTAAACTAAAAGGTAAAAACGCCTCATCAATTTTTAAAATGCTAACAGGACTTATTATCATGGGAATCGGATTTTTATTTATGTCTGCTGCATCCATCCAATTTGAAAAGGAAGGTTCTTCAGCTATGTATTGGTTAGTTTTGGCATATTTATTTCATGTATTTGGGGAGTTGAGTTTATCACCTGTAGCACTATCTTTTATTACAAAACTAGCTCCTGTAAAATACGCTTCTATCATGATGGGAGTATATTTTGCCATGACCGGTATCGGTAATAAACTGGCAGGTTTGCTTGGCGAATCTGCTTCACATTATGGTGAATTTTATATCTTTACAGGAATTGCTGTATTTTGTATTTTATTTGGATTATTTGTGATGTTATTCCGGAAAAAATTAGATGATCTTACGCATGGTGCTGAAGATGAAGAAGATTATCTTATTAAGAATAAAGAATATGTTTAAAACCTTTGACTTTAAAAACAAACTATAAATTCATAATTTCTAAAACAATATTATGTCAGATTACATTCAAGAAAAAGATCAACAACAAATATTAGGGCATCCAATAGGTTTATTTGTATTATTCTTTACTGAAATGTGGGAACGTTTTTCTTACTACGGTATGCGTGCTTTATTGATTTTATTTTTAGTTGCAAAAATCAGTGATGATGGCTGGGGTTGGAGCAGAGGTGAAGCCTATGCACTTTATGGCTGGTATGTGATGTTGGTTTATTTTATGCCATTGCTCGGTGGTTGGTTAGCTGATAATAAATGGGGCCATGTAAAAACAGTTATTGTTGGTGCTTCAATCATAACTTTAGGGCACGCTTCTATGGCAATATCTGATCTGCAAATGGGTATAGATCTAAAATTTGTCTTTTATTTGGGTTTGATGTTGATCGTTTTAGGAACAGGTTTGTTTAAGCCTAATATGTCATCAATTGTAGGGAAAATGTATCCGCCTCAAAGCGAGAAGAAAGATGGTGCTTATACCATTTTTTATATGGGTGTAAATTCAGGAGCTTTTATCGGTACATTACTTGTTGGTTGGATTGGTGAAACTTTTAGTTGGACCTGGGGTTTTGGTCTAGCAGGTATTTTTATGTTTTTTGGACTGTTACAGTTTTATTTTGCACGAGAAGTTTTTGGTAAAGCTGCTTCAGAACCTAAATCCAAGGATGCCAATTTAACAAAGGAAGAAAAAGAACAAGATGTTCCTTTTACAAAAAAGGATCTGTTAATTGTAGCCATAGGCGGATTTTTAGGAATTTCTTGGATAGTTGATGGTTTATTTTCTGTTATAACAAGAGGAAAACATTTTTTAACTCAAAATTTATTTTCATTTGATGCCTTTGGTTCATCTATATCAGTTGATCTATCAACCATATTTTTCTTATTGTCTTTGGTTGTTTTTATCATTTTAGGAGTTTCTCGATTACAACGCTTTCAAACCGTAGAAAAAGACCGACTAAAAGTAGTTTTTATCATTGCCTTTTTTGTGATATTCTTTTGGGCAAGTTTTGAACAGGCGGGTACTACAATGAATATCTTTGCAAGAGACTATACCAACAGAACTCTGGCAGGTAACTGGGGATCGTTTTATAAAATTATTGATTTTATTCTGTCAATTGCACCTATGTTGGTTTTAACCTGGGTAATTTATAAATTGGGGAAAGCAATTATTAAAAAATATCCTTTGACCATACTGTTTACTTCTATTAGTTTTATAATTATTTGGGGCTTGGTTATCTATAGGGTTTATGATAAAATAACCGGCACATCTGCTTTGGTAGATACATCTTGGTTTCAAATTCTTAATCCTGTATTTATTATCTCTTTGGCACCACTTTATTCCAAATTTTGGGAGAAATACAAATTCTCAGGACCTCAGAAATTTTTTGGAGGTTTAACTTTATTAGCTGCTGGTTTTGGCATGTTGGCAATAGGTGCATCAAGTATTCCGCCAGGAGCAGAAACAGCTTCTGTAAGTATGGTATGGTTGTTATTGGCCTACCTTTTACATACAATGGGCGAATTGTCGGTATCACCAGTAGGACTTTCATATGTAAGTAAATTAGCACCGGCACGAATGCTTGGTTTCTTATTTGGAATCTGGTATGTATTTACTGGATTAGCTGGAAAATTGGCCTCTATTATGGCTGAATATTCTGATGGAATAGCAGAAAATATAGGTTTTTCAGGATTTTTCCTGATCTTTACAATTATTCCATTTGTCGCAGGTTTGGTTATGTTGAGTCTTAATAAGCCTATTAAACGCATGATGCACGGAATTGATAAATAAAAAAGTAACCATTGTTACATAAAAACTGATTTTAACAAAACTTTTAGATGAGTTTTTGTAATTTTGCCGCGATTATTGCAACAAAGCAATATCTAGGAACTAAAAAAATTACATTCATGAAAAATAATATTTTAATTATTTTGGCAATTTTTATTTTTTCATTAACTGCTCAGGCGCAAGAAAAAGAAATTAATTGGATGACTTTTGAAGAGGCTATCGCTGCTCAATCAAAAAATCCAAAAAAGATTATGATGGATGCCTACACTATTTGGTGTGGACCATGTAAAATGCTTGATAAAAACACTTTCCAAAATCCGGATGTTGTAGCTTATGTAAATAAAAATTATTATGCAGTAAAATTTAATGCAGAAGGAAACGACGTTATTGAATATAAAGGACAAGTTTTAAAAAATCCAAACTTTGTTCCAGGTCAAACCGGACGAAATTCTCAACATGAGTTGGCACAAGCCTTTCAAATTACAGCTTATCCAACGATAATGTTTTTCGATGAAAAAGGAGATCCAATTGTTCCTTTACCCGGATATAAAACTCCAGGTCAATTGGAATTATATTTAAAACTCTTTTTAAATGATTCACATAAAACAATTACAACTCAAGAAGATTGGGAAAAATATCAGAAAGAATTTATAAATGAATTCAAGGGTTAGTAATAACTTTACTTAATTTTGTTAAAGGTCGATTGTTTTTATAACAATCGACCTTTTTCGTTTTATTAAACCAAATATAAATTAATGAGATTTTTAATTCCATTTTTAGTTTAAAATATGAATTAAAATTATAACTTTGGGATTCACATTTTTTTAACCTAAATAAACATTTCGTTTTATAACCCATTTTTTTAAATTATTACATTATGAGAAAAAATAAAAAAGAATCAATATCTCGTCGAAATTTCATTGGTAAAACACTAACTGCAACAGCGGGATTTACTATTGTTCCGTCATTTGCTGTAAGTGGCTTAGGTCACAAAGCTCCAAGTGATAAATTAAACATTGTTGGTGTTGGTATCGGCGGTATGGGTTTTAGCAATCTTAAACAAATGGAGACTGAAAACATTATAGGATTATGTGATGTTGACTGGAAATATGCAGATAGAGTTTTTAAGCATTATCCAAAAGCAAAAAAATATAAGGACTTTAGAAAAATGTATGAGGAAATGGGTAAATCAATAGATGCTGTTGTTGTTGCTACTGCAGATCATACCCACGCTATAGTTGCTGCAAATGCCATTACTATGGGAAAACATGTTTATGTACAAAAACCATTAACACATACGGTATATGAATCAAGGTTATTAACCAACCTTGCCAAAAAATACAAAGTAGCCACTTCAATGGGTAATCAAGGAGCATCAGGTGAAGGCGTTAATTTAACTACTGAGTGGTTGGCTAATAATGAAATTGGTGGAGTTTCTAGAGTAGAAGCTTTTACTGACCGGCCTATTTGGCCTCAAGGTCTTCCTCGGCCTGAAGCAATGACTGCACCAAATACTCTAGACTGGGATCTGTTTACTGGTCCGGCAAAAATGAGACCATATAATGAAATTTATACACCATGGAACTGGCGTGGATGGTGGGATTATGGAACAGGAGCATTGGGCGACATGGCTTGTCATATTTTACATCCTGTTTTTGTTGGATTAGATCTAGGATATCCAACCCAAGCACAGGGGAGCTCTACCTTATTACTTTCAGATTCTCCTCCAAATGCAGAGAAAGTTACATTGACATTCCCTAAACGTAGTCCAAATAAAAAAATGAAAATGAATTTACCCGAAACAGAGGTAACTTGGTATGATGGTGGTTTACAACCTGATAAACCTAAAGGGTGGCCAGATGGCAAGAATATGAATAATTCTGGAGGCGCTGTGATATTCCATGGTGAAAAAGATACCTTAGTTGCTGGTTGTTATGGTAAAGATCCTTGGTTATTATCAGGAAGAAAACCAAATGCCCCTAAATTTAGACGTAGAATTGATGTTTCACATGAACAAGACTGGATTAGAGCATGTAAAGAAAATCCTGCAAATCGTGTAGAAACTGCTTCTCCATTTAGTGAAGCTGGTCCATTTAATGAAATGGTTGTTATGGGTGTTTTAGCAGTTAGATTGCAAACTTTAAACAAAAAATTGAATTGGGATGGTGAAAAAATGGCCTTCACAAATATTAATGACAGTGAAAAAATAAAAATTGTTGAAAAAGACAATTTCAAAATTCATGACGGTCATCCTACATTTAACAAAGATTATACAGATCCTGTTAGCGCAAAAGCATTTGCAGCTGAATTGATCAAACATGATTATAGAGATGGTTGGAAATTACCGGACATGCCTAAATAATTGAAATAAAATAAATTTTAAAAATAATATTAATGAAAACAAAAATTATAATTTTTAGTCTGGCAATTTTTACAATGATTGCAGCATGTAAAACATCAAAAGATTCTACTAAGAATAAAACAGAGGCTTCAAAAGCAGTCGCAATGAATACTTTGTCACAAGCAGAAATTAATGATGGTTGGATCTTGCTTTTTGATGGTAAAACATCAAAAGGTTGGAGAGGATATAAACTAGATCATTTTCCTTCTGGATGGCAAATTATTGACGGAACTATCCATATGATAGGTTCAGGTCGCGGAGAAGCAGGAAGTAAAGAAGGTGGTGATATTATTTATGATAAACAATTTCAAAATTTTACTTTAAGTCTGGAATGGAAGATCTCTGAAGGAGGTAATTCGGGAATTTTTTATCTAGGTGAAGAAAAGCTTGATTATATTTGGAAAACAGCTCCAGAAATGCAAGTATTGGATAATCAAAAGCACCCTGATGCTAAATTGGGTACAGATGGTAATCGTCAGGCAGGCTCACTTTATGACTTGATTCCTGCTAAACCACAAAATGCAAAACCTGTTGGTGAATGGAATAAAATTGAGATTACAGTTTATAAAGGGACTGTAGTCCACAAACAGAATGGGGTAATTGTTTTAGAATATCATTTATGGACACCAGAATGGAATAAACTTGTTGCTGGTAGTAAATTTCCAGGTTTAAATCCTGATTGGGCTGATGTTGCTTCAAAAGGGTATTTCGGACTTCAAGATCATGGTGATGATGTTTGGTTTAGAAATATTAAAATAAAAAAGCTGTAATATCTTTAAAACATTTTTTAAAGGTCGCTTGTCTAATACAGGCGACCTTTTTTATTATAAATTTTCTACAAAATACCTGATAAAAACATATTATCATGCTGGTTTGACTGAATTTTAATTTACTTTGCAAAAAACCATTTTAGTGAATTACCAGTCAGTTGAAAATATTTCAAAATCTTATGGAGAAAGAGTCTTATTTGAAAATCTTTCTTTTGGAATAAATAAAGATCAAAAAATTGCTCTTGTTGCAAAAAACGGAACAGGTAAAACCACACTGCTAAATATTATTGCAGGTGTTGACACTCCTGATAGTGGACAAATTATTTCCCGTAAAGGCTTAAAAATAGCCTACTTATCGCAAAAAGAAAATCTCAATGAAAATTTAACCATTGAGCAAACTATTTTTAATTCGGATAACGAAATATTAAAAATAATTGAACAGTATGAAAATGCTTTAAAAAATCCTGAAGATAGTGAAACCTATCAAAAAGCATTTGAATTGATGGAGCAAAATCATGCCTGGGATTTTGAAACAGAATACAAACAAATTCTTTTTAAATTAAAATTAAATGAATTAGATAAAAAAGTATCTACACTTTCAGGGGGTCAAAAAAAGCGTTTATCACTCGCAGTTGTTTTATTAAATAAACCAGATCTTTTAATTTTAGATGAACCCACAAACCATTTAGATCTGGAAATGATTGAATGGTTTGAATCATTTTTAATAAAAGAAAAGTTAACCCTTTTTATGGTTACCCATGACCGTTATTTTTTAGAACGAGTTTGTAATGAGATCATGGAATTAGATCAGGGAAACCTGTATAGATACAAAGGCAATTATTCCTATTTTTTACAAAAAAGAGAAGAACGAATTGCTCATGAACACCTTGTTGTTGATAAAGCAAAAAATTTATTTACAAAAGAATTAGATTGGATGCGTCGTCAACCCAAAGCTCGTACCACCAAATCAAAATCTCGTATAGATGATTTTTATAAGATCAAAGAAAAGGCATCTCAAAGAAGAAAAGATCATAAAATACAATTAGAGATTAATATGGAACGCTTGGGGAGTAAGATTGTTGAGTTGCATCATATCAACAAGTCTTTTGATGAAAAACTAATTATTAGTAATTTCGATTATGTTTTTAAACGAGGAGAAAGAATAGGAATTATTGGCAAGAACGGAACTGGAAAATCAACCTTTTTAAATATCATTACAGAAAATATTCCCATTGATTCTGGGAAAGTAGTTATCGGCGAAACGGTTAAATTTGGTTATTATACTCAAAGTGGTATTCAAATAAATGAAGGTCAAAAAGTTATTGACGTCATCAAAGAGTTTGGTGAATATATTCCATTAACCAAGGGGAGAAAGATCAGTGCCGGACAATTGTTGGAAAGGTTTTTATTCGACAATAAAAAACAATATGATTTTGTTGAAAAATTATCAGGAGGCGAGTTAAAACGTCTATTTTTATGCACTGTTTTAATTCAAAATCCAAATTTTATCATTTTAGATGAGCCAACCAATGATCTGGATATTGTTACATTAAATATTTTAGAAGATTTTCTATTGGATTTTCCGGGAAATCTATTGGTAGTTTCTCACGATCGATATTTTATGGATAAAATTATTGATCACCTCTTTATTTTTGAAAATGCTGGAAAAATAACTGGTTTCCCTGGAAACTATTCTGATTATAGAATTTATAAAGATTCGAATCCTGTAATTACGAAAAATGTCAAAAAAGAAGATTCTAGAAAAACAGCCCCCTTAGAAGGTCAATTATCTTATTTAGAAAAACGGGAATTTAATAAACTTGAAAAAGAGATCGCCAGTTTAGAAAAGAAAAAATCAGGAATTGAAGAACAGTTTGTAAATGCTGAAATTGCACCTGAAATGATTAATAAAACCTCTTTAAAATTGCAAGAAATTATTG
>JAOZVI010000157.1 GCA_029938265.1 Flavobacteriaceae bacterium | reverse complement strand
TTATAATATATAATAGTATCGCGTTGTTTTAAATAACCCCAAACATGGGGCTCTTCCATTTGAGCATAAACAAATAGGTAATTTTCATCCCAAAGCATTTTGAATTTTGTATCGTACTTAGGTGTTTTCACCCCTTCAATATCAATAAATGAATCAGAAAATAAAGCCCGTTTCCAATTGGATTCCTTTCCTATTCCATCAATAATAATCTGTTCATTGGTTTTTGTTATTATATAATGTTTTGGAATAACAATATCAGAACTCAAATCAATCACTAAAGTTGATTTTTGAGACTGCTTGTCTTCACATGAAAAAAGAAGAAATAAAATTAATACTGAAATAATTTGCTTCATTTAGTTCTCTTGTGTTAAAATTTCAGATAACGTGTTTGTATATAGTTGCGTGATTTAAGCAACTAATTTAGTAAAAACAAACCGAATAGAAAATCCGCGAGGGTTTTCTTACACTAGCAATTAATTATACTCGGTGTGCGTTCGTTTTTCTTTCTCTATTTTTTTGATTTACAAATTTGCACTCATTACAATAGTCCCAATTATTCCCAACCAAAAAGATCTTATGGAAAACGTCTTGAATATTCATACTTACCCAACACATTTTATAATAAACAAAAATGGATAATCGAGAAAGTTGTCAATAAAGCTAATGAAATGATATTGACATTATAAGCAAAAGAATGACATCAATAAATACAGTTATAGAAATAAGTATCCAACTTATCTATCGGAAAAACAGACTTGTTTCCTCTATTTTATTACTTACTTTTGTAAATGAAATTTATCCAATCAAGGTAAATATAAAGAGTAGTATAAAATAAAGAACAAAATGTCAAAAAAAAATAAATTAAGAATTTCATTAACTTTTTTACTTCTAATTATTGTCTTTGCATCCTGTCAAAATGTAAAAGTAGAAGAGCCTAATAAAAAACAAGCATCTTCAAAAAGGCCAAATATTTTATTTATCATGTCAGATGACCATGCTTATCAGGCAATTAGTGCTTATGGTAGTCAGTTAATAAAAACACCAAATATTGACCGTTTAGCTGATGAAGGCATGTTATTTAGCAATGCCTGTGTATCAAATTCAATATGTGCTCCTTCAAGGGCAACTATTCTTACAGGAAAACATACGCATATCAATGGCAAAATTGATAATCGTATGCCATTTGATACAACTCAGGTTACTTTCCCACAAATATTCCAAAAGAATGGTTATGAAACAGCAATGTTTGGTAAACTTCATTTTGGAAATAATCCAAAAGGAGTGGATGAATTTATGATATTACCGGGGCAGGGTCATTATATCAACCCTGATTTTATTACTAAAAAAGGAGATACAACTATTCAGGGTTACGTAACAGATATTATCACAGATCTCACCATAAACTGGCTTAAAAAAGATAGAGATCCGGATAAACCATTTATGATGATGTATCTTCATAAAGCACCTCATCGCCCCTGGTGGCCAAGTCCGGAAAAATTTAAAGAATTCTCTACCAAAACATTTCCTGAACCTACCACATTATTTGATGATTACAAAAACCGTGGAACAGCAGCTAAAACAGCAGAGATGAATTTATTATACCATATGATGTATAGCCATGACAGTAAAATAAGGCCTGAGACTTTGGCTGAAATGGGAAATGTGAGACCAAATGTAAAAGAGTATAAAAATAGTTTTTATGGACCTTACGGACGTGCTGATGCTAAACAAAAAGCACAGTATGAGCCAGTATTAGATTCAATTAATAATTTCTTTAAAAAGAACTGGCCAAACATGACTGATGAAGAAAAAATGAAATGGAAATATCAACGATATATGCAGGATTACCTGGCTTGTATTTCTTCAGTAGATGACAATGTTGGCAGAGTGTTAGATTATTTAGAGAAAAGTGGATTGGCAGAAAATACAATTGTGGTTTATACCTCAGATCAGGGGTTTTATTTAGGAGAGCACGGCTGGTTTGACAAAAGATTTATTTATGATGAATCTTTCAAAACTCCTTTGATAGTGAGATGGCCAAATAATATAAAACCCGGTTCTGTAGAAAATGAGATGGTTCAAAATCTTGATTTCGCACAAACATTTTTAGAAGCAGCAGGTATTGAATCACCTGGTGATATGCAGGGAGAAAGTTTGATGCCACTTCTTTTAGGAGAAAAGGGGAAATGGGATAGAGATGCCGTATACTATCATTATTACGAATATCCAAGTGTACATATGGTTAAGCGCCATTACGGAATTGTTACTAAAGAATTTAAATTGTTTCATTTTTATTATGATGTTGATGAATGGGAGTTATATGACCGTTTAAAAGATCCAAACGAAATGAACAATGTTTATAATGATCCTGCTTATGCATCAACTGTCAACAAATTAAAAAAAGAATTAAAAGAACTGAGAGTAAAATACAAAGACTCGCCAGAATTGGATAAAAAATATATAAATATTTATAACAACAAAAAATGAATAATTTAAAAATCAATATCAGTATCATCTTATTATCAATTATTATGATAGAATTTTCTTATGCTCAAGACTGGGCGAACTTAAACCATTATAAAAGTAAAAACGAAAAACTCAGCTTAACTTCTTCCAACAAAAACCGCATTGTTTTTATGGGCAACTCGATTACAGAAAGTTGGGGTAGTATGTGTCCGGAATTTTTCTCTAAAAAATCTTATATCAATCGCGGTATCAGCGGACAAACAACACCGCAAATGTTGATCAGATTTAGAGCTGATGTAATTGATCTCAAACCTAAAGTTGTGGTTATTTTGGCAGGAACAAATGATATAGCAGGAAACACAGGCCCCACAACTCTAAAAACAATCAGTGGTAATATTTTTTCGATGGCTGAACTGGCAAAATCTAACGGAATAAAAGTAATACTTTCATCGGTTATACCGGCTTATGATTTTCCGTGGAGAACCGGACTTAATCCATCTGAAAAGATTATAAAACTAAATGAACTTATTAAGAATTATGCTGTTAAAAATGGCATCGAATATCTTGATTATTTCACACCTATGGTCGATCAAAAAAATGGCTTAAAAGATGAATATACTTATGATGGTGTTCACCCTAATAAAAAAGGATATCAGCTAATGTCACCTTTAGCTGAAGAAGCAATAAGAAAAGTTTTAAATTAACAACATTAGATCTCCATTAGTTTCACGTACACCCCGCCAAATATCAATTTATTTATTGTTAATTTCTAAAAACATGCTATACGGTGAGAAGCTGCAACTATGCATATTCCTTTTTAAAATTCACTTATCTGCACATTATTATCTTTAATATCATCATAAAATTTTGCAGTTGTAACATGGGCATAAGGTACCAACCACAAAAACCCGATTCCTAAAGTTAAAATACAAAGTAAAGCCAATCCAAAAAGTCTTAATCCTAAATAGAAATATTTCAACTTATAGCCATTCATCATTTTTTTACTTTTATCAATTGCTTCCATAGGCTCAATAGCACTATCTTCAGCAATTATATAAAAGGTCATCGAATAAGATATGGCCGCAATTATTCCCGGGATAATCAACAATAACGCCCATAAAAATATAAATAATACAACTAAAAGATAGGCTATTATCGAAGTTTTTAAGCTATAAAAACCTTCAAAGATCTGCTCAAATCTGGCCTCGTTATTTCTCGCTAATTCTAATGAAAATACTGACATCCCTACAGCAAGCGGACCCGATATAAATAGTAAAATCAGTGATAATAATGAATAATGTTCAGCGCTTTGTTCAAGTCCTCCTATTACCAGACCATAAACAAGAAATGTACCTATAGCTAATCCCCATTTTCCTTTTAGAGATTCTTTAGCTGATTTCATTAATTCTACATTGTTTGTTTTCATAATATATTTAAAATTTGTAGTTTATAGTTAATATATTTATCTACTTCTAAATTGTCTTATTTTTTTGAGATATTACAATCTATGGGTTATCGCCGAGACGAATACTTAGTTATTAGCAACTGGCACTTATTACAGATTAGGTGTAAATATTATTAGTCCATTGTTATTACCTATCCAAATTGAACCATCGCGGTCACAAGCCAAACTTGAAACATAATCATTAAAAGGACCATTATCAACAGTATAATTTGTCCATGAAGTGCCATCAAATCTGGAGATTCCCTTTTTTGTCCCGACCCATATATTAGATTGTTGATCAATATCAATACAAAGTATACAATGATTAGCTAATCCATCTATTTCAGAATATTTTGTCCAAACTTCATCAAAATAATTATACGCTCCCCCAATATGTCCAATCCATACATCTCCATCTTCTGTACAAATAGACGATGTAACAAAGATATTTAGGTCATTAACATAATCGAACCAGCTTACACCATCAAATTTCGATAAACCACTTATACAGCTACCTATCCAAATATTTCCTTTTAAATCACAAGTTATGGTATGAATGTGACCCATTCCTGGATCACCAGAAGCTTCAGGATTTACATGATAAGAAGTAAAATTAGTTCCATCGTATTTGGTTGTTCTATTTCTGTTTGAACCAATCCAGATGTTATTTTCTTTATCACAGTCCAAACTTCTTATATCATTACTAAAAAGTCCGTCATCTGTTGTTAAATTTGTCCAATTTTCATCTTCTAATTTAGAAACCCCCATTTTGGTTCCAACCCATAAGTGTTCATTATTGTCTAATAATAAAGAAGTTATTTCATTACTTAATAAACCGTTTGATGTCGTGTAATTAATCCATGAATCCCCACTGAGCTTATAAAGACCATTTGATAATGTTCCAACCCATACAATATTATCGTGAATGGTTATTGAAGTTACTGTTTTATCATAAGGCTCGTTTTTAATCTCTTTATCTATTTCGTTTTTTTCACAACTAAGTAACAGCAAAAGAAAAATGATTAGTAATACGTACAATCCAATATTCTTCATAATTAATAACTTTAAAAAATACTCTGTTTAAAGATTCATGATTTTTCTTTTTGCCAACGGCAGTTTGTCTAAAATCCTGTTTAATTTAGGTTAAAAATAAGAAATCTTTTTGATTGAAATTTATTTT